>NZ_JBJHAQ010000014.1:0-107968 GCF_054051115.1 Modestobacter sp. SYSU DS0904 | reverse complement strand
CCCCCCCCCCCCCCCCCCCCCCCCCCCCCCCCCCCCCCCCCCCCCCCCCCCCCCCCCCCCCCCCCCCCCCCCCCCCCCCCCCCCCCCCCCCCCCCCCCCCCCCCCCCCCCCCCCCCCCCCCCCGGCGCCGGGGAGCGATGAGTCCGTCGGCGTCCGGCGGTCTACTGCTGCATGGCGACGACTCTGCTGGCGATCGGCACGCGCAAGGGGCTCTGGCTCGCGACGAGTGAGGACCGGCGCAGCTGGTCGCTGTCCGCACCGCACTTCCTGATGACCGAGGTGCCGAGCATCGGCATCGACACCCGCGCCGGGCGCACCCGGCTGATGGTCGGCGTCCGGTCCGAGCACTTCGGGCCCACGGTGCTGCACTCCGACGACCTGGGCCGGACCTGGGACGAACCGGCCGGCGGCGCGATCGGCTTCCCGGCGGACACCGGGGCCGCCGTCGAGCGGATCTGGCAGCTGCAGCCGGACTCCGCCGACCGGCCCGGGGTGGTCTGGGCCGGGTGCGAGCCGATCTCGGTGTGGCGCTCGGACGACGGCGGGGAGTCCTTCGTGCTGTGCCGCGGGCTCTGGGACCACCCGCACCGTGCCGAGTGGGGCGCCGGCTACGGCGGCGCGGCGGCGCACTCCGTCGTCCCCGGGCCCGAGGGCACGGTGCACGTGGCGATGAGCACCGGCGGCGTCTACCGGACGCGGGACGGCGGGGCCTCGTGGCAGCCGCGCAACTCCGGCATCTCCGCGTACTTCATGCCCGGGCCGGCGCCGGAGTTCGGCCAGTGCGTGCACAAGATCGCCCGGGACGCCGCCGATCCGCGGCGGCTGTACGCGCAGAACCACCACGGCGTGCACCGTTCCGACGACGACGGCGACTCGTGGACGTCGATCGCCGACGGGCTGCCCTCGGACTTCGGGTTCGTGATGCTCGCCGACCCGCGCCGGGGCGGGCGGATCTGGGTGGTGCCGCTGGTCGCCGACGGGCAGCGGATCCCGCCGGACGGCGAGTTGGCCGTCCACCGCAGCGACGACGCGGGGGAGAGCTGGCAGCGGCTGGATGCCGGGCTGCCCACGCACGAGTTCAACGCGGTGCTGCGGGACGCCGCCTGCGTCGACGCCGGTGACCCGGTGGGCGTCTACGTGGGCACCCGGGGCGGGGAGGTGTACGCCAGCGCGGACGCGGGGGAGTCGTTCACCCAGGTCGCCGGGCACCTGCCCGACGTCCTCTGCGTGCGCGCGGCGGTGCTGCCGTGACCGTGCAGGTGCTGCTGCCGCGGCTGCTGGCCGACTGCACGGGCGGCCGGTCCGCGGTGGCGCTCGACCTGCCCGTCGGGGCGACCGTGGGCGCGGTGCTCGATGCGCTGGCCGCCGAGCACCCGGTGTTCGACCGGCGGGTGCGCGACGAGACCGGGGCGCTGCGCCGGTACGTGAACGTCTACGTCGACGGCGACGAGGTGCGCCGGCTGCGGGGGCTGGCGACGGTCGTTCCGGCCGGCGCCGAGGTGATGGTCGTGCAGTCCGTCGCCGGCGGCTGAGGGTCAGCCCAGCAGGAGTGCCGCGGTCAGCAGGGTGACCGCGGCGGTGACCTCGCCCATCGCGCCCATCACGTCGCCGTTGACCCCGCCCAGCCGGGTGCCGGCCCGGGCGAACAGCCCCTCGGAGGCGCCCAGGCCCACCGCGAGCGCGGCCACGAGCGCCAGCGCAGCGGTGGCGCCGTCGGCGCCGACCAGGAGGGCGGCGCCGACGACGGCCGCGACGGTGAGCAGCGCGCTCGCCGCCAGCCAGCCGCGGGACACGGTGCCGGCCACCGCCCGGCCCAGCGAGGACCCTTCGGCGATCGGCACCCCCGCCAGCCCGGTGCGGGCCATCGCCAGCCGGGCGGCGACCGTGGCCGCGGGCAGTCCGAGCCAGCCGCCGTCCAGGGTGAGCAGGTGGGCCAGGCACGCCACCTGCAGCAGCAGGGTGAGCACCAGCGTGGCGACGCCGAACGGGCCGACGTCCCCCGAGCGCATCACCTGCAGCGCCCGCTCCCGCCCGCGCAGCGGGCCCAGCCCGTCGGCGGTGTCGGCGAGCCCGTCCAGGTGCAGCCCGCGGGTGCCCACGGCGAGGACGGCGATCCCCAGCACCGCGCCCACCAGCGGGCCCGCCGCGCGGCCCGCGGCCCAGGCGACCGCGGTGGCCACCGCCCCCAGCACCAGCCCGACCAGCGGCGCCCACGGCAGCGCTCCCCGCACCGACCCGACCGCCGGCATGCGCACCGCGGACAGCAGCGAGAACGCCTCGACCGGCCCGGACCACCAGCGGCGGCTCATCGCAGTCGCTGCGGCAGCCCTGCCACGACGAACCACACCTCGTCCGCGGTCGCGGCCAGCCGCTGGTTGACCGTGCCCAGGGTGTCCCGGAAGAGCCGCCCGGAGCGGGTCTCGGGTACCACGCCCAGGCCGACCTCGTCGCTGACCGCGACGACGTGCGCCGGCGTCATCACCCAGTTGGTGACCAGGGCGTCGCAGCGGGCGGCCAACCGGGTCAGCGCCGCCTCGGCCCGGCGCCGGTCGGCGGCGTGCGCGCCCCCGGTCTCCGCGCCGTTGTCGGCGGTGTCCCAGACCCCGGTCTCGTCCATCAGCGCGGCCACCCAGGTGGTGATGCTGTCGACCAGCACCGCCCCACCGCGGACCAGCTCGGAGGGCATCGTCGTCTCCAGCGTCGTCCAGCCCACCGGCCGGCGGGCCCGGTGCGCGGCGACCCGGTGGGCCCACTCGGCGTCGCCGTCGGTGACCTGGCTGGTGGCCAGGTAGGTGACGTCGTGCCGGCCCTCGAGCAGTTGTTCGGCGTAGGCCGACTTGCCCGAGCGGGAGCCGCCCAGCACCAGCACCCTGCTCATGGCAGCTCCAGCACGGTGCCCGCGCCGGTCAGCTCGAGCCGGGTGACCGTGCCGTTGAGCGGGGTGACCACGGGCAGCTCCGCGGGGCCCAGCCCGGCCGCGACGGCCTGCGCGGCCCGGATCGTGTCGCCGTGGGTGACGAGCGCGACCACCTCCGCCGGCGGGTCGGCGAGCAGCCGGGCGACGAGGCCGGCGACCCGGGCGTGCAACTGCGCCAGGCTCTCCCCGCCCTCGGCGGCCCAGTGCACGTCGGTCCAGTCGACGACGTCCCACAGCTCGCGCGAGGGACGGCCCTCCAGCACGCCGTAGCCCTGCTCGCGCAGCTCGGGCGTGGTGGCGACCGGCAGCCCGGTGGCCGCGGCGCAGTGCTCGGCGGTCTGCACCGCGCGCCGCAGGTCGCTGGAGAGCAGGGCGCCCGGTCCGGTGCCGGCGGCGGTCAGCGCGGCCAGCTCCGCGGCGGCCGTGGCCGCCTGGCGGTGCCCCAGCTCGGTGAGCGGCACGTGCGCGGTCTGGCCCTGCATCAGGCCGGCGGCGTTCCACTCGCTCTGGCCGTGCCGGACGAGGAGGAGGGTGAGGGGACCGGCCATCGTGGGGGAGAGCCTAGGCGGGGCCCGGCGGCGCACACTGGCCGGCATGACCGCCCCGGAACCAGTCAACGTCACCGACGCCCTCGCCGAATTCGACGACGTGTACAGCCCACGCATCGTCGCCCGGGTCAACGACTACGACGTGCGGATCGCACACACCCTCGGCGAGCACGTCTGGCACACCCACGAGGACACCGACGAGTTCTTCCTCGTCCTCGACGGCCGCTTCGACGTCGCCGTCCGGCAGCCCGACGGTTCGGAGGTGACCGTGCAGCTGAGCCGCGGGGACACCTACGTGGTGCCGCGGGGCACCGAGCACAAGCCGTCCTCGCCCGGCGGGTCGATCCTGATGTTCGAGCCCACCGGCACGGTCACCACGGGGGACGACGAGAGCGTCGTCGTCCCCGACCACGTCGACCGCACGGCGGGCCGCCCGCTCTGACCCGCCCGGCGACCACCGGCCGGGGGCGACTCGTACCGTCGTCGGCGTGACGATCCCGCTCCGCCCCGGCGCCGGCCGAGCCCCGGCACCCGCCGCCCGCCCGACCGGCCCCGATCCGCTGGCACCGCTGCTCGAGCTGCCCGGCGTGGCCGCCGCCGCGGAGCAGGCGCGGGCCGCGGTGGACCGGTTGCTCGGCCACAAGGTGCTCCGCCGGGAGTCCGCCGGGGTCAGTGCGGAGTCGGCGTTGCGCGGGGCCCGGGCATCGGCGGCGCTGGAGGGCGTCGACGTCCCGCTGCCCGCGCTCCGCGCCGGGGAGGTGAGCGACCCGGTCGTGCAGGGCTCGCTGCGGGTGTCGGTGGGGCTGGGGTCGATGGTGGAGACCTGGGAGCGCGCGCCGGGCCAGGTGCTCGCCCGGCTGCACGTGCTGGCCGCCACCGACCTCGCCGAGCCGGCCGACCTGGGCCGACCCGGCGGTGCGGCCGGTCCGCGGCTGGGCGGGCTCTTCTCGATCATCACCGGCGCGACGACCGTGCCGGCCGTGGTGGTGGCCGGGGTGGTGCACGGGGAGCTCGCCGCGCTGGCGCCGTTCGGGGTGCAGGACGGCGTGGTCGCCCGCGCCGCCGCCCGGCTGGTCGGCATCACCCGGGGCCTGGACCCGAAGGCGGTCTCGGTGCCCGAGGTCGGGTTCGCCGAGCTGGGCCGGGCGGCCTACGACGCCGCGCTGGCGGGCTACCGGTCCGGCGGCCCGGCGGGGGTGGCCGGCTGGCTCGTGCACTGCTGCCGGGCCACCGAGCACGGCGCCACCGAGGGCCTGGCGATCTGCGAGAGCCTGCTCCGCGGCTGACCCCGGCGGCCGCCGTCCTGCACCGCGGTGGCGGCTCGACCAGACTGGGCGGATGCGCTTCCTCGAGGTCGACGGTCTCGGACAGGTCAGCCGGGTCGGACTGGGCACCTGGCAGTTCGGCTCCCGGGAGTGGGGCTACGGCGACGAGTACGCCGTGGGGGCGGCGCGCGACATCGTCCGGCGGGCGCGGGAGCTGGGCGTCACGCTGTTCGACACCGCCGAGGTCTACGGCTTCGGGCGGAGCGAGAAGATCCTCGCCGAGGCCCTGGGCGCCGACCGGGCCGAGGTGGTCGTCGCCAGCAAGGTCTTCCCCGTGGCGCCGTTCCCGGCGGTCGTCCGCAACCGCGCGGCCGGGAGCGCCCGCCGGCTGCAGCTCGACCGGATCCCGCTCTACCAGATCCACCAGGCCAACCCGCTGGTCCCGGACTCGGTGATCATGCCGGGCATGCGCGCCCTCCGCGAGGAGGGCGTGATCGGTGCCGTCGGGGTCTCCAACTACCCACTGGCGCGCTGGCAGGCGGCCGACCGCGCGCTGGGCAGCCCGGTGGTGAGCAACCAGGTGCAGTTCTCCCTGGCGCACGCCGGGCCGCTGGCCGACCTGGTGCCCTTCGCCGAGCGCGAGAACCGGGTGGTCATCGCCTACAGCCCGCTCGCCCAGGGCCTGCTGGGCGGCAGGTACTCGGCCGAGAACCGCCCCGGGGGCGTCCGGGCGATGAACCCGCTCTTCGGCACAGAGAACCTGCGCCGGGCCGAGCCGCTCCTCCAGCTGCTCCGCGACGTGGCCGCCGCGCACCAGGCGAAGCCGGCCCAGGTGGCACTGGCCTGGCTGCTGAGCCTGCCGCAGGTGGTGGTGATCCCGGGGGCGTCCAGCGTCGAGCAGCTGGAGTCCAACGTGGCGGCCGCCGAGCTGGAGCTGACGCCGGAGGAGCAGCAGGCGCTGACCGCCGCGGCGCGCGACTTCCAGCCGGTCTCCACCGGCCGCACGGTCGCGGACCAGGTGCGCGAGAAGGTCGCCGAGGTGCGCCGCCGCGTGGGCGGCTGAGGAGGCGGCCGCGGCGGCGGCCGGGTGGGGGCCGGATGCGCCGGAGGTCAGGCGCCGCGGCGCCGGCCGCGACCCTCCGGCGGGGGCACCACCGGCACGGCGGTGTCCCCGGGAGAGACCGCCCGCAGCGCCCGCCGGCGGGCGTACCAGGCCAACCCGGCCACGGCGGCACCGACGGCGGCGCTGGTCACCACCGGCGTCCGCCCACCGAAACGCGAGCGCAGCGTCACCGGGCGGGTGAACTCCAGCACCGGCCAGCCGCGCTCGGTGGCGGCCCGGCGCAGGCCCCGGTCGGGGTTGACGGCCGTGGGGTGGCCGACCGCCTCGAGCATCGGCAGGTCGGTGACCGAGTCGCTGTAGGCGAAGCAGTCGGCGAGGTCCCAGCCCTTCTCGGCGGCCACCTCGCGCATCGCGGCGGCCTTGTTCTCGCCGTAGGCGTAGAAGTCGATCTCGCCGGTGTACTTCCCGTCGACGGTGACCATCCGGGTGGCGACCACCCGGTCGACGCCGAGCATCTCGCCGATCGGTCCGACCATCTCCGCCCCGCTGCTGGAGACGATGACGATCTCCCGGCCGGCGGCCCGGTGCGCCTCGATCAGGTCGGCGGCCTCGGCGTAGATCAGCGGGTCGACGATCTCGTGCAGCGTCTCGCGGACGATGTCGTGCACCACCGCGACGTCCCAGCCGGTGGTCATCGCGGTGATCTGGCTGCGCATCCGCTCCATCTGGTCGGCGTCGGCGCCGGCGAGGGAGAAGACGAACTGCGCGTAGGCGCCCTTGAGGACCGCCCGGCGGTTGATCAGCCCACCCTGGAAGAACGGTCGTCCGAAGGCCAGGGTGCTGGACTTCGCGATGACCGTCTTGTCCAGGTCGAAGAACGCCGCAGCGCGGGTCACATCCCACACGGTAAGGGGATCGGCAGCCCCACTGTCCAGGTGCACCGCCGTCCACACCCCGAGGGGTCATCCACAGTTCGCCCGCCGGCCTTCCGTCCGGGCCACCCGGCCGCTGCGCTGGTGCGGTGCCCGTTGCCCCGCGCCGCGCCAGCGCCCTCCCGTCCGACCGCCGCCCCCTCGTCGCCAGCACCGACGAGGCGCTCCTCGACGACCTGCTGGGGGTGCTCGCCGCCGCCGGTGCCACCGCGGAGCTGACCACCGGCGGGCCGGCGCTGCGCCGCGCCGCCCGCGACGCCCCGCTGGTGCTCGTGGGGGCCGACCTGCTCGGCAGCGCCCCGGTCCGCGCGCTGCCCCGGCGACCGGGGCTGCTGGTGGTCACCGGCACCGAGCCCGCGCCGGAGGTCTGGGCCGCGGCGGTGGAGCTGGGTGCCGAGCGGGTGGTGGTGTTGCCCCGCGACGAGGCGTGGCTGCTGGAACGGGCCGCGGCGGCGGTCCGCGCCCCGGCCCGGCCGGGCTGGCTGGCCGTCGTCGGCGGCGCCTGCGGTGGCGCCGGGGCCAGCACGCTGGCGACCGCGATGGCGGTGGCCGCACGGGCCGCCGGCGCCGGTGAGGTGCTGCTGGTCGACGGTGACGGCTGGGCGGCGGGGCTGGACCTGCTGCTGGGCGCCGAGCACGCGCCGGGCCTGCGCTGGCCGGAGCTGTCCGGGCTCAGCGGCCGGGTGTCCGGCGCCGCCCTGGCGGCCGCCCTGCCCGCGGCGCACGGCGTGGCGGTCCTCTCCGCCTCCCGCGACCAGCCGCAGCCGGTGCCCACCGACGCGCTCCTGGCGGTGGCCTGCGGGTCGCGGGACAGCGGGCTGGGCGTCGTCGTCGACCTGCCCCCGCGCGCCGAGGCGGCCGAGCAGCTGCTCACCGCGGCCGACCTCGCCGTGCTCGTCGTGCCCGCCCGGCTGCGGGCCGCGGCGGCCGCCCGCGCCCTGCTGGAGCCACCGGCCGGCGCCTGGTCCGCGGCGCTGCTGGTGAGCCGGCCGGTGCCCGGCGGGCTCACCCGCGCGGAGATCGCCGGCCTGGCCGGTCGGTCGGTCTTCGCCGAGCTGGCCGTCGACCGGGCCGCCGTGGTGCGCAGCGAACGCGGTGAGCCACCCTCGGTGGCCGCCCGCGCTCCGCTGGGCCTGGTCAGCCGCCAGCTGCTCGGCAGGCTGCCGGGGCGGGCGGCATGACCGCCGCCGCGACCACCCCGCTCATCGACCGGGTCCGCTCCCGGCTGGCCAGCGGCCCGGCGGCCGGCGTTCCCGGCGCGGCCGCCGTCGCCGCGCTGGTCCGGGAGGAGAGCGGCGGCCTGCTCGGCGACCGTGCGGTGCTGGACGCCGTGCGGCTGGCCACCGACGAGCTGGCCGGCGCGGGGGTGCTCGAACCGCTGCTGCGCCGTCCGGGGGTCACCGACGTGCTGGTCAACGGGCCGGAGGAGGTGTGGGTCGACTGCGGCGGTGGCCTGGAGCGGGCCGACGTCCGGTTCCCCGACGAGGCCGCCGTGCGACGGCTCGCCGTCCGGCTTGCCGCCTCGGCCGGGCGGCGGCTGGACGACGCCGCACCCTGGGTCGACGCCGGGCTGCCCGACGGCACCCGGCTGCACGCGGTGCTGGCCCCGGTCGCCGCCGGTGGCACCTGTCTGTCCCTTCGGGTGCTGCGGCGGGCGGCGCTGTCCTGGGCCGACCTGCGGGCCCGCGGCGCCTTCCCCGGCGCGGCCGCCGACCTGCTGCGCGCGGCGGTGCACCGCCGACCGGCCTTCCTGGTGACCGGCGGCACCGGCACCGGCAAGACGACCGTGCTGTCCGCGCTGCTCGGGCTGGTCGACCCGGCCGAGCGGATCGTGCTGTGCGAGGACGCGCCCGAGCTCGCCCCCGGCCACCCGCACGTGGTGCGGCTGCTGACCCGGCCGCCCAACGTGGAGGGCGCCGGCGCGGTCACCCTGCGCGACCTGGTCCGGCAGGCGCTGCGGATGCGCCCGGACCGGCTGGTGGTCGGTGAGGTGCGTGGCGCCGAGGTGGTCGACCTGCTGGCCGCGTTGAACACCGGCCACGACGGGGGCTGCGGCACGGTGCACGTCAACCGGGCCGCCGACCTGCCCGCCCGGCTGGAGGCGCTCGGCAGCACCGCGGGGCTGGACCGGGCGGCCGTGCACAGCCAGGCCGCCGCCGCGCTCGCGCTCGTCGTGCACCTGCGCCGCGGGCCGGCCGGGCGGTCGGTCGACGAGCTCGGCGTCGTCCGCCGCCGGGGCGAGCTGATCGAGGTGGTGCCCGGCTGGCGGGCCGACGGCGGGGAGTGCCCGGCACGGACGGAGCTGGCCGAGCTGCTCGACTGCCGGGTGCCCGGATGACCGCGGCGGCGCTGCTGTGCCTGGCGGCCGCGCTGCTGGCCTGGCCGGCGGCTGCCGGTGCGGCGCAGCGGCTGGGACCGCAGCGGAACCGGGGGTGGCGCCTGGCCCGCCCCGGGACGACGGCGCACCGGTGGGCCCTGCGGACCGGCCCGGCCGTGGCGGCGGGCATCGCCGGGTTGCTGCTGTCCACCCCGGTGGTCGCGCTGCTGGCCGCGGTCTGCGCGACCGCCGCGGCGCGGGTGGTGCGCAGCCGGGCCGAGGTGGGCGCGGAGGAGCGGCGCACCCGGGCCCTGGCGGAGGCGCTGGGCGTGCTGGTCGCCGAGGTCCGCTCCGGACGCCCGCTGGTCGAGGCCGCCGGCGCCGCGGCGGACGGCTGCCCGGACCCGGCGACCGCGCGGGTGCTGGCACCGGTGCTCCGGCTCGGTGAACCGCCGTCCCTCGCGCCCGGTGACCCGCTGGGCCCGCCGCTGGTCCGGCTGGCGGCCGCCGTCCGGCTCAGCGGGCGCACCGGCTGCTCGCTCGCCGCCGTCGTCGGTGCGGTGGAGGACGACCTGCGGGCGCGGCTGCGCACCGCGTCCGAGCTCCGCTCCGCCGTCGCCGGGCCGCGGGCGAGCGCCACCGTGCTGGCGGGCCTGCCGGTGTTCGGGCTGCTCATGGGCGCGGGCGTCGGGGCCGACCCGTGGCGGGTGCTGACCACCACCACACCGGGCACCGTGCTGCTCGTGCTCGGTGTGGGGCTGGAGGTGGCCGGGCTGGCCTGGTCGGCCCGGCTGGTCGGCCGGGTCGTGCGCGGGTGACCGGCGCCGCGCCGGCCGCGGTGGTGCTCGCGGCTGCGCTGCTGTGCTGGGTGCCGCCCGACGCGGCCCGCCGGGCCCGGGTCCGCGCGGTGACCGGGTCGCCTCCGGCAGGTGGTCCCGGCCTGCTGCGCCGGGCGTCCGGACTCCGGGCAGGGGCCCCACCGGGCCCGGCGCGGCGTCGGATCGAGGCGGCCGGGGGAGCGCTGGCGGTCTTCGCGCTGCTCGGCGGCGGGCTCCCGGGGGCGGTCGCGGCGGTGGTCACCGGTGTGGTGCTGGACCGGGCGCTGCGCCACGCGGGCGACGGACCGGAGCGCGCCGGTACGGCCCAGGTGCGCGCCGACCTGCCGGTGGCCTGTGACCTGCTCGCGGTCTGCCTGGCCTCCGGGACGCCGGTGGGGGAGGCGCTGGCCGCGGTCGCCGGCGCGGTGCCCGGCCCGCTGGGCGACCGGCTGGGGCAGGTGGCGGCGCTGCACCGGCTGGGCGCGGCGCCGCAGCGCGCCTGGGCGGGGGTCGGGCCGCCGGTCGACGCGCTGGCCCGGGTGCTGGTGCGGGCCGGGGAGTCCGGGTCGTCGGTGGTGCCGGCGCTGGCGCGGTTGGCGCTGGAGCTGCGTGCGGCCGAGCGGGTGCGCGTCGACGCCGCCGTCCGGCGGGCGGGGGTCTGGGTGCTCGCCCCGCTCGGGCTGTGCTTCCTGCCCGCGTTCCTCTGCCTCGGCGTCGTCCCCCTGGTGCTGGGCATCGCCGCCGACGTCTTCGGCTGAGGCACGACCGGCCCCCGCTCCGCCGGCCGGTGTCCACATCCCGACCCGCTCTCCACAGCTCCGTCGACCCCCTGGGTCGGGGGCGTGCGGGCCGGGAGGGTCGGGTCGACGGGCCGGGAGGCGGCCCGCGGGAGGGAGCGAGATGACACAGCGGGACGACGGGGGGCAGCAGGACAACGGAGGACGCGGGGCCACCCGGAGCGGTCGGGTGCGGGGTGCGCTGACCCGGCGCTGGGCGGCCGTGCGGGATCCGGGCGAGGACGGGATGAGCACCGCCGAGTACGCGGTCGGCACCGTGGCCGCGTGCGCGTTCGCCGCGGTGCTCTACCAGGTGGTCACCGGCGGATCGGTGCTCGCCGCGCTCGGCGACCTGGTCGAGTCCGCGCTGAGCACGCTGTCCTGAGTGGTGCCCGTGCGCCGCAGCCGTCGCCCGGGTGCGGAGGCGGGGATGGTCACCGCCGAGACCGCGGTCGTCCTCCCGGTGCTGCTGTTCGTGCTGGCGGGGGCGATCGCCGCGGTGGTCGTGGTCGCCGGTCAGCTGCGCTGCGTCGACGCCGCCCGGGAGGGGGCCCGGGCGGCGGCCCGCGGGGAGCCGGCCGCCGTGGTGCAGCGGATCGCCGGTGCCGCCGGCCCCGACGGCGCCGTGGTCGGGGTGGGCCGGAGCGGGGACACGGTGACCACCACGGTCGCCGCGGTGATCACCCCGCTGGGCCCGGTGCCGTGGCGGGTGACCGTGACCGCGACGGCCACCGCCGAGGTCGAACCCGCCGCCCGCGGGAGCGCACCGTGACCCGGCGGCCGTGTGCCGAGAGGGAGCGGGGCTCGGCGACGGTGTGGGTGGTGGCGCTCGCCGGGCTGCTGGCCGCGGTCGGGGTGGCCGCCGTGCTCGTCGGTGCGGCGGTCGTCGCCCGGCACCGGGCCACGGCGGCGGCGGACCTCGCGGCGCTGGCCGCGGCGGGCGCCGCGGTGCAGGGCGACCCGGCGGCGTGCGCCGTGGCCGGCGAGGTGGCGGCCGCGAACGGTGCGGCGATCACCTCGTGCCGAGTCGGTACCGGGCAGGTGGTGGAGGTGCACGTCCGGGTGCCGGTCCGGCTCGGCCCGCTGGGCGTGGTCGACGCCCGGGGGCGGGCCCGCGCCGGTCCGGTGCCGCCGGACGGCGGGGGGTCAGGAGGCGGGGGGTCAGAACACCAGGTCGTCGACGACCTCATCGGCGCCGGGAACGGCGTTCCCGGGCTCGAGCCGGACGTCGGTGTGGTCGTCGTCGTCGTCGTTGTCGGGGGCCGGGCCGATCCGGGCCGCGGGGCGGGCGTCCTCGGCGGGCAGCTCGGGGGCGCCGGTCAGCTCGTCCAGCACCACGTCGAGCACCCGGACGGCGCCGCGCTTGTCCAGCGGGTCGTTGCCGTTGCCGCACTTGGGCGACTGCACGCACGAGGGGCAGCCGGACTCGCACTCGCAGCTGGCCACGGTGGCCCGGGTGGCCTGCAGCCACTCCCGCAGCACCGCGTAGCCGCGCTCGGCGAAGCCGGCCCCGCCGGGGTGGCCGTCGTAGACCACGATCGTCGCGGCGCCGGTGTCGGGGTGCAGCGCGGTGGAGACGCCGCCGAGGTCCCAGCGGTCGCAGGTGGCCAGCAGCGGCAGGATGCCGATCGAGGCGTGCTCGGCGGCGTGCAGCGAGCCGGGCAGCACGGCGTCGTCGACGTCGGCGCGGCGCACGGCCCGCTCGTCGAGGGTCAGCCAGACCGCCCGGGTGCGCAGCTGCCGGGGCGGCAGGTCCAGCGGGAACTCCGCCAGCACCTCGCCGGTGCCCAGCCGCCGGCGCTGGTAGGCCACCACCTGGTTGGTCACGTCGACCACGCCGGTGTGCGCGGTCACCGTGCCGAGCCGCCGGGTGCGCTCGATCGAGACGATCGACAGGTCCACGGTGTCCCGGGCGACCGTCGTCCACTCCGGGCTCTCGGCGTGCACGACCGCGCAGGCGTCCTCGTCGTCGAACTCGTCGACCACGTAGGTCTCCCCGCGGTGCACGTACAGCGCGCCGGCGTGCACGGTGGCGTGCGAGGCGTCCCCGTCGACGGTGCCGAGCAGCCGGCCGGTGTCCCGCTCGATGATCGACACCGGCGCCGCGCCGCTGCCCCGGATGTCGACGTCCGGCCGTCCCCGCCCGGCCCAGTACCAGCCGGTGGGGCGGGCCCGCAGGTGCCCGGCGGCGACGAGCTCGGCGATCTGCGCCTCGGCCACCGGTCCACCGAAGTCGGCCAGCTCCTCGCTGCGCAGCGGCAGCTCGGCCGCCGCGCAGCACAGCTGGGGGCCGAGCACGTACGGGTTGCTGGGGTCGGTGACGGTCGCCTCGACCGGCCGCCCGAACACCGCCCGCGGGTGGTGGGCCAGGTAGTGGTCCAGCGGGTCGTCACGGGCGACGAAGACGACCAGCGACTCCCGCTGCGCCCGCCCGGCCCGGCCTGCCTGCTGCCACATCGACGCCAGCGTGCCGGGGTAGCCGGCCAGCACGACGGCGTCCAGGCCGGCGATGTCGATGCCCAGCTCCAGGGCGTTGGTGGTCGCCACGCCCAGCAGCTCGCCGCTGGACAGCGCCCGTTCCAGCTCCCGCCGCTCCTCGGGCAGGTAGCCGCCGCGGTAGGAGTCCACCTTCGCAGCGAGGTCCGACCGCCCGCGCGAGCGCAGGATCGCCCGGGCCTGCTCGGCGACGGTCTCCGCGCCGCGCCGGGAGCGGACGAAGGCCAGCGTCCGGGCGTCCCGCGCGACCAGGTCGGCGAGCAGGCCCGCCGCGTCCGCGGCCGCCGACCGGCGCAGCGGGGCGCCGTGCTCGCCGGTCCGCTCGGTCAGCGGCGGCTCCCACAGGGCGAACGTCGCACCCGGCCGTGGGGAGCCGTCCTCGGTCACCGCGGTCACCTCGGCGCCGACCAGCCGGGTGGCGGCCGCGGCGGGGTCGGCGACGGTCGCCGAGGCCAGCACGAAGACCGGCTCCGCGCCGTACCGGCGGCAGACCCGGCGCAGCCGGCGCAGCACGTGCCCGACGTGCGAGCCGAAGACGCCGCGGTAGGCGTGGCACTCGTCGATCACGACGTAGGCGACCCGGCGCAGCGTGCTGGACCACTTCTGGTGCGCCGGCAGGATCCCGCGGTGCAGCATGTCCGGGTTGGTGACGATCCACCGCGAGTGCCGACGCACCCACTCCCGCTCCTCGGTGGGGGTGTCGCCGTCGTAGGCGGCCGGGCGCACCGAGGGATCGGCCAGCGCCGCGACCGAGGCCAGCTGGTCGCGGGCCAGCGCCTTGGTGGGGGCGAGGTAGAGCACGCAGGCTCGGTCGTCCTCGGCGAGCGCGGTGAGCGCCGGCAGCTGGTAGGCCAGCGACTTGCCCGAGGCGGTCCCGGTCGCGACGACGACGTGTGCACCGCTGCGGGCGAGCTCCGCCGCGGCCACCTGGTGGCTGAACGGCGCGACCACCCCGCGGGCGGTGAGCCGGTCGCGCAGCTCCGTACCCACCCAGTCCGGCCACGCCACCACCCGGCCGGGGCGGGCGGGGAGCCGGTGCACGTGGGTGACCGGGTCCTCGTCCTCCGCGGTGCCGGCCAGCAACGACTCCAGCAGCTCGTCACCGGGCAGCGTCGCGGGCTCGGCGCCGCCGTCCGCGAGGGGCGGGGCCGGGTGGAGCGACGTCACGCCTCCCACTGTCACACCGCCGCGCAACCCGCCCACCGGTCGGCCGGGCCGAACAGCAGGGAGTGTGCGGCAGATCACAGAAGCTCTGGTGGAACCGACCGGGCTGCGGCACAGTGCGTGCCACGCCGGGACCCTCCCCGAGCGCGAGCCCGGGGGTGGCCGGCCAGTGTGCGCCCACCTCGCCGCGGAGGCCCCCATGCCCGACGCCGACCTGTCCGGAGGAGACCTCGCCCTGGTGGCGGTCGTGCTCCTCGTCTCCCTCGCTGCGCTGGCCTTCGCCGCCTGGCTGGTCCGGGCGGTGCTCGCCGCCGACCAGGGCACGGCGTCGATGCAGGAGATCGCCAAGGCGATCCAGGAGGGAGCGGGGGCCTTCCTGCGCCGCCAGTTCCGCACGCTGGCGGTCTTCGCCGTCATCGCCTTCCTGCTGCTGCTCCTCCTGCCGGTCATCGACGGCGGCCTGGGCACCCGGGTGGGGCGGGCGGTGTTCTTCCTGGTGGGGGCCGGCTTCTCCGCCAGCGTCGGCTTCATCGGGATGACCCTGGCCACCCGGGGCAACGTGCGCGTCGCCGCGGCCGCGGCCGCCGGCGGGCACCGCCCCGCCTTCCGGATCGCGTACCGCACCGGCGGCGTCTGCGGGATGATCACCGTCGGGCTGGGGCTCTTCGGCGCCGCGCTGGCGCTGCTGCTGTTCCAGGAGACCGCGCCGGTGGTGCTGGAGGGCTTCGCCTTCGGGGGGGCCCTGCTGGCCATGTTCATGCGGGTCGGCGGCGGCATCTTCACCAAGGCCGCCGACGTCGGGGCGGACCTGGTCGGCAAGGTCGAGGCCGGCATCCCCGAGGACGACCCGCGCAACGCGGCGACCATCGCGGACAACGTCGGGGACAACGTCGGCGACTGCGCGGGGATGGCCGCCGACCTGTTCGAGTCCTACGCGGTCACCCTGGTCGCCGCGCTCATCCTCGGCCAGATCTTCCTCGGCCCGGTCGGCATGGTCTTCCCCCTGGTGGTTGCGGCCATCGGGGTGATCGCCTCCATGATCGGCATCCTGACCAGCAACCCCCGCGGTGGCGACCGCTCCTGGATGGCGCCCATCAACCGGGGCTTCTTCACCTCCGCGGTCGTCTCGCTGGCGCTGGTCGCCGTCGCCTCCTTCACCGTGCTGCCGGTGCTGTCGGCCGGGCTGGACGTGCCGGTCAGCCCGCAGGTGCTCGGGTTCCTGTCGGTGCTGATCGGGATCGTGCTGGCCGCCGCCATCCAGCAGCTCACCGGGTACTTCACCGAGACCTCCCGGCGCCCGGTGAAGGACGTGGGCCGCAGCTCGCTGACCGGCCCGGCCACCGTCATCCTCTCCGGCATCTCCCTCGGCCTGGAGTCGGCGGTCTACGCGGCGCTGCTGATCGGCGCCGCGGTCTACGGGGCGTTCCTCATCGGCGGGGCGGCCGCCCTCTACGCCGTCGCGCTGGCCGGCTGCGGCCTGCTCACCACCGCCGGCGTCATCGTCTCGATGGACACCTTCGGGCCGGTCAGCGACAACGCGCAGGGCATCGCCGAGATGTCCGGTGACATCGACGAGGACGGCGCCCAGGTGCTCACCGACCTGGACGCGGTCGGCAACACCACGAAGGCGATCACCAAGGGCATTGCGATCGCCACCGCCGTGCTGGCCGCCACCGCGCTGTTCGGCTCCTACAACGCGAGCATCGTCGATGCGCTGGACGACGCCGGGTCGGCCCTGGGTGACGCCTTCACGCTGGTCTCCCCGAACAACGTCGTCGGCGCGGTCATCGGCGCCGCCGTGGTCTTCCTCTTCTCCGGGCTGGCGATCAGCGCCGTCTCCCGGGCGGCCGGGCGGGTGGTCTTCGAGGTGCGCGAGCAGTTCCGCACCCATCCCGGGATCATGGCCGGCACCGAGCGCCCCGACTACGGCCGCGTGGTCGACATCTGCACCCGCGACTCGCTGCGCGAGCTGACCACCCCGGGGCTGCTCGCCGTGCTGTCGCCGGTCGCCGTCGGCTTCGGGCTCGGGTTCGGCCCGCTGGCGGCCTACCTGGTCGGGGCCATCGCCACCGGCACGCTGATGGCGGTCTTCCTCGCCAACTCCGGCGGCGCGTGGGACAACGCCAAGAAGATGGTGGAGGACGGCGCGCACGGCGGGAAGGGCAGCCAGGCGCACGCCGCCACCGTCATCGGCGACACCGTCGGCGACCCGTTCAAGGACACCGCCGGGCCGGCGATCAACCCGCTGATCAAGGTGATGAACCTGGTGGCGCTGCTGATCGCCCCGGCGGTCGTGGCCCTCTCGGTCGGGGACGGCCAGAACACCACGGTACGGGTGCTCATCGCGCTGGGCGCCGTCCTCGTCATCGTCGCCGCGGTGGTGGTCAGCAAGCGCCGCTCGGTCGTCGTCGGCGGGGAGAGCGACACCACCGCTCCCACCCTGAGCGCCAGCGCCCCCTGAGCCGCCCGCCGCTGTGGACGACGCCGGCGGGTGTGGACGACGGCGCACGCGAGCCCCCCGCCGCCGCCCAGCATCGGCTCGTCGACCCCACCCGGGGCCGCACGAGCAGGGGAGGGCTGCGTGTCCGGACTCGTCTCCGTCCAGCTGGAGGCGCTCGGGCAGCTCCGCGTCGAGCTGTCCGGGCTGGGCGCGGAGCTGGCGGCCGACGCCGAGCTGAGCGGGGCCACCGGGCGGTCCCTGGCCACCGCGCTGGCCGGTCCGGTCGGTGCGGCCGCGGCGGGCGCCGGCGTCCGGTGCGCGGAGCTGGCCGGCGCGCTCGCCGACCGGACGGCGGCGGTGGCGGCGGTGCTCGACGCCGCGCTGACCGCCTACCGGGCCGCCGACGCCGGGCTGGCCGGGCAGCTGGCCGCCCTCGACCCACCCGGCGGCCCACGGGTGCCGCGGTGAGCGCACCGCTCCTGGCGCAGCTCGCCCGCTGGGACCTGCCCCAGCTGCGCGGCTGCGTCGGCACCCTCGCGCTGGTGGCCGACCGGCTGACGCCCTGGCGGGTGCGGCTGGACGCCCTGGGGCGGCAGCTGGCCACCGCCGAGTGCTGGTCGGGCGAGGCGGGGACGGCGGCCGCCGGCGCGCTGCTCGAGCTGTCCGGCGTGGCCACCGGCGTCGGCCACCGCATCGACGACGCCCTCACCGCGCTGCACCGGCTGGTCGGCGCCGCCACCGACGCCGCCGAGCAGGCCACCCGCGCGCTCACCGTCGCCGGCTCGGCCGGGTTGGAGCTCGACGACGACGGCCGGGTCAGCGGGCTGCCGCCGCACCCGCACCCGGCGATGGCCCCGGACCAGGCGGCGGAGCTCGCCGGTCGCCGGTCCGCGGCGGAGCACGCCGCCGCGCTCGCCGCCGGCCTCGCCGCGGAGGCCCGGTCCGCGGGGGAGCGGGCGCTGGCCGCCGCCGTCGCGGCGGGCGAGGCGCTGGGCGACCTGGTCGCCGTTCCGGGGGCGGTCACCTTCGCCGACCTCCTGCCGCGGCTGGCACCGCCCTGCCGGGTCGACGCCCCGGCGCCGCCCCGGGCGGGGCCGCTGGCCGCCGCCGAGTGGTGGGCCGGGCTGAGCGCGCCCCAGCAGCTGGCCGTCATCGCCACCCGTCCCGGCTCGGTCGGCGCGCTCGACGGCCTGCCGGGGTGGGCCCGGGACCGGGCCAACCGGCTGCGGCTGCGCACGGCGCTGGCCGGTCTGCCGCCCGGCGAGGCCCGGCAGGCCGCCACCGCGGTCGCCGCCCAGCTGGCTGCGGGGGAGGACGGCCCGCTGCCGGTGCAGCTGCTGGTGTTCGACCCCGCGCAGGGGCTGGCGGCGCTGTCGGTCGGGGATGTCGACGCCGCGCAGGCGGTGGCCGTCCTCGTCCCCGGCATCTTGACCACGGTCGCCGACGACCTCGCCGGGCTGGCCGGCGCCGCCGCGGACGTGGTGTCCGCCGCGACCACGGCCGCGCCCGGGCTGGCCGTGGCGGCGGTCGCCTGGCTGGGCTACCGCACCCCCGGGCTGCTCGGCGCCCTGCAGCCGGTCACCGCCGTGCACGCCGGTCGGAAGCTGGACCGGGCGCTGGACGGGTTGGCCGCGGCCCGCGGCGGCCCGGGAGCGCCACCGGCGGCCCGCACCACGGTCGTGGCGCACAGCTACGGCACCCTGGTCACCGGCCAGGCCGCGCGGGCGCCCGGCCGGCTCGCCGCCGACGCCCTCGTCCTGCTCGGCAGCCCCGGCACCGGAGCGGGGCGGGCGTCCCGGCTGGAGGCCGAGGAGGTCCACGGCGCGTGGACGCCGGTCGACCTGGTCAGCATCAGCGGGTACTACGGGTCCAGCCCGGCCGACCTGGGCTTCGGTGACGTCCCGCTGCCCACCGACCCCGGCCAGGGGCACACCGAGTACTACGACCCCGACCGGCCCACGCTGGCCGCCGTCGGGGCGGTCGTGGCCGGCGCCGGGCCGGCCCGGTGACCCGGTGCCACTGCCCCGGCGGGACGAGGCCCCCGCACCCGGGGAACCGCAGCGTGCGCCGACCGTTGACCGGGCATCGGCGCGCCCGGATCGGCTCGCTGCCCGGCCGGGTGTCCGGGCGGTGGCCTACCGTGGCGGCTGCCGAACGGGTGCAGTCGACCCTGCCCCGTGTGCACCGGGCGGGAGCCCGGCGCCTGCACCAGCACCCTGACAGGAGTCCCGTGCCGCCCTCCAAGACCACGAAGTCCGCCACCAGCACCGGTGCCCGTGCGCCGCGCAAGCGTGCCGCCGCCGCCGGGTCCCGGCCGCTGGTCATCGTGGAGTCGCCCACCAAGGCGAACAAGATCGCCGGGTTCCTGGGTGGCGAGTACACCGTGGAGGCCAGCGTCGGGCACATCCGTGACCTGCCGCGCAACGCCGCCGACGTGCCGGCCGCGCACAAGGGCGAGTCCTGGGCGCGGCTGGGCGTCGACGTCGACCACGGCTTCCAGCCGCTCTACGTGGTCAGCCCCGACCGCAAGCAGCAGGTCACCCGGCTCAAGCAGCTGGTGAAGGAAGCCAGCGAGATCTACCTCGCGACCGATGAGGACCGCGAGGGCGAGGCCATCGCCTGGCACCTGATCGACACCCTCAAGCCGAACGTCCCCATCCGCCGGATGGTCTTCCACGAGATCACCCGCGAGGCGATCGCACGCGCGGTGGCCAACCCCCGGGAGCTCGACACCGCCCTGGTCGACGCCCAGGAGACCCGCCGCATCCTCGACCGGCTCTACGGCTACGAGGTCTCCCCGGTGCTGTGGAAGAAGGTCCTGCCCAAGCTCTCCGCCGGCCGCGTGCAGTCGGTCGCCACCCGGATCGTGGTCGAGCGCGAGCGGGCCCGGATGCGCTTCACCGCCGCCGACTACTGGAGCCTGGACGGGGTCTTCGAGGTCGCCCGGAAGCGCGCCGGTGCCGACGCCGGTGAGCCGACGACCCTGCGGGCCCGGCTGGTGACCGTGGACGACAGCCGGGTCGCCACCGGCAAGGACTTCGACGCCGACACCGGCACGGTCACCAGCAACGTCGTCCACCTCGACGAGGCCGGCGCCCGCGGCCTGGCAGCCCGGCTCGAGGGGCGCGCGGTCGCGGTCAGCCGGGTCGACGAGCGGGACTACACCCGCAAGCCCTACGCCCCCTTCATCACCTCGAGCCTGCAGATGGAGGCTGGCCGCAAGTTCGGCTGGTCCTCGGCGCAGGTCATGCGGGTGGCGCAGCGGCTGTACGAGAACGGCCACATCACCTACATGCGGACCGACTCGACCAACCTGTCGAACGAGGCGATCACCGCCGCCCGCCGGCAGGCCGCCGAGCTGTACGGCGATGCCTACGTGCCGGCCGAGCCGCGCCGCTACGCGACGAAGGACAAGGGCGCCCAGGAGGCGCACGAGGCGATCCGCCCCGCCGGTGACTCCTTCCGCACCCCCGGCCAGCTGGCCGGGCAGCTGGCCCGCGACGAGTTCCGGCTCTACGAGCTCATCTGGCAGCGCACCATCGCCTCCCAGATGGCCAATGCCGTGGGCAAGACGCTGAGCATCCGGCTGGCGGGCAGCTCCAGCACCGGCGAGGCCGTCGAGTTCACCGCGTCCGGGCGGACCATCACCTTCCCCGGCTTCCTGCGGGCCTACGTCGAGGGCAAGGACGAGGGCTCCGGGACCGAGGACGCCGAGGCCGACGACAGCGAGCGCCGGCTGCCCCGTGTGGAGCAGGGGCAGCAGCTGGACACCCGCGAGCTGGAACCCAAGGGGCACACCACCAGCCCGCCGGCGCGCTACACCGAGCCGAGCCTCACCGCCCGGCTGCAGGAGCTGCGGATCGGCCGGCCGTCGACCTACGCGTCGATCATGCAGACCATCCAGGACCGCGGGTACGTGTGGAAGAAGGGCTCGGCGCTGGTCCCGTCCTTCGTCGCCTTCGCCGTGGTGAACCTGCTCGAGCAGCACTTCGGCCAGCTCGTCGACTACGACTTCACCGCCCTGCTGGAGGACGAGCTCGACGAGATCGCCGCCGGGCGGTTGGGCCGGGTCGACTGGCTGACCGAGTTCTACTTCGGCGGCGAGGGCGGGCACGCCGGGGGCATCGGCGCCTCCGGTGGCCTGAAGTCCGTGATCGGCCAGCGGCTGGAGGAGATCGACGCCCGCGGCGTGAACTCCATCCCGTTGCGGGCGGTGGCACCCAACGGCGACCCGGTGGTCGTGCGGGTCGGCCGGTACGGCCCCTACCTGCAGGCCGGTGGCGAGGACGGCGCCCGGGTCAGCATCCCCGAGGAGATCGCGCCCGACGAGCTGACCAGCGAGAAGGTCACCGAGCTGCTGGAGGCACCCTCCAGCGACCGCGAGCTGGGCATCGACCCGGAGTCCGGTTTCCCGGTGGCGGTGAAGGCCGGCCGCTACGGGCCCTACGTCACCACGCTGGTGCCCGAGGGCAGCAAGGAGCAGCCGCGCACCGCGAGCCTGTTCAAGAGCATGTCGCCGGAGACGGTCACCCTCGAGCAGGCGCTGCGGCTGCTCACCCTGCCGCGCACGGTGGGCGTGGACGCCGACGGTGAGGAGATCCAGGCGCTCAACGGGCGCTACGGGCCCTACCTCAAGAAGGGCACCGACTCGCGCTCGCTGGAGAGCGAGGACGCGCTGTTCACCGTGACGCTGGAGCAGGCGCGGGAGATCTTCGCCCAGCCCAAGCAGCGCGGTCGCGCCGCGGCCAAGGCGCCGCTGAAGGAGCTGGGCCCCGATCCGGTGAGCCAGGGCCAGATCACCGTGCGGGAGGGACGCTTCGGTCCCTACGTCACCGACGGCGAGCACAACGCCAGCCTGCGCAAGGGCGACGACATCGAGACGCTCACCCTCGAGCGGGCGGCCGAGCTGCTCGCCGACCGCCGCGAGCGGGCGCCGGTGAAGAAGAAGGCGGCGAAGAAGACGGCGGCCAAGAAGGCGCCGGCGAAGAAGGCGACCGCGAAGAAGACGACCGCGAAGAAGACGACGAAGAAGGCCGCCCCGGCGGCCGCCGACGTCGCCGAGCCGGTCTCCGCGGGCAGCTGAGGGCGGGCAGCGCGGTGGAGGGCTGGGACCAGCGCCGGGCGTCGTTCGGCGCCGTCGCCGCCGAGTACGCCGCGCTGCGCCCGTCCTACCCGGCCGACGCGGTGTCCTTCCTGCTCGGGCCCCGACCACGGCGGGTGCTCGACCTGGGCGCCGGCACCGGTCTGCTCACCGACGCGCTGCTGGCGGCCGGGCACGAGGTCGTCGCCGTCGAGCCGGCGCCGGGGATGCTCGACCAGCTGCGTGCCCTGCTGCCGCAGGTCGAGGCCGTGCTCGGTGGCGCGGAGGCCGTGCCGCTGCCCGACGCCGGCGTGGACGCCGTGGTGGCCGGCCAGGCCGCGCACTGGTTCGACCCGGTCCCCGCCGCGGCCGAGCTGCGCCGGGTGCTGCGGCCCGGTGGCGTGGTCGGGTTCGTCTGGAACACCCGCGACGAGCGGGTGCCCTGGGTGGCCGCGCTCGGGCAGCTGCTCGCCGCCGAGGCGCGGGACCACGAGGCCGACCAGGGGGTCGTGGCGCGGTTCGCCGTCGAGCTGGCGGCCGAGGTCGCGGTCGCCGACTCCGGGGTCGTCCAGGAGGTCACCCCCGAGCAGGTGGTGGCCGGGATCGGCACCCGCAGCTACGTGGCCACCATGGACGCCGACCACCGGGCGGAGTTCCTCGGCCGGGTGCGGGAGCTGCTGGCCGGGCACCCCGACACGCGCGGCCGCGCCGTCCTCCGGCTGCCGTACACCACCCGGGCGTACCGGCTCACCCCTCGCTGAGGCCCCGGGAACCCACCGTCCGGGCTCGGAACCGGGCCGTTCCGTCGTTCCCGACCGGTACGGTGACCCCGCCGCCCGTGGCCCGACCGCCACCGTTCCCACTCACCTCCGGGAGTCCCGATCAGCTCCGACCCGGACGGGCCGTCCACGCACGGGCCGTCAGCAGACCACCAGCCGGGCCCCGGTCCCGCCGACGTGCCCGGCGCCGGGTCCGGCGGGGTGGTCGACGGCGGTGCGATCGCCGACGAGCCGGACGCGGTGCCCGCCGACGGGCTGGCCCCGGCCGGCACGCCCACGGTGGACGGCGCCGGGGTGCCGCTGGCCGGGCTGCCCGAGCGGCCCTGGCGGGCCGAGTACGAGCGCTCCGGCGCCGAGCCCGGCCCGGACACCGCGCAGGACACGGCCGGGCCGGGCGGGGCCGGCGGCAGCGACGAGCCGGACGGCGACGCGATCGACGGCAGCGTCGGCATCGGCTCCCGGATCCGCGCCGTGCTGCGGGTGCGCGACTTCCGCAAGCTCTGGCTGTCCACCGCGCTGTCCAGCTTCGGTGACTGGCTGGGGCTGCTGGCGATCACCTTCACCGCGTACTCACTCGTCGAGGGCTACGCGGCCAACTTCGCCCTGGGGGGCGTGCTGCTCTTCCGGCTGCTGCCGGCCATCCTGCTCGGCCCGCTCGCCGGTGCCTTCGCCGACCGGTTCGACCGCCGGAAGACGATGGTCGTCACCGACATCATGCGGTTCGGCCTGTTCGCCTCGATCCCGCTGGTCGGCAACCTGTTGTGGCTGTTCATCGCCCAGTTCCTGATCGAGGCGATCAGCCTGTTCTGGATCCCGGCCAAGGACGCCGCAGTGCCCAACATGCTGCGCAAGGACCAGCTGGAACCGGCCAACCAGCTCTCCCTGATCACCACGTACGGCTTCACCCCGGTGCTGGCCGCAGGGGTGTTCGCGGTGCTCACCGCCGCCGGTGGGCTCGGCGAGGTCATCCCCGGGTTGGACGAGGCGGACCTGGCCCTCTACCTCAACGCGCTGACCTTCCTGGTCGCCGCGATCGTGATCTGGAACCTGCCCTCGATCAGCGGCCGCCGGGCCGCGGGCACGAAGGTCACCGGCGACAGCTTCCTCAAGTCGCTCGGGGAGGGGTTCTCCTTCGCCGGGCACACCCCGCTGGTCCGCGGCCTGGTCGTCGGCATCACCGGGGCCTTCGTCGCCGCCGGCGTGGTCATCGCCACCGCGCAGGCCTTCGTGGTGTCCATGGGCGGCGGGGCGGCGGCCTATGCGCTGCTGTTCGGCGCGGTGTTCGTCGGGCTCGGGCTGGGCATCGCGGTGGGCCCCAGCGTCGCCCGGGACCTGCCCCGCGAGCGGCTCTTCGGGATCATGATCGTCGGCGCGGGTACTGCCGTCGGCCTGCTGGCCTGGACCTTCACCCTGTGGCTCGCGCTGCTCCTGGTCGTGCTCATGGGCTTCTTCGCCGGGATCGCCTACCTGGCCGGCTTCACCCTGCTGGGCACGGAGGTCGACGACTCCATCCGCGGGCGCACGTTCGCCCTGGTGCAGTCGCTGGTCCGCGCGGCGCTCATCCTGTCCCTGGCCGTCGCACCGTTCGGGGTGGGCTCGATCGCCCGGCGCACGGTGGACCTGGGGCCGGTGGCGCTGACGGTCACCGGTGAGCGGGCGATGCTCTTCCTCGCCGGCCTGGTGGCCGTCGGCGTCGGCCTGATCGCCTACCGGCAGATGGACGACGGCCGCCCGATGCCGCTGGTCGCCGACGTCGTCACCGCGCTGCGCCGGGACACCACCGCCCGCCGCCGGCTGGCCGGGGGCGGTGTGCTCATCGCGTTCGAGGGCGGCGAGGGCGCCGGCAAGTCCACCCAGGTCCGCCGCCTCCACGAGTGGCTGACCGAGGAGGGGCTGGGCGCCCGCACGACGCTCGAGCCGGGTGGCACCGCCTCCGGTGGGCGGATCCGCTCGATCCTGCTCGACCCGGCCAGCTCCGGGCTCTCCCCGCGCGCGGAGGCGCTGCTCTACGCCGCCGACCGGGCCCAGCACGTCAACGACGTCCTCCGGCCCGCGCTCGACGCCGGCGAGGTCGTCATCACCGACCGGTTCGTCGACAGCTCGCTGGCCTACCAGGGCGCGGGGCGCACCATCCCGATGGACGACGTCCGCTCGATCTCCCGCTGGGCGACCCAGGGCCTGCAGCCGGACCTCACCGTGCTGCTGGACCTGCCCCCGGAGGTCGGGCTGGCCCGCGCCCGCGGGCGGGCCGCCGCCGACCGGATGGAGTCGGAGTCGCTGGAGTTCCACCAGCGGGTCCGCCAGACCTTCCTCGCCCTGGCCGAGGCCGAGCCGGACCGCTACCTGGTGCTCGACGCGCGGCAGTCACCCGACGAGCTGGCCGCCGCGATCCGCAGGAAGGTCAGCGTCCTGCTCGAGGGGATGCCGCTCCAGCAGCCGGCCAAGGCCCGCGTGGCGCGGGGGCGCCGGGGGAACGAGCACGGCGTGCAGACCGGTGCCACCCCCCAGTTGCACCCCTGAAGGGTGAAGGACCCCGTTGCCCCCCACGCCTCGCACGCTCGCCGCGGGCCCCTGCAGCGGGGCCGGCACTGAGTGGGGCAAGGTGACCACGTGAGCGCTATCGGGGTGTGGGCGGACGTCGTGGGCCAGCCCGCGGTCGTCGCCGAGCTGCAGGCCGCCATCGCGAACCCGGCGGCGATGACCCACGCGTGGCTGTTCACCGGCCCGCCGGGCTCGGGCCGCTCGGTGGCCGCCCGCGCGTTCGCCGCCGCCCTCCAGTGCCCCGCCGGCGGTGACGGCACCTGCCACGAGTGCCGGACGGTGCTCGCCGGCAGCCACGCCGACGTCCACCGCGTCGTGCCCGAGGGCCTGTCGATCGGCGTCGCCGAGGTGCGGCAGATCGTCCGCACCGCCGGCCGCGCGCCGTCCGGTGGCCGGTGGCAGGTCGTCGTCGTCGAGGACGCCGACCGGATGACCGAGCAGGCGGCCAACACGGTGCTGAAGATGCTCGAGGAGCCGCCGCCGCGCACGGTCTTCCTGCTGTGTGCGCCCTCGCTGCACCCCGACGACGTGCCGGTCACCATCCGGTCCCGCTGCCGGGTGGTCGCGCTGCGCACCCCGAGGGCCGAGGCGGTCGCCGAGGTGCTCACCCGCCGCGACGGCATCGACCCGGCGCTGGCCGCCTGGTCGGCGGCGGCCGCCGGCGGGCACGTCGGCCGGGCGCGGCACCTGGCCCGCGACGAGTCGGCCCGGCTGGCGCGCAAGGCGGTGCTGGACATCCCGCTGTCGCTGGTCTCGCTGGCCGCCTGCCTCAACGCAGCCGACGACCTGGTGGGCGCCGCGAAGGAGGAGTCCGACCGGACCACCGCCGAGGTCGACGCCGTGGAGACCGACGCGGTCAAGGCGAGCCTGGGGGTGGGCGCCCGCGGCCCGGGGGTGGCCGCGGCCAGCCGGGGCGCCGGTCAGCTCAAGGAGCTGGAGAAGCGGCAGAAGTCCCGGGCGACCCGGCTCGGCCGGGACTCCCTGGACCGCGCACTCGTGGATCTCGCCGCCCTCTACCGCGACGCGCTGGTGATCAGCTCGGCCGGGGGAGCCGCCGACCCGGGCGTGCCCCTGGCGCATCCGGACCGGCGCGCGGACGCCGTGGAGCTGGCCCGGCGGATCGGTGCGGAGGGCGCGTTGCGACGCATCGACGCGGTGCTGCGTGCCCGCACGGCGCTGGAGCAGAACGTCAAGCCGCAGATCGCGGTGGAGGCGCTGACCGTGGCGTTGCGGCTGCCGGCCTGACCCGCCGGGGGCTGCGCGGCGCCGGCTCACCGGTGCCGTAAGCTCTCCGACGCACGCCCGCCGCCTTAGCTCAGTCGGTAGAGCATCTCACTCGTAATGAGAAGGTCGTCGGTTCGATTCCGACAGGCGGCTCTCCAGCTCCCCCCGCCGGGAACTCAGCCCCGGCCCGCAGCCTCCGGCTGCTGTCCCGCGACGCGGCGCCACGCGGATCTCCCGGTGGGACGCCGACGGCGGCGCCCCCGGGTGGGTGCGCCGCCGTCTGCGTGCTGCTCGGCGATCCGGCCGGAGCCGGTGTCAGGAGTGGACGGGGGTCAGTGGCTGCCGGCGTCGAGGGCCCGCTGCCGGGAAGCCTCGATCTCGGCCTCGGCCTCGGCGCGCCCGACCCACTCGGCGCCCTCCACCGACTTGCCCGGCTCGAGGTCCTTGTAGGTCTCGAAGAAGTGCTGGATCTCCAGCCGGTCGAACTCGGAGACGTCGTTGATGTCCTGCAGGTGGGCGACCCGGGGGTCCGTCGCCGGAACGGTGAGGACCTTGTCGTCCCCGCCCTTCTCGTCGGTCATCCGGAACATCCCGATGGCCCGGCAGGTGATGAGGCACCCGGGGAAGGTCGGTTCCTCCAGCAGGACGAGTGCGTCCAGCGGGTCACCGTCCATCCCGAGCGTCTCCTCGATGTACCCGTAGTCGGCGGGATACCGGGTCGAGGTGAACAGCATCCGGTCCAGGCGGATGCGTCCGGTGGCGTGGTCCAGCTCGTACTTGTTCCGCTGGCCCTTGGGGATTTCTACCGTCACGTCGAACTGCACGCCGATAGTGTGGCGCACGAACGTCCGCCGCGTTGGCGGAGGTCACTCCAGGGGGTGGGAGAGATCTCGTCGAGTCCGCAGGACGAGCCGTCGGACCAGCTGTCGGAGGCGGGTGACGGAGCGGCCCGGCAGGGGGCGCAGCCCTCGGGTGAGACACCTCCCGCGACGGTCCCGGACGACGCCGCACCGTCGGCCGGCGAGGACGCCGAGCCCACGGACGCGCCCCCGGCCACCGGCGAGCAGGCCACCGCCGAGCCGACCAGCGGCGAGCCGGCCGCCGACGAGCCGGCGAGCGATGAGCTGACCACCGATGAGCCGTCCGCCGACGAGCCGACCACCGAGGCCGCTGACGAGGCGGAGGCGCTGCGGGTGGCCGCCGAGCAGGCCGCGGCCGACCTGGCCGAGGTCAAGCGCTGGATCGCCGAGCGCGCCGCCGCCGAGCAGGCCGCCGCGGCGGAGGCCGCACAGCTCACCCCCGAGGACGAGGCCGCCGCCGCCGCCGAGCAGGCCGCCGCGGACCTCGCCGAGGTGCGCCGCTGGGCCGCGGAGCAGGCGGCCGCCGCGCAGGCTGCCGCGGAGCAGTCCGCAGCCGAGCAGGCGGTGTTCGAGCAGGCCGAGGCCGAGCGCGCGGCCGCGCTGCAGGCGGAGGCCGACCGGATGGCCGCCGAGCGGGCCGAGGTGGAGCAGGCGGTGCTCGCCGAGCAGGCCGCCCGCCGCGCCGCCGAGGAGGAGGCGGCCGCCCGCGCCGCGGACGAGGCGGAGGCCCACCGGGCCGCGGAGCAGGCGGCGGCCGATCAGCGGGCCGAGGACGACCGGCTGGCCGCGGCACGTGCCGAGGAGGAGCAGGCCCGGGCAGCCCGGGTGGAGGCAGCCCGGGTGGAAGCGGAGCGGGCAGCCGCCGAGCGCCCGACAGCCGAACCGCGGCGGGACACGGGTACCGCCGCGCCGGGCGCCAGCCCGCTGGCGGGCCTGCCCGGTCAGCCGGCCACCGGCACCCGGCCCACGCCCGGACCCCGTCCCACCCCCGCCCCGAAGCCCATCCCCGCCCCGAAGCCCGTGGCCGCCCCGAGGCCCGTCCCCGCCGGTGCCTCGGCCACCGCGCCCCCCACCCGCAGCGACCGCCGGGCCGGTGGCCGCCGCCGGGGTCGGGCGCTGCTGGCAGCCCTGCTGGTGCTGGCCGTCGCCGCCGTGGCGGTGGTGCTGAGCCTGCAGCTCACCGGCAACCGCGGCGGCGGCGAGTTGGCGGAAGGTGCCGAGCAGGTCCCCGACGCGGTCCTGCCGGTGCTCACCGACCCCTCGCCCGTGCTGGCCGAGCTGTCCGGCAGCGCCCCGCTGCCCGATCCCGCCGTGCTCGGCGACGTGCTCACCCCGCTGCTGGCCGACCCGGCGCTGGGCAGCGGGCTCTCCGCCCAGGTCGTCGACGTCGCGACGGGTGAGGTGCTGTTCGACCTCGGCGGCGCCGACCCGGGCACGCCCGCCTCGACCGCGAAGCTGCTCACCGGACTGGCCGTGCTCACCACCCTCGACCCCGTCGACACGCTCACCACGACCGTCGTCGCCGGCGCCTCCCCCGGGGAGGTCGTGCTGGTGGGCGGCGGCGATCCCACGCTCTCGACCACCGCGCCGTCGCAGGACTACCCGGGCGCGGCCACCGTCGCCGAGCTGGCCGCCGAGGTGCAGCAGGCGCTGGGCGGCACCCCGGTCACCCGGGTGGTGGTCGACAACTCGCTGTTCACCGGCCCGCTCACCGCCGCCGGCTGGGGGGCCGGCGACGCGCCCTCCACCTACGCGGCGCCGGTCACCGCGACCGCCGTCGACGGCGCCCGGGTCGACCCCGGCGAGCCGATGCGCAGCGGCGCCCCGGGCACCGACGCCGGTGAGGCGCTGGCCGCGGCGCTGGGCGTCCCGGACGCCCCGGTCGCGCTGGGGGAGGCCCCGGCCGGCGCCCGCACCCTGGGCAGCGTCGAGTCGGCCCCGGTCGTGCGGCTGGTCGAGCAGGCGCTGATCGACTCGGACAACCTGCTGACCGAGTCCCTGGCCCGGCACGTGGCGATCGCCCGGGGACTGCCGGCCGACTTCACCGGCGCCGCCCAGGCGGTCACCGACGTGGTCGCCGACGCCGGCCTGGACACCACCGGCGTCACCCTCGACGACGCCAGCGGGCTCTCCACGCTCGACCGGGTGCCCGCCCAGCTGCTCACCCAGCTGCTGCGCGGGGTCGCCGACGGCAGCATCCCCGGGACCGGTGCGCTGCTCAGCGCGCTGCCGGTCGCCGGGTACGACGGCACGCTGGCCGAACGGCCCGGTGAGGACGCCGGCCGCCCCGGCGCCGTGCGGGCCAAGACCGGCACCCTGAACGGCGTGCACGACCTGGCCGGGACGGTGCTCACCGACGACGGCCGGCTGCTGGCCTTCGCCGTGCTCGCCGACGGGGCCACCGGTGGCCTGGTCGCCGCGGAGGCCGCCCTGGACGACGTCACCACCGCCCTCGCCGGCTGCGGCTGCCGCTGAGCCGGGCGCCGGGCGGGCCGTTCCGCGTACGGTGAGCCGATGAGCCGCTCCTCGTCCCTCGTCGACTGGGACCTCGCCGGCCGCACCGCCCGCCGGCTCACCAACGCCGGCCCGGAGACCTCCCGGGAGGAGGCCGCCGAGGTCGTCGCCGAGCTGCACCGTGCCGCCGCCGCCGCGGTCGCGCACGTCGAGGAGCTGACCGGGCTGCACCCGGTGCCCGGCGGCCCGGAGCCGGTGGTCGCCGTCGTCGACCGGCCCGGCTGGGTCGACGCCAATGCCCGCGGCATGGCCGCGCTGCTCGACCCGCTGACCGAGGGGCTGCGGGCGGCCGCGGGCAGCACCCCGCCCGGGCCGCTGGCCACCGCGATCGGTTCCCGGGCCACCGGCGTTCAGGCCGGCGGGGTGCTGGCGTTCCTCTGCACCCGGGTGCTCGGCCAGTACGAGGTGTTCGGCACCGGTGGCCGGCTGCTGCTGGTCGCACCCAACATCGTCGAGACCGAGCGGCGTCTGGGCGTCGACCCGACCGACTTCCGGCTGTGGGTCTGCCTGCACGAGGTCACCCACCAGCTGCAGTTCACCGCCGTCCCGTGGCTGCGCCCCTACCTCGAGGAGCAGGTGCAGGCCTTCGCCGCGGCCACCGACCTCACGCCCGACGTGCTGCGCGAGCGCCTCACCGACCTGGTCCGCAGCCTCGGCGATGCGGTCCGCGGCGGCTCCGACGGGGACGCCCCGCAGGGCCTGATGGCGCTGGTCCGCGGCCCGGAGCAGCGGGCGGTGCTCGACCGGGTCACCGCGGTGATGAGCCTGGTGGAGGGGCACGCCGAGTTCGTCATGGACGGCGTCGGCCCCGACGTCGTCCCCTCCGTCCGCACGCTGCGCAAGCGCTTCGCCCAGCGGCGCAAGGGCAGGGGCCCCATCGACCGGGTGCTCCGCCGCCTGCTCGGGCTGGAGCAGAAGATGCAGCAGTACGCCGACGGCCGGGTGTTCGTGGCCGGCGTCGTGGAGCTGGCCGGCATGGACGGGTTCAACCAGGTCTGGGCCGGGCCGCAGAACCTGCCGCTGATCGAGGAGCTCACCGAGCCCGCCCGCTGGGTGGAGCGCGTGCTGGGCAGCCGCCCGGCCGTCCCCGCCTGAGGTGGCCGGGCCGCCACCGGCGGTCGCAGTCGTCCGGCAGGCCGTGCGCGCGGGGCTGCGCCGCTCCGACCGGCCGGTGCTGACCGCCTGCAGCGGGGGCGCGGACTCGGTGGCGCTGGCCTCCGCGCTGGCCTTCGAGAGCCGCGCCGCCGGCGTCCGCGTCGGAGGCGTGACCGTCGACCACGGGCTCCAGTCCGGCTCGGCCGCCCGCGCCGACGCCACCGCACGGCTGCTGCGGGGGCTCGGCCTCGACCCGGTGCTGACCGTGCGCGCCGAGGTGGGGGACGACGGCGGCCCGGAGGCGGCCGCCCGTGCGGCCCGGTACGCCGCCCTGGCCCGGGTGGCCGGCGAGCACGGCGCGCGGGTCGCGCTGGGCCACACCCTCGACGACCAGGCCGAGACGGTGCTGCTGGGCCTCGGCCGCGGATCGGGCCCGCGCTCGGTGGCCGGCATGGTGGACGAGCGGGTCGCCGACGGCGTCCCCTGGTGGCGGCCGTTCCTCGGCGTCCGGCGGTCCACCGCGCGGCAGGCGTGCGCCGACCAGGGGCTGCCGGTGTGGGACGACCCGTGGAACGCCGATCCGGCCTACACCCGGGTGCGGCTGCGGGCCGAGGTCCTCCCGCTGCTGGAGGAGGTGCTGGGCGGCGGGGTCGCCCCGGCGCTGGCGCGCACCGCCGAGCTGCTGCGGGAGGACCTGGACACCCTCGACGAGCTCGCCGACGACCGGCTGGCCGACCTGGTCGTGGACGGCGAGCTGCCGGCCGGGCCGGTGGCCGAGCTGCCCGACGCGCTGCGCCGGCGGGTGCTGCGCGGCTGGCTGCTGGCGGCCGGGGTCCCCGACCTGCAGGCGGTCCACCTGCGCGCGGTCGACGCACTGCTCACCCGCTGGCGCGGGCAGGGGCGGGTGGACCTACCCGGTGGGACGGGGGTGCTGCGGTCGTCTGGCAGGCTGGTGGCGCAGTCCGGCGCACGGCGCGGGACCGCCACCCCCCGCGCCGTCGAACCCCCAGAGGAGCCCTGACCGTGAGCGAGCCGACCATCCCCGGAGCGCAGGGCACCGGCCAGGTGGACACCGGGCAGGTGGGCACCGGGCAGTTGGGCCCCGACCACGGCTACGGCCCCGACATCGACCACGTGCTCCTGTCCGCGCAGCAGATCGAGGACCGGATCGAGGAGCTCGCCGCAGAGATCGCCGCGGACTACGCGGGCCGGGAGGTGCTGCTGGTCGGGGTGCTCAAGGGCGCGGTGATGTTCATGTCCGACTTCGCCCGGGCGCTGCGGCTGCCCACCCAGATGGAGTTCATGGCCGTCTCCTCCTACGGCAGCGCCACCAGCTCCTCCGGCGTGGTGCGCATCCTCAAGGACCTCGACCGGGACATCAGCGACCGGCACGTGCTCGTCCTCGAGGACATCATCGACTCCGGGCTCACCCTGTCCTGGCTGCTGAAGAACCTGGGCGGCCGGCGGCCGGCGAGCCTCGAGGTGTGCACCCTGCTGCGCAAGCCCGACGCGGTGAAGGTCGACGTCCCGGTGAAGTACATCGGCTTCGACATCCCCAACGAGTTCGTCGTCGGTTACGGCCTGGACTACGCCGAGCGCTACCGCGACCTGCCCTACATCGGCACGCTCAAGCCCGAGGTCTACAGCTCCTCCTGACCGCCCCGCCGGTCCGCTGACAGCAGACCGACAGCGCGCGACCAGCGGGGACACAGCTGGCCCGGTGTACCGTCGACTCAACGACGTCGCCCCGCGGCGGGCTGCCGCCTCCGTCCGCGTGCGGCGTCCTGCGACGATCAGGAGGGTCGACGGGCGGTCCGGGGCGTGCCCCGGGTGTCCCGGCAACGGTGTATGGAACGTAAGAAGATCTTCCGCTCGGTCTGGTTCTGGGTCCTCATCGTCGTCGCGCTGGCGTTCGTGGGGTCCAGCTTCTTCCGTGGGAACGACGCCTACGACGAGATCTCGACATCGACCGCCCTCGCCCAGATCGAGTCCGGGAACGTCACCTCCGCGACGATCAACACCACCGAGCAGACGGTCGACCTCGACCTCGAGAACCCGGTGGAGGGGAGCGAGCAGGTCAGCGCCTCCTACCCGGTCGCGCTCGAGGAGGACCTGGTCGGCCTGCTGCGGGACGCCGACGACGAGTTCGACACCACCGTCACGCAGACCAGCCTGCTCACCAGCCTGCTGGTCAGCTTCCTGCCCTTCCTGATCCTGCTCCTGCTGCTGTTCTGGCTGTTCAACTCCATGCAGGGCGGCGGCCGCGGTGTGATGGCCTTCGGCAAGTCCAAGGCCAAGGTGGTCAGCAAGGACACCCCGAAGACGACGTTCGCCGACGTCGCCGGCGCCGACGAGGCGATCGAGGAGCTGCAGGAGATCAAGGACTTCCTGCAGAACCCGGTCAAGTTCCAGGCGATCGGCGCGAAGATCCCCAAGGGCGTGCTGCTGTTCGGCCCGCCCGGCACCGGCAAGACGCTGCTGGCCCGCGCGGTGGCCGGTGAGGCCGGCGTGCCGTTCTACTCGATCTCCGGGTCGGACTTCGTGGAGATGTTCGTCGGGGTCGGCGCCAGCCGGGTCCGCGACCTGTTCTCCCAGGCCAAGGAGAACGCCCCGGCGATCATCTTCGTCGACGAGATCGACGCCGTCGGCCGGCAGCGCGGCGCCGGCATGGGTGGCGGGCACGACGAGCGCGAGCAGACCCTCAACCAGATGCTGGTCGAGATGGACGGCTTCGACGTCTCGGGCGGGGTCATCATGATCGCCGCCACCAACCGGCCGGACGTCCTGGACCCCGCGCTGCTGCGCCCGGGTCGCTTCGACCGGCAGATCGCCGTCGACCGCCCCGACCTGGCCGGCCGCACCGCCGTGCTGAAGGTGCACGCCACCGGCAAGCCGCTGGCCGACGACGTCGACCTGGAGACCGTCGCCCGCCGCACCCCCGGCTTCACCGGCGCCGACCTGGCCAACGTGCTCAACGAGGCCGCGCTGCTCACCGCCCGGCACAACGGCACGGTGGTCACCGACGCCGCCCTCGAGGAGGCGATCGACCGCGTCATCTCCGGGCCCGAGCGCAAGACCCGGGCGATGAGCGAGAAGGAGAAGAAGGTCACCGCGTACCACGAGGGCGGTCACGCCCTCGTGGCGCACGCACTGCCGAACACCGACCCGGTGCACAAGGTGACGATCCTGCCGCGCGGCCGCTCGCTGGGGCACACGCTCGTGCTGCCGACCGAGGACCGGTACACCCAGACCCGCTCGGAGATGATCGACACCCTGGCCTACGCGCTGGGTGGCCGCGCGGCCGAGGAGCTGGTCTTCCACGAGCCCACCACCGGCGCCGGCAACGACATCGAGAAGGCCACGTCGCTGGCCAGGTCGATGGTCACCCAGTACGGGATGAGCGCGAAGCTCGGTGCGGTCAAGTACGGCAGCACCGACTCCGAGCCGTTCCTGGGGCGGGACATGGGGTCGCGGCCGGACTACTCCGACGCCGTCGCCGCCGACATCGACGGCGAGGTGCGGGCGCTGATCGAGGCCGCGCACGACGAGGCGTGGGAGATCCTGGTCGAGTACCGGGACACCCTCGACCAGCTGGTGCTCGAGCTGATGGAGAAGGAGACCCTCTCCCGCGAGGACATGGCGCGGATCTGCGCCGGCGTCTCCAAGCGGCCCTCGCTGGCGCCGTACAACGGCTTCGGCAAGCGGACGCCGTCCCAGCGCGGTCCGGTGCTGACCCCCGAGGAGCGCGCGGCGGCGCAGAACGGCCACGCCAACGGCACGACGCAGGGCAAGAACCCGGTCGGGGACGTCGGCGCCCCGGCCCCCGGCCGGTGAGCGCCCGGGTCACCGGGGGCGGGCACGAGGTCGACGGGGTCGGTCAGGACCGGGTCACCGGCGACGTCGTCGGTGACCTGCGCCCGGGCCGGATCGACTCCGCGCGGGCCGAGGCCGCCGTCCGGGAGCTGCTGCTCGCCATCGGCGAGGACCCGGACCGCCCCGGCCTGGTGGACACCCCCGCCCGGGTCGCGCGGGCCTACGCCGAGGTCTTCGCCGGCCTCGACCAGGACCCCCAGGAGGTGCTGGCGACGACGTTCGACGAGGACCACGACGAGCTGGTGCTGGTCAAGGACATCCCGATGTACTCGACCTGCGAGCACCACCTGGTGCCCTTCCACGGGGTCGCGCACGTCGGCTACATCCCCGGCGCCGACGGCCGGGTGACCGGGCTGTCCAAGCTGGCCCGGCTGGTCGACGTCTACGCCCGCCGGCCGCAGGTGCAGGAGCGGCTCACCCGCCAGGTCGCCGACGCGCTGTACGACGCGCTCAAGCCGCAGGGCGTGATCGTGGTGGTTCAGGCCGAGCACCTGTGCATGTCGATGCGCGGGATCCGCAAGCCGGGGTCGTCGACGACGACGTCGGCCGTGCGCGGGGTCTTCCGGGACAGCGCGGCCACCCGCAGCGAGGCGATGAGCCTCATCCTGCAGCGGTGAGCCTCGCGCTGCCGCGCCCCGGCCGGTGCGTGGTGATGGGCGTCCTCAACGTCACCCCCGACTCGTTCTCCGACGGCGGCACGTTCGCCGAGACGGGGTCGGCGATCGCCCACGGGCTGCAGATGCACGCCGCCGGGGCCGACTACGTCGACGTCGGCGGCGAGTCGACCCGGCCCGGAGCCGACCGGGTCGACTCGGCGGAGGAGTGCCGCCGGGTGGTGCCGGTGGTCCGCGAGCTGGCCGACGCCGGCGTCCGGGTCAGCGTGGACACCACCCGCGCCGAGGTCGCCGAGGCGGCACTGGACGCCGGAGCGGTGCTGGTCAACGACGTCAGCGGGGGGCTGGCCGACGCCGGCATGGCCCGGCTGGTCGCCGACACCGGGGTGCCGTGGGTGCTCATGCACTGGCGGGGCCACAGCCGGGAGATGTACGCGGCGGCCCGCTACGGCGACGTGGTCACCGAGGTCGCCGCCGAGCTGACCGCCCGGGTGGAGGACGTCGTCGCCGTCGGGGTCGACCCGGCGCAACTGGTGCTCGACCCGGGGCTGGGGTTCGCGAAGAACGCCGAGCACAACTGGGCGCTGCTCGCCGGCCTCGACCGGCTGGTCGCCCTCGGCCTGCCGGTGCTGGTCGGCGCCTCCCGGAAGACCTTCCTGGGCCGGTTGCTGGCCGGGCCCGACGGCGCCGTCCGGCCGGTCGAGGGCCGGGAGGCGGCCACGACGGCCATCTCGGTGCTCGCCGCGCAGGCCGGCGCGTGGGGCGTGCGGGTGCACGACCCGGTGCAGTCGCTGGACGCGATCAGGACGGTGGCGGCGGTGCAGGCCGCCCGCGGCGGAGGGAACCACCATGGCTGATGAAGGACCCCGTCCCCCTCACCCCTCGCAAGCTCGGGGCGAGCCTCTGGACGGGGCCGGTCCCGACCGCATCACCGTGCACGGGCTGACCGGGCACGGTTTCCACGGGGTCTACCCCGAGGAACGCGAGCGCGGGCAGACCTTCCGGGTGGACGCCGCGCTGGAGCTGGACACCGCCCCCGCGGCGGCGACCGACGACCTCACCAGGACGGTCAACTACGCGGAGCTCTCCCAGCGGCTGCACGCGGTGCTCGTCGGCGACCCGGTCGACCTGCTGGAGACCCTCGCCCAGCGGCTGGCCGACCTCTGCCTCGGGTACGAGATCGTGCAGGCCGTGGAGATCACCGTGCACAAGCCGCAGGCCGACCTCGGCGTCCCCGCCGCCGACGTCACCCTGGCCATCCGGCGCGAGCGCGCATGAGCCGCGCCGTCCTGTCGCTGGGCGGCAACCTGGGTGACCGCGCAGGCACCCTGCGCCGCGCCATGGAGTCCCTCGCCGGGCAGGGCCTGGTGGCCCGCTCGGTGCTGTACGAGACGCCGCCGTGGGGGCCGGTCGAGCAGCCGCCCTACCTGAACGCGATCGCCGTCGTGCGCGGCGACCGGGACGCCGCCGGCTGGCTGGCGCTGGCCCAGGAGCTGGAGCAGGCCGCCGGCCGCACCCGGGAGGTGCGCTGGGGCGCGCGGACGCTGGACGTCGACGTCGTCACGGTGACCGGGGACGACGGCACCCCGGTGCTCTCCGACGACCCGCAGCTCACCCTCCCGCACCCCCGGGCCGCCGAGCGCGCCTTCGTGCTGGTGCCCTGGCTGGCGCTGGACCCCGGCGCCGAGCTCCCCGGCCACGGGGCGGTGGCCGACCTGGTCGCCGCGCTGCCCGCCGACGACGTCGCCGCGGTGGTCCGCTGGGAGCAGCTGGCGTGAGCCTGGTGCGCCGCCGCGACCTGGTGGTCCTCGCCGTCGGCCTCACCGTGGCGTCCTGGCTGCTGGTGCAGGCGACGTACGGGTCGCTGCCGGTGCGGTCCTGGTGGCTGCCGCTGCCACTGGGCGTGCTGGCGCTCGCGGAGGCGTTCGCTGCCCGCGCGCTGCGGACCCGGCTGACCGCGCAGCGGGAGCGCCGGCCGTCACCGACCGGCTCCGCCCGCCCGGTCGAGCCGCTGCTCGTCGCCCGGCTCGCGGTGCTCGCCCAGGCGAGCGCCTACGTCGGGGCGGTCTTCGCCGGGGTGTGGGGCGGACTGCTGCTGCACGCGCTGCTGTCCCTCGGCGAACTGCGGGCCGCCGCCGGCGACGCGGTCACCGGTGCCATCGGCGTCGTCCTGGGCGGCGGGCTGGTCGCCGCCGCACTGTGGCTGGAGCACGTCTGCCGGATCCCACCCGACGAGGACGAGGACACCGCACCCCCCGCCCGCGCCTGAGGTCACACGGCGCCGGCGGTCTCGGGCACCCGCCCCTCGACCGAGCGGCGCAGCGCCCGGTGCAACGACTCCGGGGTGAGGACCCCGAGGAAGCGGTCGCCGTCCAGCACCGCGACCCAGCCGGCCTCCAGCTGCAGCATTGTGGCGAACGCCGCCTTCAGTGTGGCGTCGACCGGCACCCAGGCCTCCATCCGCCGGGCCGCGTCGCGGACCCTGCCCGCGCCCGCGGCCCGCTCGCCGGAGAGCCAGCCGTGCAGCCGCTGGGCGTCGTCCAGGACCACCGCCCAGCGGGCCCCGGCGCGCTCCATCGCCGCCCGGGCATCGGCCAGCCCGTCGTCGACGTGCACCACCGGCGGCCGCTCGAGGTCGCTCTCGTCGATGCCGGTGACCGCCAGCCGCTTGAGGCCGCGGTCGGCGCCGACGAAGTCGGCGACGAACGGGGTGGCCGGGGAGCCGAGCAGCTCGGCGGGCGGCGCGAACTGCTCCACGGTGCCGCCCTCGCTCATCACCGCGATCCGGTCACCGAGCCGGACCGCCTCCTCGATGTCGTGGGTGACGAAGACGATCGTCTTGCGGACCGCCTCCTGCAGCCGGAGGAACTCCGTCTGCAGCCGCTCGCGCACGATCGGGTCGACGGCGGAGAACGGCTCGTCCATCAGCAGGACGGCGGGGTCGGCGGCCAGCGCCCGGGCCACCCCGGCCCGCTGCCGCTGCCCACCGGAGAGCTGGTGGGGGTAGCGGTCCCCGAACGTGGCCGGGTCCAGCCCGACGAGGGTCAGCAGCTCCTCGACCCGGTCGCGGATGCGCGCCTTGTCCCAGCCGAGCAGGCGGGGCACGGTGGCGACGTTGCGGCGGACGGTCTGGTGCGGGAACAGGCCCACGCTCTGGATGACGTAGCCGATCCGGCGGCGCAGCTGCACCGGGTCGACCTGGGTGACGTCGTCGTCGCCGAGCAGGATCCGCCCGGTCGAGGGCTCGATGACCCGGTTGATCATCTTCATGGTGGTCGTCTTGCCGCAGCCCGACGGCCCGACCAGCACGGTGAGCTCGCCGGCGGCGAAGGTCAGGTCGAGTTCCCGCACCCCGACCGTGCCGTCGGCGTAGGTCTTGCCCACCCCCTCCAGCCGGATCCCCTCGGCGTTCTGGCCCGCACCCGGTGGGGGAGCAGCGGCTGGAGCAGTAGCGTCCATGGGGTGGCCTTCCTGGCAGGCGCCCGATGCTGAGCGCGGCGAGCGACGTCGTGCTCGCCGTGGAAGCGGCGCCGAACCCCTGGTTCGACCCCTCCTACGTCACGGAGAACTGGGACACCATCTTGGGGTACGCGGGAGAGCACGTCAGGCTGACGGTGGCCGGGGTGGTGCTCGGCGCCCTGCTCGCCTTCCCGATGGCGCTGCTGGCCCGGCGCAGCCGCTGGCTGGCGGGGCCGGTGCTGGGGTTGTCCACGCTGATCTACACGATCCCGTCGCTGGCGATGTTCGCCTTCGTGGCGCCGGTCACCGGGCTGTCGGCGACCACGGTGCTGGTCGGCCTGGTGCTGTACTCGCTGGTCATCCTGGTCCGGAACTTCCTGGCCGGCCTGCAGTCCGTGCCCGCTGACGTCCGGGAGGCCGCGCTGGGCCTGGGGTACGGCCCGGCCCGGACGCTGTGGCAGGTGGAGCTGCCGCTCGCGCTGCCCTCGTTCATGGCCGGGCTGCGGGTCGCCACCGTCTCCACCGTCGCCCTGGTGACGGTGGGGGTCATCGTCGGGCACGGCGGGCTCGGGCAGCTGATCACCGGCGGGTTCAACGCGAACTTCTACCGCGCGGAGATCGTCACCGGGACGGTCGGCTGCGTGCTGCTCGCCCTGCTCGCCGACCTGCTGCTGGTCGGTGCCGAGCGGGCGCTGACGCCCTGGGCGCGCCGGGGGCGGGCGTGAACCTGCTCCGGGAGGCGTGGGTCTACCTCAACGACCCGTACAACTGGTCGCGGCCGAACGGGGTCCTCGAGCTGCTCGGGGAGCACCTGCGGATCTCGGCCGGGGCGGTGCTGGCGGCGATGGCCCTGGCGTTGCCGGTCGGCGCGCTGCTCGGGCACACCGGCCGCGGCGGCGGCTTCACGGTCGCGCTGTCCAACGTCAGCCGGGCGGTGCCCACGCTGGCCCTGCTCACGCTCTTCGCGGTCTCCCCGATCGGTTTCGGGCCCACCGCGACCACCATCGCCCTCGCGGCGTTCGCCGTGCCCCCGATCCTGACCAACACCTACGTCGGGTTCCGCGGCGTCGACCCGGACGTGGTGGAGGCCTCCCGGGCGATGGGCATGTCCGGGCGGCAGGTGCTGCTGCGGGCCGAGCTGCCGCTGGCCGCCCCGCTGCTGATGACCGGCGTCCGCACGGCCGCGGTCCAGGTGGTTGCCACCGCCACGCTGGCCGCCCTGGTGGCCGGGGGCGGGCTCGGGCAGATCATCACCCTCGGGTTCGGCCAGCAGGACTACGGCACCGTGCTGGCCGGCGCGCTGCTGGTCGCCGCCCTCGCGGTGCTCACCGAGCTGGTGCTCGCCGGCGCTGCCTGGGCGCTGGCGCCGGGGCAGAAGCAGCTGCCGTTCCGCCGTCCGGGGCGCGCCCCGGTGGAGGACGGGTCCGGTGCGGGGCCGGCCGCCGAGGCGAGGGTCGGCGCCCGGGGCTGACCGGGCGGTCACAGAAGGGCAACGCCGGGCAGCCCGGCTTGCCAATGCCCCTGCCGACGAGTTCAGTTGCGCACTGCGGGAAACCTCCCGCCAGACACGCGTGGCCGTCCAGCAGCGGGCGCCACGGGACACAGAAGGCGGAGCTGATGCGCGTACGCGCCCACGTCCTGACCCCACTTGCCATCGCCGCCGTCCTCGGCACCGCGGCCTGCGGTGAGTCCGGTTCCTCGGGTACCGGCGGGAGCGCCGACGCCGGCGGCTCGGCCGCCTCCGGCGATGCCTGCGCCCCGGTGCCCGGTGACCAGCTCGTGGTGCTCGAGGACGATCAAGACCTGCAGAACGCCGACAACATCATCCCGGCGGTCAACGCGGAGGCCGCCGCAGCCAACCCCGCGCTGCTGCCCGCGCTGAACGCCGTCTCGGCCGAGCTGACCACCGAGGACCTGGTCGAGATGAACGCCGCTGTCGACGTGCAGCGGCAGAGCGCCGAGGACGTCGCCCAGGGCTGGGTCGACGAGCACGGCAGCGTGACCGAGGGGCTGGAGCAGGGCAGCGGCCCGATCACCGTGGGGGCGGCCAACTTCACCGAGTCGACGGTGCTGGCCAACATCTACGCCGACGTGCTCACCGCGGCGGGCTTCGATGCCTCGGTGCAGGTGGTGGGCAACCGGGAGCTGTACCTGCCGGCGCTGCAGCGCGGGGAGATCCAGGCCTTCCCCGAGTACCTGGCCACGGTCACCGAGTTCATCGAGGGCGACGACACCACCCAGGTCGCCTCCGGGGACGTCGACGAGACCCGCGCGGTGCTCACCCCGCTGGCCGAGCAGGCCGGGCTGGTGTTCGGCGAGCCGGCCGAGGCGGCCGACCAGAACGCCTTCGCCGTCACCACCGCGTTCGCCGACCAGGTGGGCGTCACCACCCTGTCCGAGCTCGCCGAAGCCTGCGGCGACGGCTCGCTGCTGCTCGGCGGCCCGAGCGAGTGCCCGACCCGACCGCAGTGCCAGCCCGGGCTGGAGGACACCTACGGCCTGGAGTTCGCCGGGTTCCAGGAGTACGACACCGGCGGCCCGCTGACCAAGGCCGCCATCCAGCAGGGTGAGGTCTCCATCGGCCTGGTGTTCAGCTCCGACGGCGCCCTCGCCCAGTAGGAGGACCACCCTTCCCCCCACGCCTCGCACGCTCGGCGCGGGACCCTGAAGGGTGGCCGTTCCAGCACGTCAGCTCAGTACCAGCCGCCGGGGGGCAGCTGCTCCCCGGCGGCGACGGCGGCGTCGACCCGGTTGCCCTCCGGCGCCAGCGGGCAGGTCCACGCCGGGTCGAAGGTGCACGAGGGGTGGTAGGCGAAGTTGAGGTCGACGACCAGCCGCCCGTCGTCACCACCGAGGTCGGCGCCCTTCACCGTGTCCAGCAGGTAGCGACCGCCGCCGTAGGTCGAGCGGTCGGCGCTGGCGTCGCGCAGCGGCAGGAACAGCCCGCCGCCGTACCCGGCCAGCCACCACAGGTCCAGCCGGCCGACGTCGCCGAGGGTGACCTGCCCGACCCGGCGCAGCACCACCCCGCCGTCGTCGGTGGTGGGCACCCCGAGCCGCACCGGCTCGACGTCGGTGTCCACCCGGACGTCGAAGCGCAGCGCCGGGTCGTAGCCGGCGAACGGCAGCCCGGCGAACCCCGGGCGGGCGCCTGCCGGGAGCGGGGAGTCGGGGTGCCCGGCGAACAACGCGTCACGCCCGGCCCGCCAGCTCCGCCAGCCGTCCTCGGGGTCGTCTGCGGCGCGGGCCACGGCGTAGAGGGCGGCCACCCGGCGTCGCCAGTCCAGCAGGCTCAACGTCATCCACCCAGCCTGCCACCGCACCCCACGCCGACGCCGTGCCGTGACCGCCTGATGGCGCTCGGTGGCCTTATGGTGGGTGCATGGGAGGTCGCCGGGACGACAGCGACCTCGGGGCACCGGTCGCCGCCGGGCGTCCGCCTGTCCCGCAGCCGGCCCTCCGGGGTGCTGCCGGGTCGACGGCAGCCACGACCGGGACAGCCACGACCGGGACAGCCACGACCGGGACAGCCACCACCGGGGCGGCCGCCGCACCGGCCGGCCCGCCGCCCGCGCCGACCGCGCCGGCCGAGCCGGGCGAGTCCCGCGCGGGATCCCGGGGGCGCGCCCTGTGGGGTTCCGCCGGCGTCGGCCTGGCGGTGCTGGTCACCGCCGCCGTCGTGCTCACCGACGACCCGGTGCACCTGCGCGTGCTGCTGCTCGGCGTCTGCTGGGCAGCCGTGGTGGCCGGCCTGCTGCTCGGCAACCGTGGCGGCGCGCCCGAGACGGGAGACCGGGCGGCGGCGGACCGGGAGGCGGAGCTGCGGCACGCCTACGACCTGGAACTGGCCCGCGAGGTCGCCGCGCGGCACGCGTACGAGGCGGAGCTGGAGGGCCGGCTGCGGCGGGAGGCCGAGCAGGCCATGCGCGCCGAGCTCACCCAGCTCCGCGGCGAGCTGGCCGGCCTGACCGGGATGCGGGAGGAGCTCGCGTCGGTGACCCGGCTGCGCGAGGACCTGGGCCCGCTGGACCAGTTGCGCTCGGAGGTCGCCGCGCTCGGCTCGCTGCGCCGTGAGCTCGGCGGGCTGGGCCAGCTGCACACCGAGCTGGCCGCCCTGGGCGAGCTCCGGGCAGACCTGGGCCGGATGCGGACCGAGCTCACCGAGCAGCTCTCCGGTGAGCTGCTCGTCGAGCGGATGGTCATGCGCGCCCAGTCGGTGCGGGGGCCGGCCGCCGCGCTGCCCGAGCACCGTCCCCTGGAGAGCAGCTGGCAGCCGGGCGGGGCGACCCCGACCGGCTGGGACGCCCTCTTCCCCACCATCGACGCCGAGCCGGGCCGGCCGCCGGCCGAGGTCCCGCCCGCTCCGGTGCCCCCGCCGCCGTCCCCGCGAGCCGAACGCCCGCCGTCGCCTCGTGCCTGGCTGAGCGCACCGGATCCGGGGGAGCAGCCCGCCGAGCAGCCTGCCCCCCGGCGGCACCGCCGGTCCACCGAGCCCGCCGGCGACGCCCCCGCGGCCGGCCGGCACAGCGGGGCCGCCCCGGCCGCCGAGCCCCTCCCGGCCCCGGACCGGTGGACCGCTCCGGCGGAGACCCCCCGCAGCGGGCCGGACGCCGCCGCGCGGACCCGCGACACCGAGCTGGGTCCCTGGTCCAGCGGGCCCTACGGCACCGGCGCGCTCACCGGGCTCGCAGAGGTCGCCGCCGAGCCCGAGCCCGCTCCGGTGCCCGAGCCCGCCCCGGTGCCCGAGCCCGCCCCGGTGCTCCAGCCCGCTCCCGGGCCGCGGCCCGCCCCGGAACCGCAGGGTCACGCCCGGCTGGAGCAGATCCTCGCCGAGAGCGGCGTCCCGGCCCCCAGCGGGCGCCGTCGTCGTCGCTACCGCGACGAGGAGGACGGCGGCGACGACGTGCTGGCCCGGGTGCTGCGCGGGGAGTAGCCGCTCAGCCGATGGGGCCGCGGGAGAGCGCGCCGCCGTCGAGCACCATCGTCTGCCCGGTGACCCAGCCGGCCTCGTCCGAGAGCAGGTAGGCGGCGGCCTCGCCGACGTCCGCGGGCACGCCCAGCCGCCCCACCGGGTACTGCGCGGTGACCTGCTCCTCGCGCCCGGTGAACAGCGCCTCGGCGAACCGGGTCTTCACCACCGCCGGCGCGACGGCGTTCACCCGCACCTTCGGCCCCAGCTCCACGGCCAGCTGCGTGGTCAGGTTGATCAGCGCCGCCTTGCTCACCCCGTAGGCGGCGATGCCCTCGCTGGACTTCAGCCCGGCCACCGAGGCGACGAGCAGCACCGAGCCGCCGTGCTCGGCCATCCAGGCCCGCCAGGCCTCCTGCACCAGGCCGAGGCTGGCGACGACGTTGGTGTCCAGGATCTTGCGGACGGCGTCCAGCGGCGCGTCCATCAGCGGGCCGTAGACCGGGTTGATCCCCACGTTGCCGACCAGCACGTCCAGGCTGCCGAAGGTGTCGACCGCGGTGCGGACGGCGGCGGCGCGGTGCTCGGCGTCCCCGGCGTTGCCGGCGACCGCCACCGCCTTCTCCGGCCCGCCCAGCGCCTCGACCGCCTCGGCGAGCGCGTCGGGCTTGCGGGCGGTGAGCACCACCCGGGCGCCGCGGTCGACCAGTGCCCGGGCGATCCCGAGGCCGATGCCCCGGCTCGCGCCGGTGACCAGTGCGGTGCGTCCCTCGAAGCTGCTCACCGTGCTCCTCATGCTCGAGCGCCGGCTCCGCTGCCGGCGCGCGCCTCAACGTAACCAGGGGCGGGTGCGCCCGCGGGTCCACCCGGGTGAGCCAGGACACAGCGGTGGGCCGTTGCCCGCGGCCCCGAGCGGTAACAGACTCGACGGTGACACGTCACCTGCGTGACACGCCTCCGGGCGGTTGCAGCGGGCGGGGTGCCCTGAGAACACCGCACAGCACCACCGCACGGCACGACCGCACAGCACGACTCCGGCCCACGACGACGTGGGACGACGCGACCTGAGTCCGGTACCCGCCAGGGACTGGAACGAGAGGGTGCACCGGGATGACCGTCCGTCCCTCCCGCGCGGGAGACACCGCGTCCACCGACCTGCCGACCGTCCTGCCCGCCGCCGGGCTGCCCCCGGCCGCCGAGGCCCCCGCCCGTCTCCGCGTCGGCGTCATCGGCGCCGGCCGCGTGGGCGCCGTGCTCGGTGCCGCGCTCGCCGCCGCCGGCCACGACGTGGTCGCCGCCGCGGGGCTCTCCGCCGCCACCCGCGAGCGCGCCACCCGGCTGCTGCCCGGGGTACCGCTGCGGCCGGCCGACGAGGTCGTCGCCGGCAGTGACCTGGTGGTGCTCGCCGTCCCCGACGACACGCTGCCCGGGCTGGTCGCCGGCCTGGCCGGGACCGGCGGCTGGCGCCGCGGCCAGCTGGTCTTCCACACCTCCGGCGCGCACGGGCTGGCCGTGCTCGAGCCGGCCGAGCGCGCCGGGGTCCTGCCGCTGGCGCTGCACCCGGCGATGACCTTCTCCGGCGGCCCGGAGGACGCCCAGCGGCTGGCCGCGAGCCCGTTCGGGGTGACCAGCCGACCCGAGCACCGGGCCGTCGCCGAGACGCTGGTGCTGGAGATGGGCGGCGAGCCGTTCTGGGTCGCCGAGGCCGACCGACGGCTCTACCACGCGGCGCTGGTCACCGGCGCCAACCACCTGGTCACCCTGGTCGCCGAGGCCGCCGACCTGCTGCGCGCCGCCGGGGTCGACGCCCCCGCGCGGGTGCTGGGCCCGCTGCTCACCGCTGCCCTGGACAACGGCCTGCGCCGCGGCGACCGCGGGCTGACCGGCCCGGTCAGCCGGGGCGACGTCGGCACCGTCCGCGACCACCTGGAGACCCTCGCGGAGCGGGCGCCGGACTCGGTCGACGCCTACGTGGCGCTGGCCCGGCGCACCACCGAGCGGGCGCTGGCCGCCGGCCGGCTGAAGCGGCACGAGGCCGACCCGCTGCTGGACCTGCTCGACGGCTCGCACCAGAACGGCGTAGCTCGATGACCGCTGGTCGGCCTCCTTCCGGGTTCCCTCGCGAGCGTGCGAGCGGAGGGGAGAAGGGGGTCCTTCCGCCGATGACCACCCTCACCACGCCCCTGGTGACCGAGACGACCGCCGAGCTGCGCCGGGTGCGCGCCGCGCTGCCCGGCCCCGTGGTCCTGGTGCCCACGATGGGTGCGCTGCACGAGGGGCACCGCACGCTCGTCCGGGCCGCGCGGGAGCGCGGTGGCAGCGTCGTCGTCTCGGTGTTCGTCAACCCGACCCAGTTCGGGCCGGGTGAGGACTTCGACCGCTACCCGCGCACCTGGGACGCCGACCTGGCCGCGCTCGCCGAGGAGGGCGCCGACGTCGTCTTCCACCCGCCGGTCGACGAGGTCTACCCGCCCGGGGCGGTGGGGGTCACCGTGCAGCCCGGCCCGCTGGGGTCGGTGCTCGAGGGCGCCGTCCGCCCAGGGCACTTCGCCGGCGTGCTGACCGTCGTCGCGAAGCTGTTCGGCCTGGTCCGCCCGGACGTCGCCGTCTTCGGGGAGAAGGACTACCAGCAGCTCACGCTGATCCGGGCGATGGCCGCCGAGCTGGCGCTGGGCGTGGAGGTGGTGGGCGTGCCGACCGTCCGCGAGGACGACGGTATGGCGCTGTCCTCCCGCAACCGCTACCTCGACCCGGAACAGCGGGCCGCCGCCGCCGCGTTGTCCAGGGCACTGCGTGCCGGGGCCGCGGCCGGGGCGCAGGGCGCCGACGCGGTGCTCGCCGCCGCCCGCGCGGTGCTCGACGCGGCCCCCGGCCTGCTCCAGGACTACCTCGAACTGACCGATCCCCGGTTGGGCCCGGCGCCGGCGGCCGGACCGGCCCGGCTGCTGGTCGCCGCCCGCGCCGGCAGCACCCGGCTCATCGACAACACCGCGGTCCTCCTGGCCCGCCCGATCGGAGACGACCGATGATGCGCACGATGCTCAAGAGCAAGATCCACCGCGCCACGGTCACCCAGGCCGACCTGCACTACGTCGGCTCGGTGACCATCGACGAGGACCTGCTCGACGCCGCGGACCTGCTGCCCGGCGAGCAGGTGGCGATCGTCGACGTCACCAACGGTGCCCGGCTGGAGACCTACGTGATCCCCGGCGAGCGCGGGTCCGGGGTGATCGGGATCAACGGCGCCGCCGCGCACCTGGTGCACCCCGGTGACCTGGTGATCCTGATCAGCTACGGCCTGATGGACGAGACCGAGGCCAAGTCCTACCTGCCGAAGGTCGTGCACGTCGACGGCGCCAACCGCATCGTGGAGCTCGGCGCCGACCCGGCCGCGCCGTCCCCGGGCGTGCAGGGTCAGCGGCGCGGCGACGTCGTCGACCCCCGGTGACACCGCTGACGGCGGCCCGCACCCGGCTGCCGTTGCGGCTGTCGGCGCCGGCCCCCGGCTGGGAGCTGAGCGCCGACGTCTGCGTCGTCGGCTCCGGCGTCGCCGGGCTGTGCGTCGCGCTGCACGCCCGCGCCGCCGGGCTGTCGGTCGCCGTCGTCACCAAGGTGGCGGTCGACGACGGCTCGACCCGCTGGGCACAGGGAGGGATCGCCGCCGTCCTCGACCCGGCCGACACCCCCGCCGCGCACGCCCGGGACACCGAGGTCGCCGGCGTGGGGCTGTGCGAGCCGGCCGCGGTGCAGGCGCTGGTCACCGAGGGCCCCGAACGGCTGCACCAGCTGATCAGCTGGGGCGCGGCGTTCGACCGCGACCCCGCCGGCCGGCTGCTGCTCACCCGCGAGGGCGGGCACTCCACCGACCGGATCGTGCACGCCGGCGGGGACGCCACCGGAGCCGAGGTGCAGCGGTCGCTGGTGCAGGCCGTCGCCGCCGACCCCGGCATCACCCTCGTCGAGCACGCGATGGTGCTCGACCTGGTCACCGACGCCACCGGCCGCGCGGCCGGGGTGACCCTGCACGTGCTGGGGGAGGGCAGCGCCGACGGCGTCGGCGCGGTCCGCGCCCGGGCCGTGGTGCTCGCCACCGGCGGGATGGGGCAGGTCTACGCCTCGACCACCAACCCCTCGGTCTCCACCGGCGACGGCGTCGCCCTCGGCCTGCGCGCCGGGGCGGTCGCCACCGACCTGGAGTTCGTCCAGTTCCACCCCACCGCGCTGTACCTGGGCCCGGGCGCCCGGGGGCAGCAGCCGCTGGTCTCCGAGGCGCTGCGCGGTGAGGGGGCGGTGCTGCGCGACGGCGCGGGGGAGCGGTTCCTGGTCGGCGTGCACGAGCTGGCGGAGCTGGCGCCCCGGGACGTCGTCGCCAAGGCGATCACCCGGGTGCAGCTGCGCGACGGCGTCGACCACGTCTGGCTCGACGCCCGGCACGTGCCCGGGCTGGCGGCCCGCTTCCCGACCATCGTGGCCCGCTGCCGCGCCGCCGGGATCGACCCGGTGACCGAGCTGGTGCCGGTCACCCCGGCGGCGCACTACGCCTCCGGCGGTCTGGTCACCGACCTGGCCGGGCGGACGACGGTGCCCGGCCTCTACGCCTGCGGGGAGGCCGCCTGCACCGGGGTGCACGGGGCGAACCGGCTGGCGTCGAACTCGCTGCTGGAGGGCCTGGTCTTCGCCGGCCGGATCGGCGAGGCGCTGGCCCGCGAGCTGCCCGTGCCCGGCCTCGCGGCCGGCGTCGACCCCCGTCCGACCGGACTGCTGGACGCCGAGGTCCGGGGCGCGCTGACCGCCACCATGTCCGCGCACGTGGGCGCGCTGCGCAGCGGCGCCGGACTGGCCGCCGCGGGCGAGCGGATCGCCGTCCTGGCCGAGCGGGCCGGTGACGACGTCGAGCCCGGCGTGCCCGGCTGGGAGACCACCGACCTGTTCACCGTGGCCACCGCGATCACCGCGGCGGCCACCGCCCGCGAGGAGACCCGTGGCTGCCACTGGCGCGAGGACCACCCCGACGTCGACGAGGACTGGCGGGTGCACCTGGACGTGCGGCTGGACGCCGACGGCGGGGTCACGGTGACCCGCCGCCCGGTCGGCACCCTGCTGGAGGTCGGCTGGTGAGCGACGCGACCGACCTGACCGGGACCGGGCTGGACCCCGCGTGGGTCGACGAGCTGGTCGAGCGGACGCTCACCGAGGACCTCACCGGCGGCGCCCCGCTGCCCCGCGCCCCGGACGTCGCGGTCGGCTACGACGTCACCAGCGCCGCCACCATCCCCGGTGACCGGTTCGGCACGGCGGACCTGGTGGCCCGCGCGGACGGCGTCGTCGCCGGGTTGCCGGTGGCCGCCCGGGTGTTCACCCGGCTGGCCCCCGGCGCCACGCTGACCGCCTCGGCCGCCGACGGCGACCGGGTGCGCCGCGGCGACGTGCTGCTCACCGTGCGGGGCCCGGTGCGGGCCCTGCTGGCCGCCGAGCGCAGCGCGCTGAACATCGCCAGCCGGGCCAGCGGGATCGCCACCGCCACCCGCGCCTGGGTCGACGCGGTGGCCGGCACCGGCGCCACCGTGCTGGACACCCGCAAGACCACCCCGGGGCTGCGGCCGCTGGAGAAGTACGCGGTGCGCTGCGGCGGTGGGGCGAACAAGCGGATGGGCCTCTACGACGTGGCGATGGTCAAGGACAACCACGTCGCCGCCGCCGGCTCGGTGGCCGCCGCCGTCGCACTGGTCCGGGAGCGCGCGCCCCGGGTGACCGTGCAGGTCGAGTGCGACACCCTGGAGCAGGTCGGCGAGGCGGTCGGCGCCGGCGCCGACTTCCTGCTGCTGGACAACATGACCCCCGACCAGCTGCGGCAGGCCGTCGCGCTGGTGGGCGACCTGGACGTCGACCTGGAGGCCACCGGCGGGCTGACCCTGGAGGTCGCCCGGGAGGTGGCCGACACCGGCATCGACCACCTCTCCGTCGGCGCGCTGACCCACTCCTCGCCGATCCTGGATCTCGCGCTGGACCTGCGCGCCGGGGGCTGACCGTGCTGCTCACCGTGGACGTCGGCAACAGCCACACCGTGCTGGCCACCTTCGACGGCGACCGCCGGGTCGGCAGCTGGCGGGTGACCACCCGGTCCCGGGCGACCGCCGACGAGCTGCTGCTCCTCTGGCGGGGGTTGCTGCGCGACACCGAGGTGACCGGGGTGGCCGCCTGCGCCACGGTGCCCGCGCTGCTGCCGGCGCTGCGCCAGCTGCTGGACTCCCTCGCCGTCCCGGTCACGCTCATCGGCCCCGGGGTGCGCACCGGCGTGCCGCTGCACGTCGACAACCCGCGGGAGGTCGGTGCCGACCGGGTGGTCACCGCGCTGGCGGCGCACGAGCTGTACGGCCGGCGCCCCGACGGCAGCGGCCGGCCGGTCGTCGTCGTCGACTTCGGCACCTCCACCAACGTCGACGCGGTCGGCCCCGGCGGGCAGTTCCTCGGCGGGGCGCTGGCCCCCGGTGTCGAGGTCAGCCTGGACGCGCTGGCCACCCGGGCGGCTCAGCTGCGCTCGGTCGAGCTGACCGTGCCCGCGCAGGCGATCGGGAAGAACACCGTGGCCGCGCTGCAGTCCGGGCTGGTGCTGGGCTTCGCCGGTCTCGTCGACGGACTGGTCGACCGGATCGCGGGGGAGCTGGTGGCCCAGTTCGGCGCCGCGCCGGTGGTGGTGGCCACCGGTGGGCTGCACCGGCTGGTCGCCGACAGCTGCCGGTCCATCGCCGAGCGCGACCCGGACCTCACCGTGCACGGCCTGCGGCTGGCCTTCGAGCGCCACCAGGGCGGTACCGCCCAGCGTTGACCGGCCACCGCCGTAGGCTGGGACCCCGTGAGCGAGGAACCCCCCGGCAACGGCAACGCCGACGACGAACTCCCCGAGCAGCTGCGGGTCCGGCGGGCCAAGCTGGACCGGCTGCGTGAGGCCGGGATCGACCCCTACCCGGTCACCGTGGCCCGCACCGCGAGCCTGGCCGACGTGCGCGCGGAGCACCCCGACCTGCCGCCGGACACGATGACCGGCGAGCTGGTCGGCGTCACCGGGCGGGTGATCTTCTCCCGCAACACCGGCAAGCTCTGCTTCGCGACGCTCCGCGAGGGCGACACCGAGCTGCAGGTCATGCTGTCCCGGGACCGGGTGGGCGAGGAGGCGCTGGCCGCCTGGAAGGCCGACGTCGACCTCGGTGACCACGTGCTGGTCACCGGAGAGGTCGGCACCTCCCGCCGCGGCGAGCTGTCGGTGTTCGCCGACTCCTGGCAGCTGGCCGCCAAGGCGCTGCGGCCGCTCCCGGTCGCGCACAAGCCGATGAGCGAGGAGCTCCGGGTCCGGCGCCGTTACGTCGACCTGATCGTCCGCGACGAGGCGCGGCGCACCGTCCAGGAACGCGCGGCGGTGATGAGTTCGCTGCGCGCGGGGCTCACGGGTCGCGGTTTCCTCGAGGTCGAGACACCCATGTTGCAGACGGTGCACGGAGGCGCTGCGGCTCGCCCGTTCCGCACGCACATGAACGCCTTCGACCTGGACCTCTACCTGCGCATCGCCCCGGAGTTGTTCCTCAAGCGCTGCATCGTCGGCGGCCTGGACCGGGTGTTCGAGATCAACCGGAACTTCCGGAACGAGGGGGCGGACTCCTCGCACTCCCCGGAGTTCGCGATGCTCGAGTTCTACGCCGCTTACGGCGATTACTCCGACGGCGCCCGCATCACCCGGGAACTCATCCAGGAATGCTGCGCGGCGCTGTTCGGCGACCACGTGGCGCGGCACCACGACGGCACCGAGCTGGACCTGTCCGGCGAATGGCCGCAGCGGCCGCTGTACACCCTGGTCTCCGAGGCGGTGGGGGAGGAGGTCACCCCGCAGACGCCGGTCGAGCACCTGCGCGCCCTCGCCGAGCGGCACGAGGTCGGCGTCGACCCGGCGTGGCTGCCCGGCAAGGTCGTCGAGGAGATCTTCGAGGCGCTGGTGCAGCACACCCTGCAGAGCCCGACGTTCGTCGTCGACTACCCGCTGGACACCTCACCGCTGACCCGCGCGCACCGGTCGGAGCCGGGGTTGGCCGAGAAGTGGGACCTCTACATCGGCGGCATCGAGCGCGGCACCGGCTACTCCGAGCTGGTCGACCCGGTCGCCCAGCGCGAACGGTTCACCCAGCAGGCGCTGCTGGCGGCCGCCGGCGATCCCGAGGCGATGGCGCTGGACGAGGACTTCCTGGAGGCCCTCGAATACGGCATGCCGCCCACCGCCGGGGTGGGCATGGGCATCGACCGGCTGATGATGACGCTCACCGGACTCGGCATCCGGGAGACGATCCTGTTCCCGTTGGTACGCCCACTCCATTCCTGACCTGCACTTTCCCGCCCCTTCTGGTGATATGTGGACGGGGATTGGGGAAATGGCGGGCAATGTGGTGCAATGGGCGCGGTCGGCCTTCGGGTCGGCAATCTGCACCGGCCACGGGGGCTGACGCAACAGGAGTGGGACAACAATGGCTCGCAAGGTCCAGGTGATCCTCAGTGACGACCTCGACGACAGCATTTCCGCCGACGAGACGGTGACTTTCGCCCTCGACGGGACGACGTACGAGATCGACCTGTCGGAGAAGAACGCCGCGGAGATGCGCGAGGTGTTCGGCAAGTACGTCGCGGCGGCGCGCAAGGTGAGCAGCCGCGGCACCCGGGCCTCCGGTGCCGGGCGTTCCCGGGCCACCGGTGGCGGTGGCCGGATGGACCGTGAGCAGGCCGGCGCCATCCGCGAGTGGGCCCGCAAGAACGGCCACGAGGTCAGCGACCGCGGCCGCATCCCGGCCAGCGTCGTCGAGGCCTTCGAAGCCGCTCACTGAGGAAGGACCCCCTCGCCCCCCGGCGCTCGCACGCTCGCGCCGGGGCCCTGCGAGGGGGCCGTTCCAGCACGTCACCTTCGGCCCGGCACCTCTTCGGAGGTGCCGGGCCGTGGTGCGTCCGCTGTCGGCGTAACGGCGGAACGGGGGCGGCGGAACACCGCCAGTGGGACGACAGTTGACTCCTACGAGCCCCCGATCAGGTTCGACGGCCTCGTCTCGGCGCAGGTCGGGTGGTGCGAACTACAGTGGAACGACCGGTGCCCCAGCGCGCCGACGTACGTCGGGTGTCCACCGTCCCCTGCCGGGGACACGAGCACAGCAGGTCCAGCCGGTCAGAGGGAGATACAGCAGATGTTCGAACGGTTCACCGACCGAGCCCGTCGGGTGGTCGTCCTGGCCCAGGAAGAGGCCCGGATGCTCAACCACAACTACATCGGCACCGAGCACATCCTCCTGGGTCTGATCCACGAGGGTGAGGGTGTCGCCGCCAAGGCGCTCGAGTCCCTCGGCATCTCGCTGGAGGGCGTCCGGCAGCAGGTCGAGGAGATCATCGGGCAGGGCCAGCAGGCCCCGTCCGGGCACATCCCCTTCACCCCGCGCGCCAAGAAGGTGCTCGAGCTGTCCCTGCGCGAGGCGCTGCAGCTCGGCCACAACTACATCGGCACCGAGCACATCCTGCTCGGCCTGATCCGCGAGGGCGAGGGCGTGGCCGCCCAGGTCCTGGTGAAGCTCGGCGCCGACCTCAACCGTGTCCGCCAGCAGGTCATCCAGCTGCTCTCCGGCTACCAGGGCAAGGAGCCGGCCGCTGCCGGTGGCCCGGCCGAGGGCACGCCGTCGACCTCGCTGGTCCTCGACCAGTTCGGCCGCAACCTGACCCAGGCCGCCCGCGACTCCAAGCTCGACCCGGTCATCGGGCGCGCCAAGGAGATCGAGCGGGTCATGCAGGTCCTGTCGCGGCGGACCAAGAACAACCCCGTCCTGATCGGCGAGCCCGGCGTCGGCAAGACCGCCGCCGTCGAGGGCCTGGCCCAGGCCATCGTCAAGGGCGAGGTGCCCGAGACGCTGAAGGACAAGCAGCTCTACACCCTCGACCTCGGTGCGCTCGTCGCCGGTTCCCGCTACCGCGGTGACTTCGAGGAGCGGCTGAAGAAGGTCCTCAAGGAGATCCGCACCCGCGGCGACATCATCCTGTTCATCGACGAGATCCACACCCTCGTCGGGGCGGGCGCCGCCGAGGGCGCGATCGACGCCGCCAGCATCCTCAAGCCGATGCTGGCCCGCGGTGAGCTGCAGACCATCGGCGCCACTACGCTGGACGAGTACCGCAAGCACCTGGAGAAGGACGCCGCTCTCGAGCGCCGCTTCCAGCCCATCCAGGTCAGCGAGCCGACCCTCGCCCACACGGTGGAGATCCTCAAGGGCCTGCGCGACCGCTACGAGGCGCACCACCGGATCAGCATCACCGACAGCGCCCTCGTGGCCGCGGCGACGCTGGCCGACCGGTACATCTCCGACCGCTTCCTGCCGGACAAGGCGATCGACCTGATCGACGAGGCCGGTGCCCGGATGCGGATCAAGCGGATGACCGCCCCGCCGGACCTGCGCGAGTTCGACGACCGGATCGCCGGCGTCCGCCGCGAGAAGGAGTCGGCGATCGACGCCCAGGACTTCGAGAAGGCGGCCTCTCTCCGCGACAAGGAGAAGCAGCTGCTGGGCGAGAAGTCCGAGCGGGAGAAGCAGTGGAAGGCCGGCGACATGGACGTCGTCGCCGAGGTCGACGACGAGCAGATCGCCGAGGTGCTGGCCAACTGGACCGGCATCCCGGTCTTCAAGCTCACCGAGGAGGAGACCTCCCGGCTGCTCCGCATGGAGGACGAGCTCCACAAGCGGATCATCGGCCAGGAAGAGGCCATCAAGAGCGTCAGCCAGGCGATCCGGCGCACGCGGGCGGGCCTGAAGGACCCCCGCCGTCCCGGTGGCTCGTTCATCTTCGCCGGCCCCTCGGGTGTCGGTAAGACCGAGCTGGCCAAGGCGCTCGCGCAGTTCCTCTTCGGCGAGGACGACGCCCTGATCCAGATCGACATGGGCGAGTTCCACGACAAGTTCACCGTGTCGCGGCTCGTCGGTGCCCCTCCCGGCTACGTCGGTTACGACGAGGGTGGCCAGCTGACCGAGAAGGTGCGGCGCAAGCCGTTCTCGGTGGTCCTCTTCGACGAGATCGAGAAGGCGCACGCCGATGTCTTCAACACGCTGCTGCAGGTGCTGGAGGACGGCCGGCTGACCGACGGCCAGGGCCGGATCGTGGACTTCAAGAACACGATCCTGATCCTGACCACCAACCTCGGGACGCGGGACATCTCCAAGGCCGTCGGCCTCGGCTTCCAGGCCGGGAACGACAACCAGAGCAACTACGAGCGGATGAAGCTCAAGGTCAACGAGGAGCTCAAGCAGCACTTCCGGCCGGAGTTCCTCAACCGCATCGACGACATCGTCGTGTTCCACCAGCTGACCGAGGACGAGATCGTCCACATCGTGGACCTGATGCTCGCCCGCCTGGAGACGCAGCTGAAGAACAAGGACATGGCGATCGAGGTGACCCCGGCGGCGAAGAAGCTGCTGGCCGCCCGGGGCTTCGACCCGGTGCTGGGTGCCCGCCCGCTGCGGCGCACCATCCAGCGCGAGATCGAGGACGCGCTGTCGGAGAAGATCCTCTACGGCGAGCTGACCAGCGGTCAGATCGTGGTGGTCGACGTCGACGAGTCCGAGGACCCGACCAAGTCGACCTTCACCTTCCGCGGTGAGGCGCGGCCGATCGACGTGCCCGACACGCCGCCGGTGGCCCTCACCGGTGCGGACGGCGACGACGAGGGTCCGGCGGCCGCACCGGCCGAATGAGGAAGGACCTCGTTCTCCTCACCCCTCGCACGCTCGGGGCGAGCCTCTGAACGAGGCCGCACACAGGGGCCGTCTCCCAGTCGGGAGGCGGCCCCTGTGCCGTTCCCGGGGACTGCGCGGTCGTGCCTGGGGCGGGACGGCGCGTCCGCCCCGCCTCAGCCGGGCAGCGAGAACCGGCCGTCGGCGGTCTGCTCGACCAGGCCGTCGACCAGCAGCGAGTCCAGGCAGCGGGACCGCTGGACGGCGTCGTCCCAGGCCGGCACCAGCGCATCCGCCTCCACCGGTTCGTGCGCGGCGCGCAGCACGTCCAGCAGCCGGCCCCGCACCTGCCGGTCGGTGCCGGCGAACTTCTGCGCCCGGCGGGGTGGGCCGTCGTGGGCCGGGGCGCCGGCCAACCGCCAGGCGCAGCGGTCCCGCACCGGGCAGGCGGGGCAGCGCGGTGTCCCGGCCACGCAGACCAGTGCGCCGAGCTCCATCACCGCCACCGAGAAGCGGACCGCGCGGGCGTCGTCGGCCGGCGCCAGCGCGGCGATGTCGTCGAGGTCGGCGGCGCGGGCCGGGGCCGCCTCCGCCCGGCCGTGCACCAGCCGGGCAACCACCCGGCGGACGTTGGTGTCCACGACGGGCTGGCGCCGGCCGTGGCCGAAGCAGCTGACCGCCCGGGCGGTGTAGGTGCCGACGCCGGGCAGTGCCTCCAGGTCGGCCACGTCGGCCGGTACCCGACCCCCGTGTCGTTCGGTGAGGGCGACCGCGGCCTCCCGCAGCCGCAGCGCCCGCCGGGGGTAGCCGAGCTTCCCCCAGGCACGGATGACCTCGGCGGGGCTCACGGCGGCCAGTGACGCCGGGGTGGGCCAGCGCCGCAGCCACTCGCGCCAGACCGGCTCCACCCGGGCCACCGGGGTCTGCTGCAGCATCACCTCGCTGACCAGGACCGCCCACGGGTCGGTGCCCGGCGCCCGCCAGGGCAGGTCGCGGGCCGCCCGGGCGTACCAGTCGACGATCGTCTCCCCGACCGGCTCGAGGTCGTCGGCGGCAGCGGACCGGTCGGTGTCGGGGAGGGCGCTCACGAGCGTCCAGTCTGCCAAGTGGCCGAGCGGGGGACCGGTTCGCCACGGAGCGTCACCGGGGATCCCGGCACGGTGAGATCGGTGCGACCTGCGTACCCGGTGCCGGATCGGTCCGGGCGTGGCGCACGGCCACGGGTGCGGGCGGGCGGCTAGCGTCGCCCTGTGCTCCACCCGGTCGGCCCCCTGCCCGCCGCTGTCTACTGGCGGCGGCGGCTGCTCGTGCTCGGGTGCGCCGTGGGGGTGCTGGGCGGCGGCAGCTGGGTGGCGGTCGCCGCCGCCACGGGCGGGGACGCCGAGGTCGTGGCCGAGGCGCCCACCACCGGGGAGCCGGCCGACCCGCCGCTGCTGGACCAGGTGACGCCGTCGCTGGCCGCGGTCGAGGTGCCCACGGCGGCGCCCCCGTCGGACGAGCCCGTCGACGAGCCCGCGCCGGAGCCCACCGGGCCGGCTCCGGGCGACCGGTGCAGCGACGACATGATCGCGGTCGAGGTCCGGCCTCAGCCGGCGACCACCCCGGTCGGCAGCAAGCCCACGTTCGACCTCCTGGTGAGCAACGTGTCGGAGGTGCCGTGCGTGCGCACCCTGGACAAGGAGCTGCAGGAGATCGTGCTGCTCGACGGCGCGGGCAACCGGCTGTGGGGCAGCAACGACTGCTTCCCGGAGTCGACCGACGACGTCCGGACGCTGGAGCCGGGGGAGTCCGTCACCTTCCCGGTGCTGTGGGGCGGGCTCACCAGCAGCCCTGGCTGCGCCGCGGAGCGGACCCCGCCGCCGCCGGGGGAGTACGTGCTGCGCGGGCGGCTGGACACCCGCACCAGCTCGGACGCCGCGTTCACCCTCACCTGAGGAAGGACCCCCTCGCCCCCCACCGCTCGCAAGCTCGCGGCGGGCCCCTGCGAGGGAGCCGAGGGGGAACGGGGTCCTTCGTCAGGAGTAGCGGTCGAGGATCGAGGTCTCGGCCAGCCGGGACAGGCCCTCGCGGATGCCGCGGGCGCGGGCCTCGCCGACGCCCTCGACGGCGAGCAGGTCCTCGATGGTGGCGGCCAGCAGCTTCTGCAACCCACCGAAGTGGGTGACCAACCGGTCGATGATGCCGGCCGGCAGCCGCGGCACCCGGGCGAGCAGGCGGTACCCGCGCGGGCTGACCGGGGAGTCGAGGGCGTCGGGGGAGGTGGGCAGGCCGTAGCAGCGCGCCACCGCGGACAGGTCGAGGAGCTCGGTGGCCGACAGCGCCCGCAGGTCGGCCAGCACCTCCTCGCCGGTGCGCCCGCGCCGGCCGCTGGGCAGGTAGTCGCGCACCAGCAGGCCGCGGTCCTCCTCGACGCCGGCGAGCATCTCGTCCAGCTGCAGGGCGAGCAGCCGGCCGTCGGTGCCGAGCTCGATGACGAAGCCCTCGATCTCGTCGGCGATCCGGCGGACCATCTCCAGCCGCTGGCTGACGCTCATCGCGTCCCGGACGGTGACCAGGTCCTCGATCTCCAGGGCCGACAGCGTGCTGGCGACCTCGTCCAGCCGCAGCTTGTACCGCTCCAGGGCGCTCAGCGCCTGGTTGGCCCGGGCCAGGATCGTCGTCGGGTGCTCGAGGATGTAGCGGCGGCCGGTCACGTACACCGAGATGATGTGCATCGACTGGCTGACCGAGATGACCGGGAACCCGGTCTGCAGGGCCACCCGCTCGGCGGTGCGGTGCCGGGTGCCCGACTCCTCGGTGGGGATCGTCGGGTCGGGCATGAGGTGCACCCCGGCCCGGACGATCCGGGAGCCGTCGTAGGAGACGATCACCGCGCCGTCCATCTTGGCCAGCTCGCGCAGCCGGGTGGCCGACAGCGCCACGTCGAGGGCGAACCCACCGGTGCACAGCGACTCGACCACCCGGTCGTAGCCGAGCACGATCAGGGCTCCGGTGCGGCCGGCGAGGATGCGCTCCAGGCCGTCCCGGAGCGCGGTGCCCGGGGCGATCCGACCGAGCAGTTCCCGCAGCGCGGCCTCGGGGTCCACAGCGGGGGGCACGAGCGCTCCTGACGGTCGGGCGGTACGGCGGCTGATCCTACGCGGCTCCCCCTGCTGCTCGGTCACCTCGGGTCCTCCCTGCGGGGGACCATCGGCGCCCCCGACACGCTCCGTCACCACATCCGTGCGAACGCGCCGCCCAGATCGGCGACCTCGATCAGTCGCATGCCCTGGGGGGCCGGTCCGGAGTCGGCCGGGACCAGCGCCGCGGTGTACCCCTGCCGGGCGGCCTCGCCCAGCCGCCGGCCGAGGCCGCCGACCCGGCGGATCTCCCCGGACAACCCCACCTCGCCGATGGCGACCAGGCCGGCGGGCAGCGGGGTGTCCTTCGAGGCGGAGGCGATCGCCAGCGCCAGCGCCAGGTCGGCGGCGGGCTCGACGATCCGCACGCCGCCCACCGAGGCGGCGAAGACGTCGGCGTCCCCGAGCCGGATGCCGCCCCGCCGTTCGACGACGGCGTTGATCATCGCCACCCGCTGGGAGTCCAGCCCGCTGACCGCCCGCCGGGGGGAGCCACCGCCACCGCTGGTGGCCACCAGCGACTGGACCTCGGCCAGCAGTGGCCGGCTGCCCTCCATGGTCACCGTCACGCAACTGCCCGGCACCGGGGCCGAGCGCCGGGAGACGAAGAGGTGGGAGGGGTCGGGGACGCCGACCACACCGCCGTCCCCGATCTCGAAGCAGCCGATCTCGTCGGCCGGACCGAACCGGTTCTTGGTGGCCCGGATCATCCGCAGCGTCGAGTGCCGTTCACCGTCGAAGGAGATGACCACGTCGACCAGGTGCTCCAGGGCCCGGGGCCCGGCGATGGCACCGTCCTTGGTCACGTGACCGACCAGGATGGTGGTCATCCCGCGGCTCTTGGCGACGGCGGTCAACGCGCTGGCCACGGCCCGCACCTGGCTGGCCCCGCCGTCGGTGCCGTCGACCGCCGGGGAGCGCACGGTCTGCACGCTGTCGAGGACCAGCAGCGAGGGGGAGACGTCCTCGACGTGGGAGAGGACCGCCGACAGCTCGGTCTCGGCGGCCAGGTAGAGCTCGTCGTGCAGGGCGCCGATCCGCTCGGCGCGCAGCCGGACCTGCGCGGTGGACTCCTCGCCCGACACGACCAGCGTCGGGCCGTTCGCGGCGGCGACCCGGTGGGCGACCTCGAGCAGCAGCGTGGACTTCCCGACCCCCGGCTCGCCGGCGACCAGCAGGACCGCGCCGGGGACCAGGCCGCCGCCGAGCACCCGGTCGAACTCGGGGATGCCGGTGGGGACCGCGCGGGCGCCGGCGAGCTCGACCTGCCCGATCGGCCGCGCCTTCGCGCTCACCGGACCGGCCGAGACGGCCCGCAGCGGGGAGGCGATCGCGCCGACCTCGGTCAGCGTGCCCCAGGCCTGGCACTCGGGGCAGCGGCCGACCCACTTGGCGGAGGTGTGACCGCACTCGGAACAGCGGTGGGCCGGGCGGGTGGACTTCACACCAGAGGGGGGCACCCGGCCATGGTGGCGGCGGGGTACGACAGAACGCGGGAGGAGAGGGTGAGCCGCCGGCTCACTCGTGCGCGGACTCGGAGGACTCGGACCCGGGCTCGGTCGGCTCGGACCCGGTGGCGCCGGTCTCCTCGCCCTCCTCCTCGTGGTGCCAGTCGAACTCCTCGCCGCGGGGGAGGTCGCGGGTCGGGATGCCGACCGGCACGTCGACGGTGACCTCCCCGGCCTGCTCGAAGGTGAACGTCACGGGGGTGTACTGGCTGACGCCGAGGGACTCGTTGAGACCGACCAGGGTGATCCCGGGCCCGTCACCGTTGCTCAGCAGCAGGGCCTCGCCCGCCGGCACGGTGACGTCCAGCGCGCTGCTGGTGGCACCGGCGGCGACCGGCTCGGCGGCGGGGTCCACGACCTCGACGTCGGTGAAGTCCGGGCCGGTGACGGAGACGAGCGTGTCATCGCTCTGGCTCTCGTTCACGATCGCGCCGATCAGCCGCGCATCGCCGCCGACCGGGTACTGGCCCCCGGTCGGGTACGGCAGCTGCAGGCCGCGCAGGACCACGCCGTCGGCGTCGGCGTTCACGCCGATGTTCTGCACCTGGGTGGCGGTCTGGGCCACCTGCCCGGCGCCGCAGGCCGAGAGGGCGACCGGGGAGAGGAGCAGGGCACCCAGTGCGGCAGCGCGCGGTGCGCGGCGGTTCACAGCGTCGACCTCCAGAGACGTGCCGGCCACCGAGGACGCCGGTGGCACGAGTCGCCCAGAGCGTAACCGTCCCCCCAGGATGTCCGCTGGGAGGTGAGGCCCGTGGCGGACGCAGGCGGACCGGGTGAGCGTGCTGCCGGTGATCCGGCGACGGCCGACTTCCCAGCTCAGGCGCCGGACACCCGGCGCTGGTGCTTCGCCGACCAGCTCGGCGGCCACTTCCTCGACGCGCCGGACCAGCCGGTGCTGCTGGTCGAGTCGAGGGCGGTGCTCCGGCGTCGCCGCTTCCACCGGCAGAAGGCGCACCTGCTGCTCTCCGCGCTCCGGCACCGGGCGGCCGAGCTGGGCGACCAGGCGCTGTTCCTGCAGACCGACACCTACGGCGAGGCCCTCGACCGGGTGCGCGACCGGCTGTCGGTCTGCGCCCCGACCACCTGGCCGGCCCGCGACCTCGTGCTGCGCCGTCCCGGCGTGACCGTGCTGGAGGCCCGCGGCTTCGTGACCCGGCAGGCCGACTTCCGGCGCTGGGCGGCGGGCCGGTCGCGGCAGCGTCTGCTGATGGACGACTTCTACCGGGTGGCCCGCCGGGTGCACGGCGTCCTCGTGGACGGCGCGGAGCCGGTCGGCGGCGCCTGGAACCTCGACCACGACAACCGCGAGCCGCCGCCGGCCGACGGGCGGTCGCCGGCCCCGGCGCCGTGGCTGCCGGTGGAGGACGAGATCGACGAGCGGGTGCGCGCCGACCTCGATGCCTGGGAGGCCGCCGGCGACGTGGCCTTCGTCGGCGACGACGGGCCCCGGCTGTTCCCGCTCACCGCCGCCGAGGCCGAGGACCGGGTGCGGGACTTCCTGGCCCACCGCCTCCGCGCCTTCGGTCCGCACGAGGACGCGATGCTCGCCGAGGAGCCGTGGCTGGCCCACTCGATGCTCTCCGCGACGCTCAACCTCGGGCTCGTCGACCCGCGCGAGCTCGTGCACCGGGCCGAGCGGGCGTACCGCGACTCGGTGGCCGCCGGCGACCCGCTGCCGCTGAACTCGGTCGAGGGGTTCGTCCGCCAGGTGATGGGCTGGCGGGACTGGATCTGGCACCTGTACTGGCACCTGGGCCGGGACTACCGGCACGGCAACGCGCTGGAGGCCCACCAGGAGGTGCCCGCCTGGTTCGCCGACCTGGATGCCGGGGCGGTGGACGCGAACTGCCTGTCGCACGTGCTCGCCGACGTGCGGGAGCGGGGCTGGGTGCACCACATCCCGCGGCTGATGGTGCTGGGCAACTACGGGCTCCAGCGCGGCATCGAGCCGCTGGCGCTGACCGACTGGTTCCACCGGGTGTTCGTCGACGGCTACGACTGGGTGATGGTGGCCAACGTCGTCGGGATGAGCCAGCACGCCGACGGCGGCGTGCTGGCCACCAAGCCCTACGCCGCCGGGGGCGCCTACATCGACCGGATGAGCGACTACTGCGGCGGCTGCCGGTACGACCCGAAGAAGCGGGTGGGGGAGGACGCCTGCCCGTTCACCGCCGGCTACTGGGCCTTCCTGGACCGCAACCGCGAGCGGCTGGCCGGGAACCGGCGGATGCGTCAGCCGCTGGCCGGGCTCGGTCGGCTGCGCGACCTGGAGGCCGTTGTCGAGCAGGAGCAGCTGCGGGGCACCGACCCGATCTGACCCGCGACTCAGGTGATCGCCGCGCCCCCGGCCAGCAGCAGGACGACGTCCAGCACGGTCAGCAGCATCACCGCGGGGAAGGCGAGCCGGCGCCCGCGGCGGCTGCCGGCGAGCGCGGCGAGGACCACGGCCGGGGCGGCGAAGGCGCAGGCCAGCCAACCGAGCAGGCCCGGCGGGCCGGGCGGCCCCAGCACCAGCAGCAGGGTGGCGGCGCCGAGCAGCACGGCGCCGGCCACCGCGGAGGGCACCGCGCCCACCCGGTGCGGCAGGCCACGGACACCGGTGGCCAGGTCGTCGTCCACGTCGGGCGCCACGTTGGCGACGTGCGCCGCCCCACCGAGCGCCGCCCCGGCGGCAACCAGCCACCAGGGGGCGGTCGGCGCCCCGGGGGCGGCGGCCACCACACCGGCGGGGAGCGCGCCGAAGCCGGTCAGGTAGGGGAGCGGGGACAGTGCGGTCCGCTTGAGCCCGGCGTCGTAGGCCAGCCCGCTGGCGAGCAGCACGAGCAGGAGCAGGCCGGGGACGAGCCCCAGGGCCAGGGAGGTGCCGACGGCGACGACGACGGCGACGGCCGTGGCCCGGCGCAGCAGCGTCGGGCTGAGCAGGCCCTGGACGACGGGCTTGTCGGTCCGCCCGACGGCCCGGTCCCGGTCGGCGTCCAGCCAGTCGTTGCACCACCCGATCGCGGCCTGGCCGGCCAGCACCGCGACCCCGACCAGCGCGGTCCGTCCGGCGGGGACGCCGGCGGCCACGGCCAGCAGGACGGCGACGGTGGTGACCGCCAGGGCGGGTTCCAGGTGGGTGGCGCGGGCCATCGCCACGGCGGTCGCGAGCGGTCCGGAACGGCGCGCGACGTCGTCCGACTGCACACCGACCACCTCCCTGTCAACCCCTTGCTGACCTCGCGCAAGCCGCTGACCTGCACTTTTGTCGCACTCTGCCGAGCCGGACCGCATTCTCCCGTGGTAACCTGGGCTGAGCGAAAGGGGTCACATCCACATGGGCTTCACTGTTGGCGAGACCGTTGTCTACCCGCACCACGGCGCGGCGCTCATCGAGGCGATCGAGCAGCGCACCATCAAGGGCGTAGAGAAGTCGTACCTCGTGCTGAAGGTCGCCCAGGGCGACCTCACCGTCCGCGTACCGGCCGACAACGCCGAGATCGTCGGTGTCCGTGACGTCGTCGGCCAGGAGGGTCTCAACAAGGTCTTCGAGGTCCTGCGTGCCCCCCACACCGAGGAGCCGACCAACTGGTCGCGCCGCTACAAGGCCAACCTCGAGAAGCTGGCCTCGGGTGACGTGAACAAGGTCGCCGAGGTCGTCCGCGACCTCTGGCGCCGCGACAAGGACCGCGGGCTCTCCGCCGGCGAGAAGCGGATGCTCTCCAAGGCCCGCCAGATCCTGGTCAGCGAGCTCGCGCTCGCCGAGGGCACCAACGAGGACAAGGCCGAGGTCCTCCTCGACGAGGTGCTGGCCTCCTGAGCCAGCTCCACCCCCGCACCACCACGACCACTCCCGTGCACGCTGTCGGCATCGTCGCAGCGGCCGGGAGTGGTCTGCGTCTGGGGGCAGAGATGCCCAAGGCGCTGGTCGCCCTGGGTGGCCGCCCGCTGGTCTGCTGGGCGGTCGACGGGCTGCGCGCGGGCGGGGCCGACGAGGTCGTCGTCGCCGTCCCGGCCGCGCAGCGAGCCGCCTTCACCGCCGTCCTCCCGGCCGACGTGCAGGTGGTGGCCGGGGGTGGCACCCGCACCGCCTCGGTCCGGGCCGCGCTCGCCGCGGCCGGCGAGCACGACCCGGGTCAGCGGCGCACCGCGGTGCTGGTCCACGACGCGGCCCGGCCGCTGACCCCACCCGACGTCGTCGCCCGGGTGCTCGCCGCCCTCGCCGGCGGCGCCCGCGCCGTCGTCCCGGTGCTCCCGGTCGTCGACACCACGGTCGTGGTCGACGACGACGGCGTGGTCGCCGCCGACGTCCCACGTCCACCGCTGCGCCGGGTGCAGACGCCGCAGGGCTTCGACCGCGCCACGCTGGTCGAGGCCTACGCGCGCGCCGACGGGGTGGCCGCGGAGTTCACCGACGACGCCTCCGTGGTCCGCGCCGCCGGCATCCCGGTGCACACCGTGGCCGGCGACGAGCGGGCCGCCAAGATCACCGTGGCGCACGACCTGCGCGTGGCCGAGCTGGCCGTGCAGGAGTTCGGGGTCGAATGGTGACCGTGGACCCCGCGAACCTGCCCCGCGTCGGTGTCGGCACCGACGTGCACCCGATCGAGGCCGGCCGGCCGTGCTGGCTGGCCGGACTCGAGTGGCCGGGTGCCGACGGCTGCGCCGGGCACTCGGACGGCGACGTCGTCGCCCACGCGCTGACCGACGCCGTGCTCTCCGCCGCCGGCCTGGGCGACATCGGCGGCCTGCTCGGTACCGACGACCCGCGCTGGGCCGGCGCCCGGGGCGCCGCGGTGCTCGAGCACGTGCGTGCGGTGCTCGCCGAGGCCGGTTGGACGATCGGCAACGCGAGCGTGCAGCTGATCGGGAACACCCCGAAGGCATCGCCGCGGCGGGCGGAGGCCGAGGCGGTGCTGTCCGCGGCGCTCGGCGCCCCGGTCAGCGTGACCGCCACGACCACCGACGGGCTGGGCCTGACCGGGCGCGGCGAGGGGCGGGCGGCGGTGGCCACCGCCCTCGTGGTCCGGAGCACGCCCGCCGCGCCCGTAGACTCGGCACGGTGAGCCTCCGCCTGTACGACACGGCCGCGCGTGCCGTGCGCGACTTCACGCCCCTGCGTGCGGGACAGGTCTCCATGTACGTCTGCGGCCTGACCGTGCAGGGCCCGCCGCACATCGGCCACATCCGGTTCGCCGTCGCCTTCGACGTGCTGCGCCGCTGGCTGGAGCACCAGGGCAACGAGGTCACCTACGTCCGCAACGTCACCGACGTCGACGACAAGATCCTGGCCAAGGCCGCGGCGGCCGGCGTGCCGTGGTGGGCCTGGGCCTACGAGAACGAGCGGGCCGCCACCCGCGCCTACGAGGTGCTGGGCACCCTGCCGCCCACCTACGAGCCGCGGGCGACCGGGCACGTGCCGGAGATGGTCGAGCTCATCGAGCGGCTCGTCGAGCGCGGGCACGCCTACGCCGTCGGCGGTGACGTGTACTTCGACGTCCGCTCCTTCCCCGGCTACGGCGAGCTCACCGGGCAGAAGGTGGGCGACCTGCAGCCGGCCGCCGACACCGACACCGACGAGCGCAAGCGCGACCCCCGCGACTTCGCGCTGTGGAAGTCGGCCAAGCCCGGCGAGCCCGAGACCGCCTCCTGGCCGACGCCCTGGGGGCGCGGCCGACCCGGCTGGCACCTCGAGTGCTCGGCGATGGCCGAGAAGTACCTGGGTGCCGAGTTCGACGTGCACGGCGGAGGGCTCGACCTGCGCTTCCCGCACCACGAGAACGAGCGCGCCCAGTCCCAGGCCGCCGGCGACGGGTTCGCCCGCTACTGGCTGCACAACGCCTGGGTGACCATGGGCGGCGAGAAGATGAGCAAGTCGCTGGGCAACACGGCGCTGGTCGGCGAGGTCGTCCGGCGGGTGCGCCCGGTGGAGCTGCGCTACTACCTGGTCGCCCCGCACTACCGGTCGACGATCGAGTTCACCGACGCCGCGCTGGAGGAGGCCGGGGTCGCCTACCGGCGGATCGAGTCCTTCGTCCGCAAGGCGGCCGAGCGGGTCGGCGCCGACAGCGGGAAGCTGGAGATCGGCCTCGAGATCGCCGCCGCGATGGACGACGACCTGGGCACCCCCACCGCCGTCGCGCACCTGCACGAGCAGGTGCGGGCGGGCAACACGGCGCTGGCCGAGGGCGACGACGACCGGGTCACCGAGGTGCTCGGCTCGGTCCGGGCCGGCCTCGCCGTGCTGGGACTGGACCCGCTCGACCCGCAGTGGGCCGACGCCGGTGACCGGCGCCTGGTCGAGGTCACCGACGGCCTCGTCCACCTCGCGCTCGAACAGCGCACCGCGGCCCGCGCCCGCAAGGACTACGCGGCCGCCGACGCCATCCGTGACCAGCTCGGCGCCCTGGGCGTGCAGGTCGAGGACACCCCCCAGGGCACACGATGGGAGCTGACCACCTGATGGCCGGCAACAGCCAACGACGCGGCCGCTCGGCCGGCGCCGGGAAGAAGACCGCCACCACGGGCACCGGCGGCAAGAACCGCCGGTCGCTCGCCGGCCGGGGCGCCACCCCGCCGGCCGCGGCGCGGCCGCACCACCCGGCCTACAAGAAGGCCCAGGCGGTCGCCGCCCGGCGGGACAGCCGGGCGCGGGTGCAGCGCCGCAACGAGGAGGCGCCGGAGCTGCTGCTGGGCCGCAACCCGGTGCTGGAGGCGCTGCGCGCGCAGATCCCGGCGACCGCGCTGTACGTCGTCACCGGCGACGCCCGGGGCGGTGCGGCCACCGACGAGCGGATCGCCGAGTCGGTGCAGCTGGCCGCCGACCGCGGGCTGCCGCTGATGGAGGTCGGCCGGCCCGAGTTCGACCGGATGAGCGACGGGTCGCTGCACCAGGGGATCGGCCTGATGGTGCCGCCCTACGACTACGCGCACCCCGAGGACCTGCTCGACATCGCCCGGGACTCCGGCCGCCCGCCGCTGCTGGTGGCGCTGGACGGGGTCACCGACCCGCGCAACCTGGGCGCGATCATCCGTTCGGCCGCCGCCTTCGACGCACACGGCGTGGTCATCCCGCAGCGCCGGGCGGTCGGCATGACCGGCTCGGCCTGGCGCACCAGCGCCGGCGCCGCCGCGCGGCTGCGGGTCGCCCGCGCCACGAACCTGGCCCGCAGCCTGGCCACCTACCAGGACGCCGGACTGCAGACCGTGGGCCTGGCCGCCGACGGGGACATGAGCATCCACGAGTACGACGGGCTGGCCGACCCGGTCGCCCTGGTGGTGGGCGCCGAGGGCGCGGGCCTGTCCCGGCTGGTGCGCGAACGCTGCGACGTCGTCCTCTCCATCCCGATCACCCGGGACACCGAGTCGCTCAACGTCAGCGTCGCGGCCGGCATCGCGCTCTACCAGGCGGCGACCGCCCGGAGGTAGGTCGAGCAGACGGCCGCGGAGGCCACTGAGATCTGCGTTCTCGTGGCGTGGACTGCCGCGAAGCCGCTAGATCGCAGATCTCGGCCAGCGTCTCAGCCGAGCAGCTGGGCGACGGTGTAGATGACCAGCCCGGCGAGGCCGCCGACCACGGTGCCGTTGACCCGGATCCACTGCAGGTCCCGGCCGACCTGGAGCTCGATGCGGCGGCTGGTCTCCTCGGTGTCCCAGCGGGCCACCGTCGTGCCGACCAGGTCGGCGGCGTCGCCGGCGAAGCGCTCCACCACGTAGCCGGCGGCGCGCACCGACTGGCGCTGCACGAGCTCCCGGACCGTCGGGTCGGTCTGCAGCACACCGGCGCCGGAGCGGATCAGGCCGACCATGCGGGCGCGCAGCTCGGAGTCCGGGTCGGCGGCGGCGGCGACGACGGTGGTCTTCGCCGTCGACCACAGCGACCCCGACCAGGCGCGCACCGCCGGGTGGTCGAGCAGCTCCTCCTTGAACTGCTCCACCCGGGCCGCGGTCGCCGGATCGGTCCGCAGCCGGTGCACGTAGGCCCGCAGCCGCTGGTCGTAGCTGCGCCGCAGCTCGTGCCGCGGATCGGCGCCGACCTCGGCGAGGAAGCCCTGCAGCAGGTCGAAGACCCGGTCGAACACCCGGTCGTCGACCCAGTCGGGCACCCACGCGGGGGAGGCGTCGCCGAGCCGGGCGCGGAACACCAGCCGGTTGTCGGCCAGGAAGTTCGCCAGCCCGGTCAGCGCCGCCGACAGCACCTCCTGGTGCCGGTCGCCGTCCACCATCAGCTCCAGCCCCCGGGCGACGGCGGGCGCGGCAGGGGTCTCCCGGAGCTTGCGGTCGACGAGGCCGGCGACGGCCGGCTGCAGCTCGTCGTCCTTGAGCAGGTCGGTGAGCGCGCCCAGCGCGGCGCCGGCGTCCCCGGCCAGGCGCTCGGCGCGGCCGGGCGAGGCCAGGAAGGCACCGAGCCGGCCCGGGACGTCGACGGTGGCCAGCCGCTCCTCGACCACCCTCCGGGTCAGGAAGTTCTCCTGCACGAAGGCGCCCAGGCTGGTGCCGATCTGGTCCTTCTTGCGCGGGATGATCGCGGTGTGCGGGATGGGCAGGCGCAGCGGGTGCCGGAACAGGGCGGTCACCGCGAACCAGTCGGCGAGCGCGCCGACCATCGACGCCTCCGCCGTCGCCCGGACGTAGCCGACCCACGTCCCGGCGTCCTCGCCCAGCAGCACGCAGGCCAGGAAGACGACGGCGGCGAGCACGAACAGCCCGGTCGCCAGCCGCTTCATCTTCTGCAGGTCGGCGGCCCGTTGCGGGTCGTCCAGCGCGCCGGCGAGGGGAACGGCCAGGGACGGTGACTGCTGCGGGCCCGGCACCCGGACGAGCCTAGGAGGAACGCAGCGGACCCTGCAGCCCCGGGGGGCTGCAGGGTCCGCGGGTGCCAGCGGTCAGGAGGTCTCGTCGAGGGTGACGTCGACCTCCGTGAGGTCCGAGCCGCGGCGGACGGTGAGGGTGACGGTGTCCCCGGGCTCGGCGCTGCGGATCGCGGCGGTCAGCTCGGTGGAGGTGGTGATCGCCCGGTTGCCGACGGCGGTGATCACGTCACCGGACCGCAGCCCGGCGTCGGCCGCCGGGCTGCCGGGGTTGATGTCGACCAGCTCGGCACCGCTGCCCACCGGGGAGTTGCCGCTGGCCGAGGTGCGGGCGGTGACCCCGAGCAGCGCGTGGCTCGCCGAGCCGGTCTCGATGATCTGCTCCGCGATCCGCTGCGCCGTGTTCCCCGGGATGGCGAAGCCCACGCCGATGTTGCCGCTCTGCGACCCCTGGCCGGGCAGGCCGCTGCTGGGGACGGTGGCGATCGCGGTGTTGATCCCGATCACCTCGCCGGCCGCGTCGACGAGCGCGCCACCGGAGTTGCCCGGGTTGATCGCCGCATCGGTCTGGATCGCGTCGATCACCGTGCTGTCGTCCTGCGTCGACCCGGTCTGCACCGCGCGGTTGGTCGCGCTGATGATCCCGTCGGTGACGGTGTTGGTCAGCCCCAGCGGGGCACCGATGGCCACCGCCACGTCGCCGACCTGGACCTCGGCGGAGTCGGCGAAGGTCGCCGGGGTGAGGCCCTGGGCGTCGCGCAGCTGCACGACGGCGAGGTCGGAGCTCGGGTCGGTGCCCACCACGGTGGCGTCGTAGACCGTGCCGTCGCTGGTGCGCACCTGGACGGTGACGTCGCCGGCGCCGTCGAGGGCGACCACGTGGTTGTTGGTGAGCACGTAGCCGTCCTCGGAGAGGACGACGCCGGAGCCGGACCCGGAGCCGGAACCGGAGGTCACGTAGAGGGTGACCACGCTGGGTGCGGCCTTGGCCGCCGCGGCGGTGGCCGTGGTCGCGCGCTCGGGGTCGGTGATCGTGACGCTCTGCGCGCTCGACCCACCCGCCGTCGCCACCCGGCCGTCGTCGGTGAGCGCGACCACCCCGGCGCCCGCGCCACCACCGATCAGGGCGCCGGCGACCAGGCCGGCCAGGCCCATCTTCCAGCGGCCCGCCGGCCGCGCCGCGGCGGGCGGGGTGAAGGCCGGGGGCAGGCCGCCGTACACCGGCTGCTGCATGGGGTGCTGCGCGGTGGTCTGCTGCGCGGTGGTCTGCTGCGCGCCCCAGCCGGCCGGCGGCCAGGGGCGGTGGCCGCCGGCCGGGGCAGCGAACTGCTGGGTCTGCTGCCGTCCGGCGTCCACGGCCGGAGTGGCCTGCCACCCGGTGGCCGGGGCCGCCTGCGTCTGCCAGCCGGGGCCGGCCGCGGGGGTGGTCTGCGGGGTGGCCGGACCCTGCGGAGCCGGAGCCGGCCAGCCGGCGGAGCTCCCGGCGGTCGCGGTGCGGTCCGACGCGGTCTCGTCGGCCGGGCGGTTCTGCTCAGTCATCGTTGCTGGTCCTCCCACGTCGCGGCAGGACCTCCCCGCCGCGATGACACCACTGTGCGCGCCCGGGCTGTTCCGAGGCTGGTGGTGCGCTGTGAGTTCCCTGGACGCGCCGGTTCACCCGCGGAGGTCGCCGCGGGCGACCAGTTCGGTGGTCACCCAGACGGCGAGGGCCTCCGCGGCCAGCAGGCCGACCAGCACCAGCAGTTGGGCCGCGCCGGCCTGCAGCGCGGTCCCGCCGCCGAGGAGCACACCCACGAAGGCGCCGGGCAGGGTGACCAGCCCGACCGTCCGGGTCTGGTCCAGCGCCGGCACCAGCGCCGTCGCCGCCACCGGCCGGGCCACCTCGAGGACGGCGTCCCGGGGGAGCAGCCCGACGGAGAGCGCGGCCTCGACCTCGCCGCGTCGCTGGTCCAGCTCGTCGCGCAGCCGGCGGCCGGCCAGCGAGGTCGCCGTCATCGCACCGCCGATGACGATGCCGGCGACCGGGATCACCGCCTCCCCGCGCAGCGGCACCGCACCGCTGGCCAGCACCACGGTGACCACGGGCGCCGCGCCGACCACGATGGCGGAGGCGGCGGCGCGCACCCGGTGCACGGCGCCGGGGGAGCGCAGCGGCCGGCCGGTGATCCGGCCGGCCGCGGTCACCCCGGCGACGCCGACCATGAGCAGCACGAACGCCGCGGAGAGCCACAGCGACGACACGACCGCGACCAGCACCACCGAGACCGCCGCCAGCTGTGCGGTCGCCCGCAACGCCGCGATCAGGACCGGGCGCTGCTGCCCGAGGCCGGAGAGCCGCCCGGCGACCGCGGCCAACGCCGTCAGGGCGACGACGGCGACCGCCAGCCCCGGTCCGAGGTCCACCACCGAGCCGTCCACGGGGGCTCATGGTGCCGTCCCGGCGCAGCGCGCCACGCCGGGACGGTCGGGAGGGCGTGAACCGGCCCGGTCCGGGGAACCCCCCGTTCGCGGGTCCGCCCCACCGGCGTCCGTCGCTGTCCTGCCTGGTCCTGTCCTGCTTGTTCCTGTCTTGCCTGTTCCTGTCCACCGCTGCCCCGCCCGGAGGTCCCCCGGTGCCCCGTCGTGTGCTTGCCCGCCTCGGATTCGCCCTGCTGATCGGCCTCGGCGCCGTGCTGGCCGCGATCGGGGCTGCCGCCGTGCGCACCTCCGGCCTGGTCGCGGTGGCGCTCGCCGCCGTGGTCAGTGCCTGCGTGGCCGTCGGTGTGGCCCGGGAGGCGGTGCCGCCGCGGCCCCGGCGCGCGGTGGCCGAGGCGGGCTGGCGCGCGGCCGCCGGCACCGTCGGCGTCCTGCTGGTGCTCAGCGGCAGCGCGGTCGTGGCCGGTGGCACGGTCACCACGCTGCTGGCCGGCTGCGGGCTCGCCTGGCTGGTGGGCCGGTGGCTGCTCTCCTCCGGGAGGCGGAACCGTGCCGGGCGGGCTGCGCCGCCCAGCACGACGGAGCTCGCCGACGTCGTCCCGCTGTCCCCGGGCGGGCCGGCGACCTGGGCGGAATCGACCGGCCCCGAGTCCTGGGCGGAGCCGACGGGCCCCCGGGCCTGGGCGGCGTCGATGAGCGTGCCGGCGCTGGGCCAGGAGTGGGTGCGCACCTCCGCGGCGCTCGGCCAGGTGCGCGAGCCGCGTGCCCGGCAGGAGCTGGTGCGCCGGCGGCAGGAGGCCCTCGACGAGCTCGAGCGCCGCGACCCGGCCGGGTTCGCCCGCTGGCTGGCCGAGGGCGCCACCGTCGACAGCGACCCGGCGGTCTACGTCTCCGGTGACCCGGCCGCCGGTTCCGACGCCGCCTGACGGTCCGGCCCGAGGGGCGCGGCGGTCAGTCGCCGTCCGGGGCGAACCCCTCGATCAGCGCGCTCAGGTCGACCGCGCCGGGGTCGGGCAGCCGGTCGATCGCGCGCTCCATCACGGTGACCGCGGCGGCGTCGAACAGGTCGGGCACCCCCGCCAGCTGCAGCGCCGAGCGGATCAGCCGGGCGTCCTTGGTGGCGCCGGTCAGGCCGAAGCTCACCGGGTGCTCGCCGGAGAGCATGTTGCCGGCCTTGAGCCGGGCGTACGGGGTGTCCATCGGGCCGCCGTCGACCGCGTCGAGGAACAGCTGCGGGTCGACCCCGAGCCCACGGGCCAGGGCGACCGACTGGGCGGTCCCCACGCTGATCGAGACCAGCCAGGCGTTGCACGCCATCTTCAGCCGGCTGCCCGCACCGGCCCCGCCCGCCCACACCGTCCTGCGGCCCATCGCGTCCAGCAGCGGGGCCAGCCGCTCGCGCTGGTCGGCGGGGCCGGAGGCGAGCATGACCAGCTGGCCCTGCTCGGCGGGCTGCCGGGTGCCCAGGACCGGGCAGTCGACGAGGACCAGGCCGAGCTCCCCGGCGACCTCGGCGATCCGGTCGGCGCCCTCGACGCCCACCGTCGAGCACTGCAGCCAGACCGTGCCGGCCGGCGCCTCGGCCTGCCGGACCACCTCGATGGCGGCGTCGGCGTCGAAGAGCATGGTGAGGACGACGTCGGCACCGGCGACCGCCTCGGCGGGGGAGCCGAACGCCTCCGCGCCGGTGGGGGTCAGTGCCCGGGCCTTGTCGCCGTCGCGGTTCCACATCCGCACCGGGACGTCCGCCCGGCGCAGGGACTGCACCATGCCCGCGCCCATCACGCCCGTACCGAGGACCGCCACCACCGGGTTCGTCATGTGTCGATCTTCTCCCCGGGCCCGGCCGGTCGGCAGCGTGGGTGCCCGGGGGAGGCCGGCCGGCCGGTAACCTCGGGCCCGGCCTCGGCCTCGCCCCATTAGCTCAGTGGTAGAGCACTCGCCTTGTAAGCGAAAGGTCGTCCGTTCAATCCGGACATGGGGCTCCCTCTCCCGCTCGCGGGGCGCCCGGCGGCGTGCCAGGGTCGGTGCGACCGCTGCCGCCCGGGCAGCACCCCTGCGAGGAGTCCGCCGTGAGCGACCACGTGTACCGGCTGAGCGAGATCGTCGGCAGCTCCACCACCAGCGTCGACGACGCCATCCGCACCGCGGTGCGCAAGGCCGCGGAGACGGTCCGCCACATCGAGTGGTTCCAGACCCAGGAGATCCGCGGCCAGGTCGTCGACGGCGACGTCGCCTACTTCCAGGTCACCATGAAGATCGGCTTCCGCGTCGAGGACTGACGCTCAGGCGAGGACGACGTCCTCGCCTGACACCAGCACCGCCACCGGGGCGAGCGGCTCGGTCGCCGGCCCGACCAGCGCCTCCCCGGTGGCGGGGTCGAAGACCGAGCCGTGGCAGGGGCAGGCCAGCTGCTCGCCGTCGGCCGGCCGGACGGCGCAACCGTGGTGCGTGCAGGCCGCGTCGAACGCGACGACGACGTCGTCCGCCGGGCGGCTCAGCACCACCCGCCGCCCGTTCACCGACAGCTCGTAGCTGCCGCCGACGGGGACCTCGCCGAGCGCCACCAGCCGGCTTCCGGCGGCCGCGCCGGTGACCTGGGGGACGTCCGCCCCGGCGCAGGCGGTCAGTGCGGCGGCGCCCAGACCGGCGCCCCCGGCGACGAGCAGGGCGCGGCGGGAGAAGCAGGGGTGCACGGGCGCCATCCTCCCCGGACCCGGTCCCGTCCCGAGCAGGACGGGCTCCTCCCTCAGTCGAAGCTGCCGGCGCCGCCGGACCGGTAGCGGGCCCGCCGTTCGAGCCGTTCCCGCTCGACCCGTTCGCTGCGCACCCGCGCCGTCGTCCCCGGTGGCCACCCGGCCTTGACCGCGCGGTGCTCGGTGGTCTCGGTCATGTAGGCGGTGGCGAGCATCAGCCCGATGACCAGGCCGCCGACCGCGGCCGTGACCCGGATGCCCAGAGGCACGGGCGGGAGCAGCAGGCACAGCAGGATGACCGGCGCCAGCTGGACCAGCGCGCGCAGCAGGTGGCGGACCACCCAGGTGGACCGGGTGGTGTCGGCCAGCACCCAGTCGGACAGGTGCGGCGGCAGCCCGCCGCCGTAGGCGTACCAGAGCCACTGGACTGGGTTCGGGCGTCCCGCGGGCACGGCGACCACGGTAAGCCGATGGGGCGGCGGTCGCCGACGGGTTCCGCACCACCTGTTGTCGCAGGCGATCCGGCGCCCGCGCGGGCGTACGGTGCGCCGGTGGACGAACGTCGGGTCGGGGTGCTGGCCGGCCTCGGGGCCTACCTGCTGTGGGGCGTGTTCCCGCTCTACTTCCCCCTGCTGGAGCCCGCCGGCGGGTTGGAGATCGTGGCCCACCGGGTCGTCTGGTCGCTGCTGTTCGTCGCCCTGCTGCTGAGCGTGCGGCGCGGCTGGATGCAGGTCCGGGCGATCATCGGTGACCGGCGGGCGCTGCTGGTGCTGTCGGCCGCCGCCGCGCTGATCGCGGTGAACTGGCTGGTCTACGTCTACGCGGTCAACGCCGGGCACGTGGTCGAGGCCTCGCTGGGCTACTTCATCAACCCGCTGGTCAGCGTCGTCCTCGGCGTGCTGGTCTTCCGGGAGCGGCTGCGCCGGCTGCAGTGGGTGGCCGTGGGCATCGCCGCCCTGGCCGTCGTCGTGCTCACCGTCGACTACGGCCACCCGCCGTGGATCGCGCTGGCCCTGGCGTCCAGCTTCGGGCTGTACGGCCTGATGAAGAAGGTGGTGCGGGTCGAGGCGGCGCCGGGCCTGTTCGTCGAGACGGCGGTGGTGTTCGTCCCGGCACTGGTCGTCATCGGGTTCATGCAGGCCGACGGGCAGGCCGCCTTCGGCCACGCCGGCGCCGGTCACGCCCTGCTGCTGGTGGGCTCGGGGCTGGCGACCGCCGTCCCGCTGCTCCTCTTCGCCGCGGCCACCCGGCGGGTGCCGCTGTCGACGGTCGGCCTGCTGCAGTACGTCACCCCGCTCATGCAGCTGTCGATCGGCGTCTTCGTCTACGACGAGCCGATGCCACCGGCCCGGTTGGCCGGGTTCGCCATCGTCTGGGTGGCGCTGGCCGTCTTCACCGCGGACAGCCTGCGATCCGCCCGGGCGGCGCGGCGGGCCCCCGCGGAGCCGATGCCCGCCGGCCTCTGACCGGGTGCGCCGGCATCTCCCGGCGCGCACCGCGGGCTGCCCGGAACTGTCGGTGCCCGGCACTACCGTCGACCGCGATCGACCACCGGCGCCGACGGCGCCCCCACTCCCCGGAGGCAGCACCATGAGCACCGAGACCGCGTCCGCCGTCCCCGCGGCCCCTGCCGAGGTCGACGCCGAGGCGGGTGCGGCAGTCGGGGCGGGCCTGGGTGTGGGCGGGGGTGCGGGCGGGGGTGCGGCACCGGTCGGCCTGGCCGAGCGCGACCGTGCGGTGCTGGCCTTCGAGCGGCACTGGTGGCGCTTCGCCGGGGCGAAGGAGGCCGCCATCCGCGAGCGGTTCGGGCTCTCGGCCACCCGGTACTACCAGGTGCTCAACGCGCTGGTCGACCGTCCGGAGGCGCTGGCCGCCGATCCGCTGCTGGTACGCCGGTTGCGCAGGATGCGGGCGGTGCGACAGCGCGCCCGGCACGGCGATGTCCTGGGCACCGACGGCTGAGCCGTCTAGCCTCACTCACTGTGGGGAGGCATGCGGCGCCGGGCGGTGACGGCAACCAGCCAGAGACCAGCGTTGCGCGCAGTCGGCGTCGTGCCGATTCCCGCCGCGAGTCCGGCGGCCAGCCGGAGTCCGGCGCCCAGCCCGAGTCGGGCGGTCGGCCCGCGGCGAACACCGACGGCGCGATGACGATGCCCCGGCAGAGCCGGGCCGAACGACGCCGCGAGGGTCAGCTGCCCTCCATCGGCGACGCCGCCGTCCGCCGTCCGCCGGAGCGCCCCACCCCCGCAGCCCCGGCCGGTACGGGTCGCCGGCGGACCGACGCCGCGCCACCCACGACCGCCACCGCGCGTCCCACGGCCGACGCTGCGCCGCCCACGGCTGTCACCGCACGTCCCGCAGCTGCCGCAGGCGCCACCGGGCCGGCCACCGCCGTCGGTGGTGCGCCGGTGGTCGCCGGCCGCCCCGGCGTCCCGCCGATGCGCCGCGAGACACCCGCCCCCGCCACCGCCCTGGTGCCCGCCATGCCGCCCGCCACCCCGCCCGGCCGGGCGTCGGACCCCGTCCCCGCCGTGGCCACCCAGCGGGTCGACGAGGGCCGCCCCGCCCGTCGGCCCGCGGCCGCTCCGCTGCCCCAGCACGCCACCCAGCGGGTCTCCGGCGCGGCGCCGGCCGAGTCCGCCTGGGGCACGGCGGCACCCGCCCGTCCCGCCGACGAGCCGGCCGCGCCTGCCCGCACCGACCCCGAGCCCGCGTTGTCCAGCATGGCCCGGCTCGCCGAGTCCCGCCGTCGCCGCGAGGCGCTGGAGGAGGCCGCCGCCACCGGCAGCGTGCCCCAGGCCCCCGTCACCGGCGGGGGGCGTGCTGCCCAGCGGGCCGAGCGCCAGGCCGCCGACTCCGCGCGCCGCAAGGCCGAGAAGGCCGCCGGCGCGACCCGGGCCGGTTCGGTCGAGGCGGCCCCCGACGAGACCGGCGGCGCCGGCCGCCGGCTGCCCCGGCGCGCGGCGGTGGGCGTGCTCGCCGTCGTGCTGGTCGCGCTCACCGTGCTCAGCGTCTGGTCGTTCACCACGCCCGGCACCCAGGAGACCTCCGCCCGGTCGCCGGTGACCAGCGCCGCGCCCACCGCCTCGGCCCCGGCCGCCGCGGGGCCGGAGACGGCGGTGGCCGACCAGGTCCTCACCACCCCGCCGACGGTGCCGGTCGAGCCGGTCCGCGCCCCGATCACCGTGCTGAACAGCACCAGCATCAACGGGCTCGCCGGTGACCTCGGCGAGCAGTTCTCCGGCGGGGGCTGGGAGATCGCCGCCACCGGCGCCTACCCGGGCTCCGACATCGCCGCCAGCACCGTCTACTTCACCGCCGGCGACCCGGTGCAGGAGGCGGCGGCGAGCCAGCTCATCGAGGAGTTCCCCGAGCTCACCGGCCCGGCCGCCCGCTTCTTCGAGGTCCCCGGCCAGCCGGCTCCCGGCCTGGTCGTCGTCGCCACCGGTAACTGGCGGCCCTGAGACACCCCGGCGGCCGGAACCTCCCGGGCCGCTCACGCGTTGCCGCCCACGTGCGCTCCGCTCCCGGGCCGGCGCGCCCCGGCCCGCGTCTCGGCGCGCGGCCGGTGGCGACCGCCCTCCCCACCGCCCTCCTCCTCGTCGTCCTGCTGACCCTCGGCGCGGTGGTCACCGTGCTCGCCGCGGGGTCCGGCAGCCCCGCGCGGGCGGCGGAGGACGTGCGGACCGAGGACGCCCGGATCGCCTCCGGCAGCGGCGCCGACGCGGTCGAGCTGGACACCACCTTGTACCTGCCGGCCGCGGCCGGCGCCCCGTTCCCGGCGGTGCTGCTCGCCCACGGGTTCGGCGGCAGCAAGCAGTCGGTGGCCGACGACGCCCGTGACCTCGCCGGGCGGGGGTACGCCGTCCTGACCTGGTCCGCTCGCGGGTTCGGCGCGAGCACCGGGCAGATCGGCCTGGACGACCCGCGGTACGAGGTCGCCGACGTCAGCACCCTGCTCGACCGGCTGGCCGAGCGCGACGACGTGCTGCTCGACGAGGCCGGCGACCCCCGGGTGGGCGTGGCCGGTGCCTCCTACGGCGGGGCGCTGAGCCTGCTGGCGGCCGCCTACGACCAGCGGATCGACGCGATCGCCCCGCAGATCACCTGGAACTCGCTCACCACCGCACTCTTCCCCGATGCCTCGGGCATCATCGAGGACGCCGGCACGCCGGCGGCCACCCCGCGGACCACCGACGCCGGCGTCTTCAAGCGGGTGTGGGCCGGGCTGTTCTTCGGGATGGGGGCGGCACCCAGCGGCGACGGCCCGCCCGCCGGGAACGGTCCGCCCGCGGGCATCGGCCCGCCCGGCGAGCTGGCCGGTGCCGACCAGGACGCCGTCGACCAGGCCGCCGTCGCCCAGGCGCTGACCTGCGGCCGCTTCCGGCCCGAGATCTGCGCCGCCTACCAGGAGGCGGCCAGCAGCGGCACCCTCACGCCCGAGGTCGCCGCCGTCCTGGAGCGGAGCAGCCCGGCGGGCGTGCTCGACCGGATCACCGCACCGACGCTGCTCCTCCAGGGCACCCAGGACTCGCTGTTCGGCCTCGGCGAGGCCGACGCGAACGCCCGCGGGATCGCCGCCAACGGCACCCCCGTGCAGGTGGTCTGGTTCGAGGGCGGCCACGACGCCGGCGCATCGGACCGGGTCACCGCCGACCTGCGCGACCAGGTGGCCGGCTGGTTCGACGCGCACCTGCGCGACGGCACGGTCGACCCCGCCGGCTTCCGGTACCCGGCGCCCACCGGGCTCGGTGGTGGCGTCGGCCGGGTGCAGGGCGGCTCGCGCACCGTCGAGGCCGACGACTACCCCGGCCTCGACGGTGACCCCGTCACCCGGCTCGACGTCGCGCTGGAGGGCAGCACCCAGCCGGTGGTCACCCCCGCCGGCGGCAGCCCGGCAGCGCTCACCACGGTGCCCGGGCTGGGTGGCATCGGCGCCGCGCTGAGCGGCGGCACCCTGGAGATCCCCGGTCAGTTCGCCGTCTTCGCCAGTGCGGAGCTGACCGGTGCGGTCGAGGTGATCGGTGCCCCGCAGGTGCGGCTGGCCGTCTCCTCGCCCACCGGCGAGGCCACGCTGTTCGCCAAGCTCTACGACGTCGGCCCCGACGGCACCACCACGCTGCCCGCCGGGCTGGTGTCGCCGCTCGCGCTGACCGACGTCTCGACCGACCCCTCCGCGCCCACCGAGGTCGAGGTCACCCTGCCGGGGATCGTGCACCGGTTCGAGGCCGGCCACGCCATGCGCGTCGTCGTCTCCTCCACCGACCAGGGGTACGCCCTGCCGGCCGACGCGTCGGTCTACACCGTCGGCCTGGCCGACGGGGCGGGGCTCACCGTCCCCGAGGTCGCCGGCGAGGTGCAGGCCACGGCCGGCACGGCCCGCTGGTGGATGCTGCTGGGCGTGCTCGCCGCCCTCGGCCTGCTGGGCTGGCTCGCCGCGGTGCTGTGGGGCCGGCGGCGCAGCCGCGCGGACACCCCCGCCGCCGACGGCGAGGACGTGCCGCTGCGGTTCACCGGCGTCACCAAGGCCTACAAGGACGGCTTCGTCGCCGTCCGGGACCTCTCCTTCGAGGTGCGCCGCGGTCAGGTGCTCGGGCTGCTCGGCCCGAACGGCGCGGGGAAGACCACGTCGCTGCGGATGCTGATGGGCCTGATCCGCCCGACCGAGGGGCGGATCGAGGTGTTCGGCCACGCTGCGGGTCCGGGTGCACCGGTGCTGTCCCGGCTGGGTTCCTTCGTCGAGGGGACCGGGCTGCAGCCGCACCTGTCCGGCCGGGACAACCTCACCCTCTACTGGGCGGCCACCGGCCGGCCGGCGGCCGACGCGCACATGGAGGAGGCGATCGAGGTGGCCGGGCTGGGTGCGGCCATCGACCGCCCGGTGCGCCGGTACAGCCAGGGCATGCGCCAGCGGGTGGCGATCGCCCAGGCGATGCTCGGGCTGCCCGACCTGCTGGTGCTCGACGAGCCGACCAACGGGCTGGACCCGCCGCAGATCCACGCGATGCGCGCGGTGCTGCGCTCCTACGCCGAGACCGGCCGCACGGTCATCGTCTCCAGCCACCTGCTGGCCGAGATCGAGCAGACCTGCAGCCACGTCGTCGTCATGGCCAAGGGCCGCAAGATCGCCCAGGGCACCGTCGAGGAGATCGTCGGCACCGGTGGGTCGGTGCTGGTCGGGCTCGCCGACGACGGCGACACCGAGCGCGCCGCGCAGGTGCTGGCGGGGCTGCCGGGCACGGGGCCGGTCGAGCGCACCGACGAGGGCCTGGTGGTCGACCTCGGGCCGACCAGCCGCGCGGCCGCGCTGACCGCGCTGGTGCAGGCCGGCGTCGCGGTCGACCAGCTCACCCCGCGCCGCCGGCTGGAGGACGCGTTCCTGTCACTGGTGGGGGAGTCATGAGCAGTGCCGTTGACACGCCGTCGACGGGTGCGGCGCCGGGGTACCGGCCCGGGCGCACGCTGCGGCTGGGCGTGGAGCTGCGCCGCCAGTTCAAGCGCCGCCGCACCCTCGGTGTCGTGGCGCTGATGGCGGCGCTGCCGCTGCTCCTGATCGGCGCGCTGCAGCTGGGCGGCACCGAGGAGGCGGAGGAGAACACCCGGGTCAACCTGGTCGACGTCGCCTCGGCCAGCGGGCTGAACCTGACCCTGTTCGTGCTCTTCGCGACCACCGGGTTCTTCCTGGTGGTGGTGTTCGCGCTCTTCTTCGGTGACACGGTCGCCAGCGAGGCCTCCTGGGGGTCGCTGCGGTACGCGCTGGCGACGCCGATCCCACGCATGCGGCTGCTCCGGCAGAAGTGGCTGGCCGCGCTGGTGATGTCGGTGGGCTCGATGCTGCTGCTGGTCGCGGTGGCCGTGGTCGCCGGCGGGATCGCGTTCGGCTTCGGCGACGTGCAGACCCCGGTCGGCGTGGCGCTGGACCAGGGGACGGCGTACCTGCGCCTGGCCGGGATGCTCGGCTACCTGAGCGTGCACCTGCTCGTCGTCGGCTCGCTGGCCTTCTGGCTGTCGACGGTGACCGACGCCCCGCTGGCCGCGGTCGGCGGCTCGGTGTTCACCACGATCGTCTTCGCCGTGCTGGAGCAGGTCGAGCAGCTCGGCGGGATCCGCGACTGGTTCCCCACCGCGTTCAACTACGCCTGGACGGACCTGCTGCAGACCCCGGTCGACTCCGGCGACCTGTTCCGCGGCGTCGTCCAGGGGCTGGTCTGGTCCGCGCTGTTCACCGCCCTCGCGTTCCGGCACTTCGCCCGCAAGGACGTCACGAGCTAGGAGAAGGACCCCGCTCCCCCCAGGCCTCGCGAGCTCGGCCCGGGCCCCTGCAGCGGGGCCTCAGAGGCTGGCGAGCACGGCCTGGGCCCAGCCCTCGCCCATGGCGGCGTCGGTGACCGAGGCGTTGGGGAGGGCGGCCAGCAGCTCGGCCATCCCCGGGACGGCGGCGCCGTTGGCGGTCACCCACAGCCGGCCGACGGCGGGGGCCATCTCCAGGTCGCTGACGCTGTCGCCGATCGCGACCGCGTCGTCGGCGGTGAGCCCGCGGCGGGCCAGGTCCCAGCTGATCGCCGCGCCCTTGGAGATGCCGCGCGGCATCAGGTGGTAGACGTGCGGCGGCAGGGCGGCCTCGTCCAGCCGCATCCGCGGGGCGGCGGGGACGGCGCCGTTGTCGTTCATGGTCAGCCAGCCCCAGCCGCGCTCGGCCAGCCAGGCGTCCACGGCGGCGGTGTCCACCCGGCCGCGCAGCAGCGCGTCGGCCGAGTGCGTGCTGTGCCAGGGCTCGTGCCACTCGATCCGGCCGGGGTTGGCGGCGATCAGCTCCTCGACCACGCCCAGTTCGGCGAGCACGTCCATCGGCGTCCGGCCGGCGTACTGCGCGGGCAGCTCCCCGGCCAGCAGGTGGGTCTCCCGGCCGCCGGCCCAGCTGACCAGCGAGCCCAGCTCGGCGATCGCGCCGTCGGCGGCGAAGATCCGCGCGGCCTCCAGCAGCTGGGCGGAGGTGCGCCCGGAGACGAGGACCAGCGCGACCCCGGCGCGGTGCAGCTCCAGCAGCGCGGCGGCGGGGGAGTCGGTCAGGTCCCGGCCGGCGGTGTGCCAGAACGACCCCCGCGGACCGACCATCGTGCCGTCCAGGTCGGTGTAGACGATGCGGGTGGCCACCGCTCCATCTTGGTGCCCCCGCCGTGCGCGGCACCGCCCGGGTAGAGTCACCGGCGTTCCACTCATCCAGAGGGGCAGAGGGACACGGCCCGATGAAGCCCCGGCAACCGCTCGCCGCACTCGTGCGGCGAGGAGGTGCCAATTCCGTCCCGCGCGGCTCGACGGCCCGATGCGGGGAAGATGAGGAGGTAGTCGTCGCATGACACTGACCGCTCCCAACAGCACCTCGACCAGCCCGGCTCTCCAGGCCGACTCGTCGGCGGGTGGGCCGATCGCACCCAATCCCGCCAAGGGCCTGGTCTGCCGCAACTGCGGCGCCACCTTCGGGCTGATCGCCGAGCACGCCTGCGCCGAGTGCTTCGGCCCGCTCGAGGTCGACTACGACAAGGACCTGCTCGCCGCGGTCACCCGTGAGCAGATCGAGGCCGGCCCGCAGAACATCTGGCGCTACGCGGCGCTGCTGCCCGTGGGGCAGGACCCGGCGTCCCGCGTCACCCTCGACCCGGGGATGACCCCGCTGGTCCGCGCCGACCGGCTGGCCGCCGAGCTCGGGATCACCGGCGGGCTGTGGGTGAAGGACGACTCGGCCAACCCCACCCACTCGTTCAAGGACCGGGTGGTCAGCCTCGCCGCCACCGCGGCCAAGGGCTTCGGGTACGCCAAGATCGCCTGCGCCTCGACCGGCAACCTGGCGAACTCGGTCGCCGCGCACGCCGCCCGCAACGGGCTGCCCTCCTATGTCTTCGTGCCCAGCGACCTGGAGCCGGGGAAGATCGTCCAGTCGGCGGTCTACGGGCAGGCGCTGATCGCCGTCGACGGCTCCTACGACGACGTCAACCGGCTGACCAGCGAGCTCGCCGAGACCGACGAGTTCGAGGACGCCGCCTTCGTCAACCAGAACGTCCGGCCCTACTACGCCGAGGGCTCGAAGACGATGGGCTACGAGATCGCCGAGCAGCTCGGCTGGCGCATCCCGGCCCAGGTGGTCATCCCGATGGCCTCGGGCTCGCTGCTGACCAAGGTCGACAAGGCCTGGCGGGAGCTGGTCGCCGCCGGCATCGTCGAGGACACCGGCTGGAAGGTCTTCGGGGCCCAGTCCGCCGGCTGCGACCCGATCGCCACCGCCTTCGACAACGGCTGGGACGTCGTCAAGCCGGTCAAGCCCACCGGCATCGCCAAGTCGCTGAACATCGGCAACCCCGCCGACGGCCCGTACGCGCTCGACGCGATCCGGCGCACCGGTGGCTCGGTCGGCCGGGTCGGTGACGACGAGATCGTGCAGGGCATCCGCGACCTGGCCCGCACCACCGGCGTCTTCGCCGAGACCGCGGGCGGGGTGACGACGGCGGTGCTGCGCCAGCTGGTGGAGAAGGGGCTGCTGGACCCGGCGCAGGAGACCGTCGTCCTCAACACCGGTGAGGGTCTGAAGACCCTCGACCCGCTGCTGCCGGTGGTCGGCCCCTCGCACCACGTGCAGCCGTCGCTGAAGTCGCTGCGCGAGGCCGGTCTCATCTCCTGAGACAGGTCGTCATCGAAGCGTTACCACACGGGGTCGGAGTCCGCGCAACGGACCGGTGACCTGCACGCTTCTGTCCTGTACCGTTCCGCGCGGTTCGAGTTCCACGTTCGTGTTCGACGGGCGGAAGAGCGAGACCCGACCCCCCCGGACGCAGGGGGAGTTGACCGCACGCACGAACGTGGGAGCACCCGTGGCAGAAGGCACCGTGAAGTGGTTCAACGCCGAGAAGGGCTTCGGCTTCATCGCCGTCGACGGCGGCCAGGACGTCTTCGTCCACTACTCGGCGATCCAGATGGACGGCTACAAGAGCCTCGACGAGGGCCAGCGGGTCGCCTTCGAGGTCGTCCAGGGCGAGAAGGGCCCGCAGGCCGACGCGGTCCGCAGCGCCTGATCCACCCGGCACACGAGGCCCGGTCCCCCGCGGGGGGCCGGGCCTCGTGGCGTTCCCGGACGGCCGGGAATCACCACGAGGGGGACCCCCGTTCTTGCACTCGCACAGGTCGAGTGCCAGACTCTTCATTGGCACTCGCGCATGTCGAGTGCCAATCAGGTCGGAACGGTGAGGCACCGGCGGGTGGGCCGAAGGAGCGTCCACGTGGCTGGTGTCGTCCGTCGCGGGCGCCGGACCAGACCGTGCAGCGATCCACGCATGGAGGACATCACCACATGGCCAAGATGATCGCGTTCAATGAAGAGGCGCGCCGCGGCCTCGAGCGAGGGATGAACACCCTCGCCGACGCCGTCAAGGTGACCCTCGGCCCTCGGGGCCGGAACGTCGTGCTGGAGAAGAAGTGGGGCGCTCCCACCATCACCAACGACGGTGTGAGCATCGCCAAGGAGATCGAGCTCGAGGACCCGTGGGAGAAGATCGGGGCCGAGCTGGTCAAGGAGGTCGCCAAGAAGACCGACGACGTCGCGGGTGACGGCACCACCACCGCCACCGTGCTCGCTCAGGCCCTCGTCCGCGAGGGGCTGCGCAACGTCGCCGCCGGCGCCAACCCGATGGCCCTGAAGAAGGGCATCGAGAAGGCCGTCGCCTCGGTCTCGGAGTACCTCCTCTCGACCGCCAAGGACGTCGAGACCAAGGAGCAGATCGCGGCCACCGCCTCGATCTCCGCCGCCGACACCGCCATCGGTGAGCTCATCGCCGAGGCGATGGACAAGGTCGGCAAGGAAGGTGTCATCACCGTCGAGGAGAGCAACACCTTCGGCCTGGAGCTCGAGCTCACCGAGGGCATGCGCTTCGACAAGGGTCACCTGTCGGCGTACTTCGTGACCGACACCGACCGCATGGAGACCGTCCTCGACGACCCGTACATCCTGGTCGTCAACGGCAAGATCTCCTCGGTCAAGGACCTGCTCCCGCTGCTGGAGAAGGTCATGCAGTCCGGCAAGCCGCTGGCGATCATCGCCGAGGACGTCGAGGGCGAGGCCCTCGCGACCCTGGTGGTCAACAAGATCCGCGGCACCTTCAAGTCGGTCGCCGTCAAGGCCCCCGGCTTCGGTGACCGGCGCAAGGCCATGCTCGCCGACATCGCCATCCTCACCGGTGGTCAGGTCATCAGCGAGGAGGTCGGCCTCAAGCTCGACAACGCCGACGTCTCCCTGCTGGGCCGCGCCCGTCGCGTCGTCACCACCAAGGACGAGACGACGATCATCGAGGGCTCCGGCGACGCCGAGCAGATCCAGGGTCGGGTCAACCAGATCCGCGCCGAGATCGAGAAGTCGGACTCCGACTACGACCGCGAGAAGCTGCAGGAGCGCCTGGCCAAGCTGGCCGGTGGCGTCGCCGTCATCAAGGCCGGCGCCGCGACCGAGGTCGAGCTCAAGGAGCGCAAGCACCGCATCGAGGACGCGGTGCGCAACGCCAAGGCCGCCGTCGAGGAGGGCATCGTCGCCGGTGGTGGCGTCGCCCTGGCGCAGGCCACCACCGTCGCGTTCGAGAAGCTCGACCTCGAGGGTGACGAGGCCACCGGTGCCAACATCGTGCGCGTCGCGCTCGAGGCCCCGCTGAAGCAGATCGCCATCAACGCCGGCCTCGAGGGCGGCGTCGTGGCGGAGAAGGTCCGCAACTCCGAGACCGGCTGGGGCCTCAACGCCGCCACCGGCGAGTACGTGGACCTGATCGCGGCCGGCATCATCGACCCGGCCAAGGTCACCCGCTCGGCGCTGCAGAACGCCGCCTCCATCGCGGCGCTCTTCCTCACCACCGAGGCCGTCATCGCCGACAAGCCGGAGAAGAACGCCCCGGCCATGGCCGGTGGCGGCGACGGCGGCATGGGCGGCATGGACTTCTGATGAAGGACCACGTCGCCCCCCACGACGCGCTCCGCGCGCCGCGGGTCCCTGCGACGTAGCCGTTCCATCGCGTCACCTGCACCACCAGCACTGCCCGGCAGGGGCGGTCCCGCACTCGCGGGGCCGCCCCTGTCGGCGTTCCCGGCCCGCCCCTCCGGTCGGCCCGACCCGAGCGGGTCCACCCAACCGTGCCGGGGGAGTCGCTCGTGGTCGGGCAGGGTAGGACCCGCCGGTGACGGTGATCATCGGGACGTCGGGGTGGCAGTACCGCGACTGGCGCGGGCGGTTCTACCCGCCGAAGCTCGCGCAGCGGCTCTGGCTGGAGCACCACGCCGAGCACTTCGCCACCGTCGAGAGCAACAACGCCTTCTACCGGCTGCCCGAGCGCCAGACCTTCGAACGCTGGCGCGAGCGGACCCCACCGGACTACCGCTGGGCGGTCAAGGCCAGCCGGTTCCTCACCCACCTCAAGCGGCTGCGTGAGCCGGCTGAGCCGGTGGCGCGGCTGATGGACCGGGTCGCCGGGCTGGGGGACCGGCTGGACGCCGTCCTGCTGCAGCTGCCGCCCACCCTCCAGGCCGACGTCGACCTGCTCAACGAGTGCCTGGGCCAGTTCCCCGCCGGCACCCGGGTCGCCGTCGAACCGCGGCACGAGAGCTGGTGGACCGACGAGGTCCGCGGGCTGCTGGAGCGGTACGGGGCGGCGCTGTGCTGGGCCGACCGGGCCGAGCGGCCGATCACCCCGCTGTGGCGCACCGCCGAGTGGGGCTACCTGCGGCTGCACACCGGAGCCGACGGCTGGGACTACCCGCCCGGGACGCTGCAGTCGTGGGCGGAGCGGCTGAGCGAGACCTACGGGGCCGACGACGTCCTCGTGTACTTCAACAACGACCCCGGCGGTGCGGCGACCCGCGACGCGGTCACCTTCGCCGACGCCGTCCGAGCCGGCGGGGGCACGCACACCCGGGTCCCGACGATGGACCAGGCGAGCGGCGCGGCCTGGCCGCCCGCGCCGCCCCCGCGTCAGGGGGCGGTGGGGTCCTCGGCGAAGACCACCCCGAGCTGACCGGCGGCCTGCTCGAGCACGTCCAGCACCGCCAGGGTGTCGGCCAGCGGCATCACGCTGCTCTCCACGCGACCGGCCCGCACGCACTCGGTCACCTCGGCGAGCTCGTGGCTGTACCCGGCCCCGGTCGCCGGGAGGGTGATCTCCTCGGGCTCGGCGCCGGCACGGTGCAGCACGATCGTCTGCGGGTGGTGGAAGCGGGGGAGCACGTCGATCCAGCCCGTCGTGCCGAAGACCCGGGCCTGCCCGGGCAGCGCGTTGCGCAGTGAGGTGATCAGCGTCGCCGACCGGCCGTCGGCGTACCCGAGCAGCAGCGAGGCCTCGGCGTCCACGCCGGTCTCGAACGTGGATCCGGTGGCGGCGACGGTGTCCGGCGTCCCGAGGACGTGCTGGGCGAAGGAGACCACGTAGACGCCGAGGTCGAGCAGCGCGCCGCCGCCGAGCTCCTTGGCGAACAGCCGGTCGACCGGGTCGAACTCGCGGGCCACCCCGAGGTCGGCCTGCACCGAGCGGACCTCACCGATCGCGCCGTCGGCGATCAGCTCCCGCATCCGGACGACGGCCGGCTGGAACCGCGTCCACATCGCCTCCATCACGAACACGCCCCGCTCCCGGGCCCGGTCGACCACCTCGCGGGCGCCGGCCGTGGTGGCGGTGAACGCCTTCTCCACCAGCAGCGCCTTGCCGGCGGCGATGGCCCCCAGGGCCACGGCGTGGTGGTGCGGGTGCGGGGTGGCGACGTACAGGACGTCGACCCCGGCGTCGGCGATGATCCCGGCGTAGGAGCCGTGCGCGCGCTCCAGCCCGTGCCGGCGGGCGAAGCCCTGTGCCCGCTCCAGCGACCGGGAGGCGACCGCGACCACCCGCGCCCCGTCGACGACGGCGAAGTCCGCCACCACCTTCTCCGCGATGCGGCCCGGCCCGACGACGCCCCAGCGGATCTCAGTCACGGGCAGACGGTAGCGGGGAGCCGAAGCGGAGCAGGTTGCCGTCGGGGTCGACGTGCGCTCCTTCGCGGAGGCCGTAGTCGGTGTCCACCGGCATCGTCGTCCGCCCGACGCCCGCGGCCTGCAGGAGGGCGGCCACCGCGTCGGCGTCCGGGACGTGCAGGAACACCGCGGCGGCCGTGCGCAGCGGGTCGTGCCCGGGGACGACGGTCAGGTGCAGCTCCAGTCCGGCCCACGCGGCGAAGCCGTAGGTGTCGTCATGTCGACTGGTCGAGAAGCCGATCGCTGCGTAGTGCGCCAGCGCCCGGCCCAGGTCGGTCACCGGGAGGATGGGGGAGGCCCGGACCTCGGTGTGTGACGTGCGGGCAGACTGGCACCGTGGCCGTGCTGATCGACACCCCGGTGTGGCCGTGGCGGGGGCGGCGCTGGTCGCACCTGGTCAGCGACGTCGACTACGAGGAGCTGCACGCCTTCGTCGCCGCGCACCTGGAGATCCCCCGGCGTGCGTTCCAGGGCGACCACTACGACGTCCCGGAGGAGCTCTACGCGCGGGCGGTCGCCGCCGGCGCCGAGCCGGTGGCCTGCCGGGAGCTGCTGCAGCGGCTGCTCGCCGCGGGGCTGCGGGTCAGGAAGAACGCGCCCGCAGCAGGCTGAGCTCGGCGGTCAGGTTGGCCCGCGCGCGGGGCTCCCAGTCGGTGGCCACCGCGGGCAGCCGGTAGAGCACGGGCAGCGCCAGCAGGTGCTCGAGCACCGCGATCCGCCCGGCGGTGAAGTCGGCGTCGGAGAGGTGCCCGTACTCCTCGCGCACCGCGGAGGCGTAGGCGGCGTAGGACCCCGGCGGGCTGGCCAGCACGGCGAGGTCGGCGTCGCAGAGCACCGCGCCGTTCGCGTCGTCGTCGGCCGGGTCGTGGCCGGCGGTGATCAGCACCAGGCGCTCGACCTCCGCGACGGTCGCCTCCGGCACCAGCCCGAGCAGTCCGATCCGGGCCCGGGCCGCGCTGACCTCCTCGTTGTCGCTGCGGGTGGGGTCGTAGGCGACGTCGTGGTACCAGGCGGCCAGCCGGACGGCGGCCGGGTCGCTCGCGTGGTCGGCCAGCCGGTCGACGAGGCCGAGGACGGCGGTGAGGTGGGCGAGGTCGTGGTAGCGGCGGTGCGGCTCGCCCCAGGCGCCGACCACGGCGGCCCACTCGGTGCGCGAGGTCGGGGAGTCCCCGGCCAGCGCCGCCCACTCCTCGAACCCGATGCCCGCCACGTCCCGGAGTCTCCCAGCGGCCGGGAGCCCCGTCGACCGCCCGCAACACCAGCGACCCGCGGACGCCACAGGCGCGGACTAGAACGGGCTCGGCACTGCCTGACCACTCGGGAGAGGACCCCCATGACCGCTGCACCCGACATCCCGCTCATCGACGTCGGACGCTGGCGCACCGGCGACCCGGCGGCGCGCGCGGAGCTCGCGGCGCGGCTGGACCGGGCCATGCAGGACTCCGGCTTCTTCCTCGTCTCCGGGCACGGCATCGCGCCGGAGCTGCGCGAGCGGCTGCGCGCCGCGGCGCGCCGGTTCTTCGCGCTGCCGGGTGCGGCCAAGGAGCCCTACCGCTGCGCACCGGGCGGGCGGGGCTGGATCGCCAAGGGCATGGAGGCCAACGCCTTCTACGGCGAGGTGCCCGATGCCGCCAAGGCCGACATCAAGGAGAGCTTCACCTCCGGCCGGGCCCACCGCACCGGCGACCCGCACCTGGACGCGGAGTGGTTCCCGGCCAACGTCTGGCCGGGAGAGGTGCCCGAGCTCGCGGCGCTGTGCGCGGAGTACAGCGCCGCCACCCGGGAGCTCTTCACCGACCTGATGCAGATGTGCGCGGTGGCGCTGGGCCTGGAGCCGACCTGGTTCACCGACCGCTCGGCGGACGCGCCGTTCACCTTCAACATCAACCGCTACCCCTCGCTGGCCGACAGCGGCACCCCGCTCCCGGGCCAGTACCGGGTGGGGCCGCACACCGACTGGGGCATCCTCACCATCCTGGACCGGCAGCCCGGGTACGGCGGCCTGCAGGTGCAGGGTCTGGACGGCGAGTGGTCGAACGCGCCCTTCGTGCCGGACGCGTTCACCGTCAACATCGCCGATCTGCTGGCCCGGTGGACGGGTGACCGCTGGCGCTCGACCCGGCACCGTGTGCTGCCGCCGTCCGCGGACGCGCCGCGGGAGGAGCTGATCTCGCTGATCATGTTCTTCGAGACGGACGTGACCAGCGTGGTCGAGCCGTTCGCGCCGCCGGTCGGCGGCGGCGCCTGGTACGCGCCGGTGACCGCGGGGGACTACCTGCTCGAGCGGGAACGCGCGGCCACCGTCGCCTGATCCGGGGACCCGTGCCCAGTGCGCCGGCGGCACCGGGCGGCGGGCAGGATCGGCACCGTGCCCGACACCGTGCCCGCTGACGACCCCAGCGCCGGCGACCCAGGCGCTGATGAACTGGGCTCGCTCGTGGGGGCGCGCATCCGGGAGCGGCGGCGGGCCCGCGGGCTGACCATGGTGCAGCTCGCCGACCTCGCGGGCCTGTCGCAGCCCTTCCTCAGCCAGGTGGAGCGGGGGCTGGCGCGACCGAGCATGGGCTCGCTGCACCGGATCGCCCGCTCGCTGGGCACCACCACCCCGGCGCTGCTGGCCGGGGCGGGACAGGGCCCGCCCGGGCTGGTCAGCCTGGTCCGGGCCGGGTCCGGGACGACGGTCGACCACGACGGTGGCAGCACGCGCGCCCTGGTCGACGGCACCCCGGCGCTGCTGCCGCTGGAGTTCCGGGTCACCCACCGCGACTTCCCGGACTACTTCGAGCACCCCGCGGCGGAGTTCCTCTACGTGGTCAGCGGCCGGATCGAGGTGGACCTCGCCGACGAGGGGACGCACCAGCTGGGGGTGGCCGACACCCTCTACTACGCCGGGGACGTGCCGCACCGCTTCCGGCTGATGGGCCGCTCGCCGGCGACCGTCCTGGTCGTGCAGGCGGCCACCCCGGAGGCCCACCCCGGCAGGCTGACCCGCCCGCGGCGGGGTGGAACGGACAACTGACGCCCCGGCAACCCGCCGGAAACACCCGACCGCGATATTGCTCTGGTCAATGAAGGCCGGAGTAGCGGGGGTGCGGGATGACCTCGACCGAGGTGGTCGACCGGGTGGCCGAGACGGGACCCGCGCCGGCCGGAGGCGGTACCGCGGTGCCGGCCGGACGCCCGGTGCCCGCGCGGAGCCCCGCGGCCGGAGCGCGGACGGGTAGGGGCCTGCGGGTCGTCGTCCCGGCACTGCTCGGGCTGGTCGTCGTCGGCCTCTGGTACCTGGTCAGCCTGGTGGTGCTGGAGCCGCGCCGACAGTTCATCCTCCCGCCGCCGCACGAGGTGTTCCTCGAGGCGTTCCTCGACGGCGACTCCCTGCTGGAGCTGCTCGGCCCGCTCGGGACCACCGCCCGGGTCGCGCTCACCGGCCTGGCGTTGGCCGCCGCGCTCGGGCTCACCCTCGCGATGGTGATGAGCCAGTCGCGCTGGGTCGAGGTCGCCGTCTACCCCTACGCGGTGGCGCTGCAGAGCATCCCCATCCTGGCGCTGGTGCCGCTGATCGCGTTCGCACTCGGCTACGGGTTCGGCAGCCGGCTGGTGGTCGTGGTGCTGATCTGCCTCTTCCCGATCATCACCAACACGCTGTTCGGCCTGCAGTCGGCCAGCGAGGAGATGCACGACCTGTTCAGCCTGCACGGGGCCGGTCGCGTGGTACGGCTGCGCAAGCTGCAGGTCCCGGCAGCGCTGCCGGCCACCTTCGCCGGGCTGCGCATCTCGGCCGGGATGGCCGTCGTCGGTTCGATCGTGGCCGACTTCTTCTTCCGGCAGGGCGCGCCCGGCATCGGCCTGCAGATCGACGTCTACCGCAACAACCTCGACGGCGAGATGTTGTACGGCGCCATCCTGCTGGCCTCGCTCTTCGGCCTGGTCGTCTTCTGGACCTTCGGCTGGCTCGCCCACCTGGCCACCGGCGCCTGGTACCGCCCGCCCCGCCGCTGACGTCGTCCGCCGTTCCACCGGCCGGCGACCCGTCGGCCGATCCCACCACCCCTCCCGTGAGGAGACCCCATGTCCGCTGCCCGGCGCACCTCCCGCCGCCCGGCCCGGTCGCTCGGCCCCGGTGCTGCGCTCCTGACCGCCTCCCTCGTGCTGGCCGCCTGCGGCGGCTCGGCCGACGACGACGCCGCCGCGGCCGTCGGCGGTGACGGCGCGCTCTCGGACTGCCCCGCGACCGTCGTGCTGCAGACCAACTGGTTCCCCGAGCCCGAGCACGCCGCCGCCTACCAGCTCATCGACCCGGCGGAGGCCACCCTCGACGCCGAGGCAGGCATCTACTCCGGCCCGGCCGTCGCCGACGGGAACGTGACCGTCGAGATCCGGGCAGGTGGGCCGTTCATCGGCTTCCAGAGCAACACCGCCCTGCTCTACACCGACGACGAGGTCATGCTGGGCATGGTCGACACCGACGAGTCGGTCCGGCTCTCCGCCGAACAGCCCACCCAGGCCGTGGTCACCCCGCTCGAGCTCAACCCGCAGGTGCTGCTGTGGGACCCGGACAAGTACGACTTCGCCTCCTTCGCCGACATCGGGAAGAGCGATGCGACCGTCCTGTACTTCCAGGGCGCCACCTACATGGACTACCTGCGCCAGCAGGGCTTCGTCCGCGCCGAGCAGCTCGACGGCTCCTTCGACGGCTCGCTCACCCGGATCGTCGCCGGGGAGGACGTCGTCATCCAGGGGTACGTCACCCAGGAGCCGTGGCGGCTGGAGAACGAGTTCACCGACTTCGGCAAGGAGCCGGGCTACCTGACCCTCGGGGACGCCGGCTACGACACCTACGGCTCCGCGTGGGCCGGGACGCCGGAGTCGGTGGAGGCCAACAGCGCCTGCCTGAGCCAGCTGGTGCCGCTGCTGCAGCAGGGCCAGGTCGACTACATGTACGACCCGACGCCGGTCAACGAGGCGATCTCCGCGTACCTGGAGGAGATCGGCCAGTTCTTCCAGATCACCCCGGAGCGGGCCGCGGCGATCACCGACTCACTGCACGAGGACGGCATCGTCGCCAACGCCCCCGACGGGACCCTCGGCGCCTTCGACGCCGACCGGATGGAGCGGATGACCGAGCTGCTCACCGGCGTGTTCGACGACCTGGGCACCGAGCTGGCCGACGGGCTGACCGCCGAGGACATCTACACCAACGAGTTCATCGACCCCTCGATCAGCTACGACCGGTCCCGCTACGTCCCGCAGAGCGGTTCGTGAGCCGGCGACCGGGCGGGGGAGCACGCCGGTGAAGATCACCGAGATCACGGCGTTGCCGCTGCTCATGCGCAGCGCCAACCAGCCGATGACCTTCTTCGTCGTCCGGGTGGCCACCGACGACGGCCGGGTCGGGCTGGGGGAGGCCTGCGACTGCTTCGGCGTCTCCCACCCGACCGTGCTGGCCCGCATCGTCGAGGACGTGTTCGCCCCGGCGCTGCTGGGGGCCGAGGTCGGCGCCGGCGGCCCGGCCGTGGACGCCGTCGCGCAGGCGACCCGCCGGACGCTGGGTGCCGGGACGGTCGCCGCGCAGGCCCGCAGCGCGGTGGCGATCGCGCTGACCGACCTGGCGGCGCAGGAGGCCGGCCGGTCGGTCAGCGACGTCCTCGGACGGGTGCGCGACAGCGTGCGGGTCTACGTCGGCAGCAGCCCCTTCCTCGAGACCAGCAGTGCCACGGAGCACCTCGACCGGCTGGCCCCGGCGCTGGACCGCGGCGTGGACATGGTCAAGATGCGGATCGGGCTCGACTGGCGGGGTGCCCTGCGGGTGCTGGCCGACCTGCGCGCCCTGCTCGGGGACGCGGTCGAGGTCGCCGTCGACGCCAGCGAGTTCTTCACCCTGGCCGAGGCGCTGCGCATCGCCGACGGGCTGGTCGACCTGGACGTGGCCTGGCTGGAGGAGCCGCTGCCCTACGAGCAGCGGCCGGCCATCGCCGAGCTGGCCCGCCGCACCCGGGTGCCGTTGGCCTACGGGGAGCACCTGTTCACCCTCGGCGAGGCCGCGGAGGCGATCGCCGGCGGGGTGAGCGTGGTGCAGCCCGACGCGTCCATCTGCGGCGGGGTCGAGCCGGCGCGGGCGGTCGCCGCCCTCGCCGCCGCGCGGGGGGCCCGGGTGGTGGGGCACCACCACGGGGGCGTGGTCTCGATGGCGGCCAACCTGCACGTCGCCGCCTCCGCACCGGCGCTGGACCTGCTGGAGTTCCCGGTGCACCTGGACCCGCTGCTGCGCGACTCGGCCGGGGCGGACCTCGGGTTGTCGGCCATCGTCGCCGGGCGGCTGCCGGTGCCCACCGGGCCGGGACTGGGGGTGACGGTGGCACCGGAGGCCCTCGACCGGTACGCCCTCCGGCCGTGAGGGTGCTCGTCACCGGCAGCCGCGGTCAGGTGGGCCGGGCGGTCGTCGACCGGCTGGTCGACGCCGGGCACGACGTCCGGGGCACCGACCTCGGGTCGCCGGCCTACGCGGGGGGAGAACCGGTGCCCTACGTCCGGGCCGATCTCACCGACGCCGGGCAGGCCCTCGCCGTCGCCCGGGACGTCGACGCCGTGGTCCACACCGCGGCGCTGCCACGCCCGGGGCTGGACCCCGACCACGTGGTGTTCGGGGTCAACACCGCGGCCGCCTTCGCGGTGGTCGACGCCGCCGCCCGGTCCGGGGTGCGCCGCTTCGTGGCGCTCTCCTCCGACAGCGTCGCGGGCATCACCTGGGCCGCGGTGCCCGGGCCGCCGGCGTTCCTGCCGATCGACGAGACCCACCCGGACCGCCCCGAGGACCCGTACGCGTTGAGCAAGCAGGTGGGGGAGTTGCTCTGCGACGCGTTCGTGCGCCGCACCGCGGGCACGGCGGTGTCGGTCCGGGCGACCTGGGTGATGACGCCGGAGACCTACGCGGGCAACCTCGGTCCCTTCCTGCGCGACCGGGCCGTGCCCAGCCCGATGTTCTGGTCCTACGTCGACGTCGCGGACCTGGCCGAGCTGCTGGTGCTGGCCGTCGAGGCGGACACCCCCGGGCACGAGGTGGTCTACGCGGCCGCTGCGGACAACGCCGGGGGCCGGGACCTGCGCGCCGAGGCGCTCGCCGTCCACCCCGGGCTGGAGGTGCGGCCGCTGGACCGGCCGGACGCCAGCGCGATCAGCAGCGCGAAGGCCCGCCGGCTGTTCGGCTGGATGCCGAGCCGCAGCTGGCGCGACCACCTCGCCGCGGACGGCCGGCCGCTGCGCTGACCCCGGCGGGGTCCCCAGGTCCGCGGTCCGTGGCGGTTACCGTCCGGCGCATGACGCAGCCGCCTCCACCGCCGGGCTGGTACCCCGACCCGGCCGGCGGTGGCGGCCTGCGCTGGTGGGACGGCAGCGCCTGGAGCCCGCACACCCAGTCGCACACCCAGGTCCCGCACATCCAGCCTGAGCACCCGCGGTCGGTGCTGCTGGAGCAGCCGGTGCTCGTCGTCCGGCAGCGCACCAAGCTGGTCGAGCTCACCAACGAGTACGCCGTGCTGGACGGCGCCGGGCAGCAGGTGGGCGCCGTCGTCCAGGTGGGGCAGAGCAGCCTGCGCAAGGCGTTCCGGCTGATGTCGCGCTGGGACCAGTTCCTCACCCACACCCTCGAGGTGCGCGACGCCGCCGGCCCGGTGCTGCTGCTCACCCGCCCGGCGAAGCTGCTGCGGTCGCGGGTGCTGGTGGTCCGGCCCGACGGCACGCCGGTGGGGGAGGTCCACCAGGCGAACGTGGTCGGGCACATCCGGTTCGACCTGGTGGTGGCCGACCGGCTGGTGGGGGCGATCCAGGCGGAGAACTGGCGGGCCTGGGACTTCGCGGTCACCGACGCCGCCGGGGCCGAGGTCGCCCGGATCACCAAGACCTGGGAGGGGCTGGCCCGCACCCTGCTCACCACGGCCGACGACTACCTGGTGCGGGTGCACCAGCGGCTGCCCGACCCGCTGGCGAGCCTGGTGCTGGCCAGCGCGCTGACCGTGGACACCGCGCTGAAGCAGGACGCGCGCGGCCTCAACTGAGTCCGCGATCGATCGGGCCGCCACGAGCATGGGGGCCGGGGGCACGGGTACGGTGGTGAACGTCCGGGCCGGGCGACCTGTGTCCCCGGGCTCCACTTGATAACTGCCGCTGGGGAACACCGCTCCGACCTCGGTCGGGGGTCTGGAGCCTCAGATGTGCAAAACGCCGCGAGGCGACCAGCGTCCGGTCCGGACCTCACCGACGACGAAGCCCCCGCTCTCCTCGAGAGCGGGGGCTTCGTCGCGCGGGTCCTCCTACTCGGTCTGGCCGAGCAGCCAGCCGTGCTCGCCGGTCAGCGCGTTGGCTGCCGAGGGGCCCCAGGAGCCGGGCTCGTAGGGGTGCACCTCGGGCCGGGCGTCGAGCACCGGCTGCAGCGCCCGCCAGGTCTGGGCCAGCCCCTCGCTGGTGGTGAACAGCGAGCGGTCACCGACCAGCACGTCGTGGATCAGCGAGACGTAGGGCGGCAGCGGCTCGCCGCCGGGGATCTTCGACAGGTCCAGCGAGACCCGCGCCGGTGCCATCGCCAGGTCCGGCCCCGGCTTCTTGGCCATGACGTCGATGTCCACCGAACCCGCCCCGGCCAGCGACAGGGAGACGACGTTGCCGTTGGCCGGCACGTCGTCCACCGGGCCCTTCGGGCGGTGCAGGATCAGGCTGACCCGCTGCTGCTTGGCGGCCAGCCGCTTGCCGGTGCGCAGCAGGAACGGCACCCCGCGCCAGCGACCGGAGTCGATGCAGAGCCGGGCGGCGACGAAGGTGTCGGTGTCGCTGTCGTCCGGGACGCCGTCCAGCTCGCGGTAGCCCTGGAACTGGCCCAGGACGACGTCCTCGGGGGCCAGTGGCCGGAACTTCGACAGCACCGACTCGCGGGCGGAGAGGATGTCGTTGGCCGAGAAGCTGACCGGGGGCTCCATCGCCACCTCGGCGGCGACCTGGAACAGGTGGGTGACCAGCATGTCCAGGGTCGCGCCGGTGGCGTCGTAGAAGTCGGCGCGGTCGGCGACGTCGAGGTCCTCGGGGACGTCGATCTGCACCTGGGCGACGTGCTCGCGGCTCCAGACGTGCTCGAACAGGCCGTTGGCGAAGCGCAGCGCGTGCAGGTCCTGGGTGCCCTCCTTGCCCAGGAAGTGGTCGATCCGGAAGACCTGCTCCTCGTCGAAGACCGAGTGCACGACGGCGTCCAGCTCGCGGAAGCCCTCCGGGGAGTCGCCGAACGGCTTCTCGTAGACCACCCGGGCACCCTCGGCGAGCCCGTGCTCGCCCAGCGCCTCCGTGTAACCGGTGAACGCCTTGGGCGGCAGGGACAGGTAGTGCACGAGCTGCGCCTCGTCGCCGATCTCGGCGCGCGCCTTGGCGACGACGTCCAGCAGCTGACCCGGGTCCTCGACGGTGAACCCGCCGCCGGCGAAGCGCAGCCGGGCGGAGAACTCCTCCCACGGGCCCTCGTCGGGGGAGGGGCCGAACTCGGTCAGGGACTCACGGACGTGGTCGACGAACTCCTCGTCGGTCCGCTCGCCGCGGCCGCTGCCGATGAGCCGCCACTCGTCGGGCAGCAGGCCGTGCTGGGCCAGCTGGAAGAACGCCGGGAGCACCATCCGGCGGGCCAGGTCACCGGTCGCGCCGTACAGCACGAACACGGTCGGGGTCAGGTCGTTCGCGCCGTTCTCGGGCACTGTCGTCCTCTCACACGTCGTCCGGGCCGAGTCCGCCAGGGACCGGCCCCAGGGGATGCCGCCCACGACGTCGGGGGTGCACCGAGCTGTTCCCGTCAACCGCCCGGTGTCCGGCAGTCTTCCCCATCCCCGCTCCGCTGCGCGCGCCGATCACGGTGTGTGGGCCGCGGCTGGGAGTGGGCAACCAGTGGTCATGAGACGACCTGCGCTGCTCGCCCTGCCCGCTGCCGCCGTCCTCGCCCTGACCGCCTGTGGCGGGGAGGCCGACGAGGAGCCGACCCCCGCCGTCGGCACCACGTTCGCCGACGAGGACGTGCCGGACACCGCCGCGCCGACCGAGACCGGCCGCGCCTCGGGTGCCCCGGTCGCCGACGTGGAGTTCGCGGACCAGTCCGGGGACGGCAGCTCGGTCACCGTCGACCGGGTCGCGATGACCGTGGACGGGTTCGTCGCGATCCTGACCGACGACGGCGACGACGACGACGAGACCATGGGCGAGCTGCTGGGTTCGGCCGCGGTGGAGGCCGGGGAGGCGACCGACGTCGAGGTCCAGCTCTCCCCGGCGCTGACCGAGGACACCGAGCTGGAGGCGGTCCTCTACGGCGACACCGACGAGGACGGCGAGTTGGACCCGACGGTCGACCAGCGCGTCCCGGACACCGACGACGACGGTTTCGTCTCCGAGGACGCCTCCTACACCGTGCAGTGACCGCGGCCGAGGCCCCTCGGGCGCCGGTCTGAGGGGCCTCAGGGAGCCCGCCACCGCGGAGAACTGCCCGATCACCCGATCCCGGCGGTGCCCCCTCAGGACGACCGTCCTCCTCGTCCACCCACGGACGACACGAGGAGACGGTCATGGCGCACTACCCCAACCCCGCCCTGGAGGCCGAGCTGGCCTACCGCCGGGAGCTGGTCGAACGGGCCTTCGCCCGGGGCAGCCGGCGCGGGTCCTGGACGGCCCGCCGGCGGCGGGCGCGCTGAACCGCGCGGACGCCGTCGCGTCGGTGGTCCGTGCCACGATCACCGGCGTGCCGCGCTGGGACGAGGGTCCGCTGGTCGGCCGGGCGAGCGAGCTCGGCCGGCTGCTGGCGCACGTCGACGCGGCGGCCGGGGGGCGCCCGTCGGGGGTGCTGGTCGGCGGGGACGCCGGGGTGGGCAAGACCCGGCTGATCGACGAGCTGTCCCGCCGGGCCAGCGGCGACGGCGTCCGGGTGCTCACCGGGCACTGCGTCGACCTGGGCGACGTCGGCCTGCCCTACCTGCCCTTCGTCGACCTGCTGCGGCCGGTGCTCACCGACCCGGAGCTGGCGCCGGTGCTGGCCAGCCACCCGGTGCTGAGCGGCCTGCTCGGCGGTGGCTCGGTGCCCGAGCGCGCCGGCACGGAGCTGGGCCAGCCGTCGCCGCACCGCACCCTGAGCCCGCCGGACGACGACGGCCGGCTCCAGCTGTTCGCGTCGGTGGCCGCGCTGCTGGGCGAGCTGGCCACCGAGCAGCCGGTGCTCGTCGTCCTGGAGGACCTGCACTGGGCCGACCGCTCCAGCCGCGACCTGCTGCGCTACCTGCTGGCCCGGCTGGTCGACGAGCGGGTGGCCGTCGTCGCCTCCTACCGCGCCGACGACCTGCACCGCCGGCACCCGCTGCGCCCGCTGCTCGCCGAGCTGGTGCGGCTGCCGCGCGTCGAGCGGCTGCTGCTCGAGCCGCTGGCCGACGCGGAGGTGGCGACGCTGGTCCGCCGGCTGGCCGCCGGGTCGGGGAGCCCCTCCGCCGCGACCGTCGAGGACGTCGTCGCCCGGGCGGAGGGCAACGCCTTCTACGCGGAGGAGCTGGTCGCGGCGGGGCTGGCGGGCGAGGCGCTGCCCGGTGGGCTGTCCGAGGTGCTGCTGGCCCGGGTCGAGCAGGTGACCCCGGCCGCCCAGCAGGTGCTCCGGGTGGCCGCCGTCGCCGGTCGCTCGGTGCGGCACGAGCTGGTGTCCGCGGTGTCCTGGAAGAGCCCGGAGGAGACGGAGCAGGCGCTGACCGAGGCGGTGCACCACCACCTGCTGGTGGTCTCCGGCGACGGCCGCTACCGCTTCCGGCACGCGCTGCTGCGGGAGGCCGTGCTGGCCGACCTGCTGCCCGGTGAGCGGGTGCGGCTGCACGCCGCCGTGGCGGCCCAGTTGGCCGCGCGGCCGGAGGCGGGGACGGCGGCCGAGCGCGCCCACCACCTGCGCGAGAGCAACGACCTGCCCGGGGCGCTGAGCGCCTCGCTGGAGGCGGCGGAGGCCGCCCGCCGGGTGGGCGCACCCGCCGAGCAGCTGCAGCACCTGGAGGCGGTGCTCGCGCTGTGGGCGGCGGTGCCCGACGCGGCCGAGCGCGCCGGCCGCCCGCAGTGGACGGTGCTGCTGGACACCGCGTCGGCGGCCCGCGCGGTCGGTGACCTGCACCGGGCGGTGGCGCTGCTGCGCTCGGCCGGTGAGCTGCTGGGCGCCGACGGCGACCCGGCGGCCCGCGCCAGGGTGCACTACACGCTCGCGCAGGTGCTGGGCCGGATCGAGGAGGCGGCCGAGGCGCATCGGGAGAGCGCCGCGGCGATGGCGCTGGTGCCGGCCCAGCCACCCTCGGCGGTGCGCACCTGGGCGGCGGCGACGCACGCCCGCACCAGCTACTCCCTGGGCCTGGTCGCCGAGGCGGACGCGGCGGCGGAGGAGGCGCTGGCCGCCGCGGACGTCCTCGGGCTGGACAGCGCGTGGGCCGACACCGCCGTCTCCCTCGCCCGCGGGTCGGGTGCCGGTGACCGGGCCGCGGTGCGGACCCGGTTCGAGGAGGCGCGGGCACGGGCCGTCCGGTCCGGCGACGCCGACGTGGAGATGCGGGTGTGGTTCAGCCAGGCGATCACCGCCCACGACGCCGGGAACGTGGCCGAGGCGCTGGCGCACGCCACCGCCGGGCTGGCCCGGGCGGCGACGCTGGGCGTCGAGTGGTCGTTCTACGGCGCGGAGCTGCGGCACCTGGAGGTGCTGACCCGGTACGTGCTCGGCGACTGGGACGGCAGCCTGGCCGCCGCCGACGCGCTGGCCCGGGTGCCGGACATGGCCGCGCACGTGCGCGCCGACGGGCTGCTGGTGCTGGTCGGCCGGGGTGATCCGCGCGCCGGCGAGCGGCTGGCCTGGGCGCGGGGGCCGGCGGCCCGCTGGGACAACCACGTGCTGCTGATGCTGGCCACGGTGGCCGCGGAGATCGAGCTGGCCGGCCGGGCCGGTGACGCCGCGGCGGCGGTCGAGCGGGCCCGGTTCGCCGACCGCCGGCTGCGCGAGCTGTGGGTGGACGAGCGGCTCGCCTCGGTGCGGCTGGTGGCGACCGCGCTGGCGGCGGTCGGCGACGCGGTCGCCGCGGCCCGGCGGGCCGGGGACGAGCCGGCCGTGGCCCGCTGGGCGACGGACGCGGCGGAGCTGGCCGAGGTGGGCCGGTCGGCGGCCCGGGTGCCGTTCCCGGTGGGGATCGAGGCCCGCGCGTGGGGCACCCGGCTGGAGGCCGAGCTGGCCCGGGTGCGCGGCGAGGCCGCGGTGGAGCTGTGGCGGCGGGCGGTGGAGGAGTTCGGCGGCCTCGGGCACGGCTACGAGCAGGCGCGTTCCCGGTTGCGGCTGGCCGAGGCGCTGCTGGCGGCCGACGACCGCGCGGGCGCGGCCGCCGAGCTCCCCGCGGCCCACGACGTGGCGGTGCGGCTGGGCGCCGAGCCGCTGCGGACGGCGGTCGAGGCGCTGGCCCGCCGCGGCCGGCTGGAGCTGCCAGGCGTCCGCACCCCCGAGGCGGGCACGGTGTTCACCCCGCGCGAGCGGGAGGTGCTGGCGCTGGCGGCGCAGGGCCGAACCAACCGGCAGATCGGCGCGGAGCTGTTCATCAGCGAGAAGACCGCCAGCGTGCACGTGAGCAACATCCTCGCCAAGCTCGGTGCCGCCAGCCGCGCGGAGGCGGTGGCCATCGCCGCCGACCGCGGGCTGCTCAGCTGAGCCGGCTCCCCCTCCGGCAGTTGATCATCGGCGAGCGGCTGCGCCCGGTGGCGTGTCGTCCAGCCATTCGCCGATGATCAGCGCGCGATGTCAGCGTTCGGCCGGGTGAAGCGGGCGCGGACCCGCTCGACCCACTCGTCCAGCACGTTCGTGCGGTCCCCGGGTGCGGTGGGCGCGGCCGGCATCAGCAGCCACAGCGCCAGGTAGAGGAAGACCCCGGCGCCGCCGGCGAAGACGAGCCCGACGAAGCCGAGGCGCCACAGCAGCGCGTCGACGCCGGTGTGCCGGGCCAGGCCGGCCGCGACACCGCCGAGCATCAGGTCCGTCCGGCTGCGCTGCAGCGGCGGGCGCGCGGAAGGGTCCTGCGGGGTATCGGTGTGCTGGTTCTCGGTGTGCGGGCTCTCGGTGTGCTGGGTCTCGGTGTGGACTGTCTCGGTCATGGCACCAGCCTGCGTGCGGCGACGCCCCGGCGGCATCGGGGAACGCCCGGATCCGACCCTGGACCCGCGGCTCGGGGTCGGCCTCGCTCAGAGCATGGTGCGCAGGCGTTCGCGGCGGGCGCGGAGCACGTCCACCGACGCCGAGGCCGACGGCGGCCCGGGCACCGACTGGCGCAGCTGGGTGTGCACCACGGCCTGCGGGGTCGCGGTCTTCGCCGCGACGCGGTTGACCAGCCGGTTGATCTCCCGGCGGAGGTCGGTGGCGTCGCGCCAGGAGCGGCCGGCCTCGTCCTCCTCCGGGTGGTCCTCGACGACCATGAACCCGTCGTCGTCGCCCTGCCGGTGCGAGGCGGCGATCCGGGCCCGCAGCTCGTCGTCCCGCTTGGACAGCAGCTCGGCGGTCTGCGCCGGGGTCAGCAGCCCGGGGATGCCGAGGAAGTCCTCCGCGTCGGCCGCGAGCGGCTCCACGGCACCGCTGCCCGCGCCGGTGTGCGCCGTCCCGCTGGACAGCACGTGCGCGAACCGGGCGTCGGCCTCCAGCGCCTCCCACTGCTTGAGCTCGCCCTCGCGCGGCTCCCGCGGCGGCAGGTCCAGCGCCTCCAGCTCCTCGTCGGGCTGGGTCTTCGGCGGCGGCATGACGTGGTTGCGCTGCTCCTCCATCGACGCGGCCAGCGACAGCAGCGGGCGGACGGCGGGGAGGAAGACGGTCGCCGACTCGTGAGGGGCCCGGGCGCGCACCACACGGCCGACGGCCTGGGCGAAGAACAGCGGCGTCCGGTAGGAGGTCATCCAGGCCAGGACGGCGGCGCGCGGCACGTCGACGCCCTCGGAGACCATCCGCACGCAGACCGCGATCCGGGCGCCGCCCTTGTTGAACTTCTCGATCTTCTTCGACGCCTTGGGGTCGTCGGAGAGGATCAGCTCCGGCGCCTTCCCGGTCACCCGACGGACGATCTTGGCGTACTCGCGGGCGTCGTCCTGGTCGCTGGCCAGCACCAGCCCGGCGGCGTCGGGCATGCCGCCCTCCTCGCGGAGGTGGGTGATCCGGTCGTCCATCGCGGCGATCACGTGCGGCACCCACTGGCCCTTGGGGTCCAGCGCGGTGCGCCAGGCCTGCATCTCCACCGACCGCGTGCCGGCCTCGGAGAGCGACGCGGCGACGACCTCGCCGGCGGAGTTCCGCCAGCGGGACGTGCCGGTGTAGGCGGCGAACACGACGGGGCGGACGACGCTGTCGGCCAGCGCCTCCTTGTAGCCGTAGGTGAAGTCGGCCGTCGACATCAGGCCGCCCTGGCCCTCGAACCCGTCCTCCACGTACTTCACGAAGGGGATGCGCTCGTCGGCCTTGGTGCGGAACGGCGTCCCGGTCAGGCACAGCCGGCGGGCCGCGCGGCCGTAGGCCTCCTCGACCGCCTCGCCCCAGGACAGGCCGTCGCCGGCGTGGTGCACCTCGTCCAGGATCACCAGCGTCTTGACCGTCGTCGCCCGGGCGGCGTGCAGCATCGGCTTGCCGGCCACCTGCGCGTAGGTGGTCACGTAGCCCTGCGTGCCGGCGCGCACCGGGCCCACGGCGTTGGTCAGGTTGGGGTCGAGCACGATGCCCATCGCGTCGGCCGCGTCGGCCCACTGCAGGCGCAGGTGGTCGGTCGGGCAGACCACGATCACCCGGGCGACCTCGCGGCGGGACAGCAGCCGGGCGGCCAGGGTCAGCGCGAAGGTGGTCTTCCCCGCGCCCGGGGTCGCGGTGACCAGGAAGTCCTTCGGGGACTCCTCCTCGTACTTGCCGAGGGCCGCCTGCTGCCAGGCCCGGAGCGGTCGGCTGGTCGTCTGCGGGGCCCGGGCCGCCGCCTGTGTTGCAGTCGCCATGTCGGGAGTCATTCTGGACGGCGACCGGGCAACACGCCCAACCACCCACCTCCCGCGCGCGTCCCGGGCTGCGACGTATGGCGGCGGGCGGCGCGTCGCTGACCTGCGGTGATGCCATGGGGCGGGGCGGGGTGTGGCGCTCGTCATGATCGAGCCGGACCGTCTCGTCACCCTCGCCGGTCCCGTCGTCCCCAACCGCCCCGTGACGGCGTCCGGAGGCCCGGTCCAGAGGGGCACGACGGGGTGATCGGGTCGGCGCGCCGACGGACCTGCCCGCCGCGACGTAGGCTGACGGCGGCCCCTCGACCAGGAGGCCCGTTCGGCCCGGCCCCCAGCGGGACACCCCCCGCTGCCCGGCGCCGCCTCATCCCACCGCGCCGCCCTCCCCGCGCCATGGCCTCCTGGAGTCCTCGTGTCCGCTGCCGTCCTGTCCCGCGCCCTGCCTCCGCTCGCCCAGCGGCTCGGCGGGGTCGCCAGTTCCCCCGTCCGCGAGCTGCTGGCGCTGCTCGACCGGCCGGGCGTCATCTCCTTCGCCGGCGGCCTGCCCGCACCCGAGCTCTTCGACCTGGACGGCGTCCGGGCCGCCTACGACGCCGTGCTCTGGGGCCCGCACGCCCGCCGCGCGCTGCAGTACGCGCCGACCGAGGGTGACCGTCAGCTGCGGGCGCGGGTGGCCGGCCGGATGACCGCCCGCGGCATGCTCAGCTCGGTCGACGACCTGCTGGTCACCTCCGGCTCCCAGCAGGGGCTGACGCTGGTCGCCACGGCGCTGCTCGATCCCGGCGCCGTCGTCCTGGTCGAGGACCCGACGTACCTGGCCGCGCTGCAGTGCTTCCAGCTGGCCGGTGCCCGCGTCGTCCCGGTCGCCACCGACGAGCACGGCATCGACCCGGCGGTGCTGGCGGAGACGATCCGGCGGGAGCGGCCGGCGCTGGTCTACCTGGTGCCGACCTTCGCGAACCCGACGGGGCGCACCATGCCCGAGCACCGGCGCGCCGAGGTGGTGGAGCTGACCGCCCGGCACGGCGTCTGGCTGGTGGAGGACGACCCCTACGGCGAGCTGCGCTACCGGGGCGCGGACGTCGCGCCGCTGGCTGCCCAGCCGGGGGCCGACGAGCACGTCGTCCACCTGGGCAGCTTCTCCAAGATCGCGGCCCCGGGGTTGCGGCTGGGCTGGCTGCGGGCGCCGTCCCGGCTGCTCCCGGCGCTGACCGTCGCCAAGCAGGCGGCCGATCTGCACACCTCGACGATCGACCAGGCCGCCGCGGCGGCCTGGTTCGCCGCCGCCGACGTGGAGGCCCACCTGCAGACGCTGCGGCGGGCCTACCGGCAGCGGCGGGACGCGATGGTGGCCGCGCTGCCGGCGACGCTGCCCGCGGGCAGCACCTGGACCGAGCCGGACGGCGGGATGTTCGTCTGGGCGCGGCTGCCCGGGGGCGTCGACACGGCCGAGCTGCTGCCGCGGGCGCTGGCGGCCGACGTCGCCTTCGTGCCGGGAGCCGCCTTCTACGCCGGGGCTCCGGACCGGTCGACGCTGCGGCTGTCGTTCACCACGCACACGCCCGACCGGATCGCCGAGGGCATGGCCCGGCTGGGCGGCGTGCTGCGCGGCTGACGTGCCGGAAAGGCCCCGCCCAGAGGCTCGCCCCGAGCTTGCGAGGGGTGAGGAGGGCGGGGTCCTTCCTCAGTCGGCGGGCTGGTCGACCCAGTCGGGGCCGTTGACCTCGCCGGGGCCGGCCAGGTCGGCGGCGTCGACGATCGTGTACGCGTAGCCCTGCTCGGCGAGGAACCGCTGCCGGTGGGCGGCGTACTCGCTGTCCAGGGTGTCGCGGCTGACCACGGTGTAGAAGTGCGCCTGCCGGCCGTCGGCCTTGGGCCGCAGCACCCGGCCGAGGCGCTGGGCCTCCTCCTGCCGGGAGCCGAACGTGCCCGACACCTGGACGGCGACCGCGGCCTCGGGCAGGTCGATGGAGAAGTTGGCGACCTTGGAGACGACGAGGGTCTTGATCTCGCCGGTGCGGAACGCCTGGAACAGCCGCTCGCGCTCCTTGTTCGACGTCGACCCCTGGATCACCGGGGCGTCGAGCGCCGCGCCGAGCTCGTCGAGTTGGTCGAGGTAGGCGCCGATGACGAGCTTCTGCTCGTCGGGGTGCCGCTCGAGCACCCGGCGGATCACCGGCAGCTTCGAGTGGGCGGTGGCCGCGATCCGGTACCGCTCCTCGGGCTCGGCGACCGCGTAGGTCATCCGCTCCTCGTCGTCGAGGGAGACCCGGACCTCGATGCACTCGGCCGGGGCGATGTGGCCCTGCGCCTCGATGTCCCGCCACGGGGCGTCGTACCGCTTGGGCCCGATGAGGGAGAAGACGTCGTCCTCGCGGCCGTCCTCGCGCACCAGCGTCGCGGTCAGCCCGAGGCGGCGTCGGGACTGCAGGTCGGCGGTGAGCCGGAAGATCGGTGCGGGGAGCAGGTGGACCTCGTCGTAGACGATCAGGCCCCAGTCCTGGGCGTCGAACAGATCCAGGTGCCGGTACTCGCCCTTCCGGCGGGTGGTGATCACCTGGTAGGTCGCGATGGTGACCGGCCGGATCTCCTTGCGCTCGCCGGAGTACTCGCCGATCTCCTCCTCGGTCAGGCTCGTCCGCGCGATCAGCTCACGCTTCCACTGCCGGCCGGAGACGGTGTTGGTGACCAGGATGAGCGTGGTCGCCTTCGCCTCGGCCATCGCCGCGGCGCCGACCAGCGTCTTGCCCGCGCCGCAGGGGAGGACGACGACGCCCGAGCCGCCCGCCCAGAAGCCGTCGACGGCCTCCTGCTGGTAGTCGCGCAGGTGCCAGTCGTCCTGGTCGAGCTCGATCGGGTGGGCCTGGCCGTCGACGTAGCCGGCGAGGTCCTCGGCCGGCCAGCCGATCTTCAGCAGCGCCTGCTTGAGCCGGCCGCGCTCGGAGGGGTGGACGACGACCGAGTCGGCGTCGATCCGGGCGCCGAGCATCGGAGCCACCCGCTTGCTGCGGACGACCTCCTCCAGCACGGCCTTGTCGGTGCTGGTGAGCGTCAGCCCGTGCACCGGGTGGTTGGCCAGGGTCAGCCGGCCGTAGCGGTCCATGGTGTCGGCGACGTCGACGAGCAGTGCGTGCGGCACCGGGTAGCGGGAGAAGCGGACCAGGGCGTCGACGACCTGCTCGGCGTCGTGCCCCGCGGCGCGGGCGTTCCACAGCGCCAGCGGGGTGACCCGGTAGGTGTGCACGTGCTCGGGGGAGCGCTCCAGCTCCGCGAACGGGGCGATCGCCGCCCGGCACTCCTTGGACTGCGGGTGGTCGACCTCGAGCAGCAGGGTCTTGTCCGACTGGACGATGAGGGGGCCGTCGCTCACGCGGGGGTTCCTTTGCTCGGAGACAGCGGCGCAGCACTCGCGCCGGACTGACCACGGTAACGCCGGTCGGGGGCAGGCCCTTCCGGCTCCAGGTGCCCGCTGTCGACACGGTGACATCTCGACATGACGACACCGGTCTGCCGAGGTGTCGCATGCCGAGGTGTCGCGCCGTGCTCGATCAGAAGGGCGGTGGGTCGTCTGCCGGTTCGGGTGGTGGTGGCTCGGGTCCGACGGCCCGTCCGGCTGCTTCGGGCGGGCTCGGTTCGGGCGGGCTCGGTCGGAGGCCCGGTGGGCGGGTGGTGCGGGTGACCCCGGAGGGGGTGGTGACGTGCAGGGTGCCGTCGGGATCCATCTCGAACCGCCAGCCGGGGGCGTGGGTCTTCAGGCGGTGGTGGGAGCGGCACAGGCAGCAGAGGTTGGCGCAGTCGGTCTCGCCGCCGCGGGAGTGTGGGATGACGTGGTCGAGGTCGGCCCAGCCGACACGTTGACCGCAGTTCGGGAAGCGGCAGCGCCGATCCCTGGTTGCGACGAAGGCACGTTGTCGCGCGGTGGGCTCGTAGCGTTCGGTCGCCGGTGGCGGGCCCAGCACCGCGCAGCCGCAGTCGCCGC
>NZ_JBJHAQ010000013.1:0-120061 GCF_054051115.1 Modestobacter sp. SYSU DS0904 | reverse complement strand
CCCCCCCCCCCCCCCCCCCCCCCCCCCCCCCCCCCCCCCCCCCCCCCCCCCCCCCCCCCCCCCCCCCCCCCCCCCCCCCCCCCCCCCCCCCCCCCCCGACCCGTGCTCAGACCGGCTGCTGGGCCGGGGTCTCGCCGCCCTCGAGGTCGCCCTCGGTGTCCAGGTAGGCCTGCTGCAGCTCGGCCAGCAGCGCCGGGTCCGGCTCGGCCCACATCTTGCGGTCGACCGCCTCCAGCAGCCGCTCGGCGATGCCGTGCAGCGCCCAGGGGTTCGACTTCTCCATGAACTCCCGGTTCTCCGGGTCGAGCACGTAGGTCTGGGCGAGCTTCTCGTACATCCAGTCGGCGACGACGCCGGTGGTGGCGTCGTAGCCGAACAGGTAGTCGACGGTGGCGGCCAGCTCGAAGGCGCCCTTGTAGCCGTGCCGGCGCATCGCGGCCAGCCACTTGGGGTTGACCACCCGGGCGCGGAACACCCGGGAGGTCTCCTCCACCAGCGACCGGGTCCGCACCTGCTCGGGCCGGGTCGAGTCGCCGATGTAGGCCTCCGGGGAGGAGCCGGTCAGCGCGCGGACCGTCGCGACCATCCCGCCGTGGTACTGGAAGTAGTCGTCGGAGTCGGCGATGTCGTGCTCGCGGGTGTCGATGTTCTTCGCCGCCACCGCGATCCGCTTGTACGCGGCCTCCATGTCCGGGCGGGCCTGCACGCCGTCCAGGTCCCGGCCGTAGGCGTAGCCGCCCCACACCGCGTAGACCTCGGCGAGGTCGGCGTCCCCCCGCCAGTTGCGGGAGTCGATCAGCGACAGCAGCCCGGCCCCGTAGGCGCCGGGCTTGGAGCCGAACACCCGGGTGGTCGCCCGCCGCCGGTCGCCGTGGGTGGCGAAGTCGGCGTCGGCGTGCGCCTTCACGTAATTGGCCTCCGCGGCCTCGTCCAGCTCGGCGACCAGCCGCACGGCGTCGTCCAGCATGGTCACCACGTGCGGGAAGGCGTCCCGGAAGAAGCCGGAGATCCGCACCGTGACGTCGATCCGCGGGCGGCCCAGCTCGTCGAGGTCGATCGGCTCCAGGCCGGTGACCCGCCGGGACGCGTCGTCCCAGACCGGGCGGACGCCGAGCAGCGCCAGGATCTCCGCGACGTCGTCGCCGGCCGTCCGCATCGCCGAGGTGCCCCACACCGAGAGCCCGACCGAGGGCGGGAACTGCCCGTCGTGGTCGGCGCGGTAGCGCTCGACCAGCGACTCGGCCATCGCCGACCCGGTCTCCCAGGCCAGCCGGGAGGGGATCGCCCGGGGGTCGACGGAGTAGAAGTTGCGGCCGGTCGGCAGCACGTTGACCAGCCCGCGCAGCGGCGAGCCCGACGGCCCGGCCGGCACGTAGCCGCCGTCCAGGGCGTGCAGGGTCATGTCCAGCTCGTCGGTGGTGCGCTCCAGCCGGGGCACCACCTCGGCGACGGCGAACCGCAGGATCTCGGCCACCTCGTCGTTCCCGGTGCCGAGCACGCCGCTGACCACCTCCGCGACGGCCGACGCCGTCCAGCCGCGGGTCTCCATGCCGGCCACCAGCGCCTCGGCCTGCGCCTCGACCCGGTCGGTCTCCTTGAGCCCGGCGGTGCCGTCCTCGGTCAGCCCGAGCGCCTGGCGCAGCCCGGGCAGGGCCACGGCGCCGCCCCAGATCTGCCGGGCGCGCAGCATGGCCAGCACCAGGTCGACCCGGTCCTGGCCGCTCGGCGGCGTGCCGAGCACGTGCAGACCGTCGCGGATCTGCGAGTCCTTGATCTCGCACAGCCAGCCGTCGACGTGCAGGATCATCTCGTCGAAGTGGTCGTCCTCGGGCCGCTCGTTCAGCCCCAGGTCGTGGTCGAGCTTGGCGGCCTGCAGCAGCGTCCAGATCTGCTGGCGGACGGCCGGCAGCTTCGCCGGGTCCATGGCGGCGATGTTGGCGTGCTCGTCGAGCAGCTGCTCCAGCCGGGCGATGTCGCCGTAGGAGTCGGCGCGGGCCATCGGCGGCACCATGTGGTCGACCAGTGTGGCGTGCGCCCGGCGCTTGGCCTGGGTGCCCTCGCCCGGGTCGTTGACCAGGAACGGGTAGACCAGCGGCAGGTCCCCGATCGCGGCGTCGGTGCCGCAGCCGGCCGACATGCCGACGGTCTTGCCGGGCAGCCACTCGAGGTTGCCGTGCTTGCCCACGTGGACCATGGCGTGCGCGCCGAACCCGCCGGCCGCCCGGTCCGACCGCAGCCACCAGTAGGCGGCCAGGTAGTGGTGGGACGGCGGCAGGTCCGGGTCGTGGTAGATCGCGATCGGGTTCTCCCCGAAGCCGCGCGGCGGCTGCACCATCACCACGACGTTCCCGGCGCGCAGCGCGGCGAAGACGATGGAGTCGTCGTCGACGAACAGCGACCCGGGCGCCTCGCCCCAGTGCTCGACCATCGCCTCGCGCAGCTCGGCGGGGAGGGTGTCGAAGTGCTTCCGGTACTCGGCGGCGGAGATCCGCACCGGGTTGCCCGACAGCTGCTCCTCGGTGAGCCAGTTCTCGTCCTGGCCACCGGCGGCGATCAGCGCGTGCACCAGCGCGTCGCCGTCCAGCTCGGCGAGTCCGGGCAGCGCGCCCTCGCCGTCGAACGGGCCGACGTCGTACCCCTGGCCGGCCATCGCGGCGAGCAGCCGGACGACCGACGCCGGGGTGTCCAGGCCGACGGCGTTGCCGATCCGGGCGTGCTTGGTCGGGTAGGCGCTGAGCATGACGACGATGCGGCGCTCGGCCGGCGGGGTGTGCCGCAGCCGGGCGTGCGCCACGGCGGTGCCGGCGACCCGGGCGGCCCGCTCGGGGTCGGCGACGTAGGAGGTCAGGCCGTCGGCGTCGACCTCCTTGAAGGAGAACGGCACGCTGATCAGCCGGCCGTCGAACTCGGGGATGGCCACCTGGTTGCCGACGTCGAGCGGGGAGAGCCCGTCGTCGTTGGCCGCCCAGTCGGCGCGGCTGCTGGTCAGGCACAGGCCCTGGATGACCGGGACGTCGAGCTTCGCGAGCTCGCCGACGTCCCAGGCGCCGTCGTCCCCACCGGCCTGCGCGGTGGCCGGCTTCGAGCCGCCGGCGGCGAGCACGGTGACCACCAGGGCGTCGGCGGTGCGCAGCAGCTCGACCAGGCCGGTCTCCACGGTGCGCAGCGAGGCGGTGAACACCGGCAGGGCGCGGCCACCGGCGTCCTCGATCGCGGTGCAGATCGCCTCGACGAAGCCGGTGTTCCCGGACAGGTGGTGCGCCCGGTAGTAGAGGACGGCGACGGTCGGCCCGCTCCCCCGGGACTCCCGCTCCAGCACGCCCCACTCGGGCGCCACCGACGGCGGCTCGAAGCCCTCGCCGTCCAGCAGCACGGTGTCACCGAGGAAGCGGTGCAGCTGCTCGAGGTTGTCCGGCCCGCCCTGCGCCAGGTAGCCGTGCGCCTCGGTGGCCACGCCCATCGGGACGGTGGAGAGCTCCATCAGCTCGGCGTCGGGGACGTTCTCCCCGCCGAGGACGACGACCGGCGCCGGCCCCGCCAGCAGCGGGGCGAGCATCTCCTCGTACTGCCGGCGGACGCCGAGGATCCGGACCACCACCAGGTCGCTGCCGGCGGCGAGCGCGACCATGCCCTCGGCACCGAGGCGGGCCGGGTTGCCCAGCCGCCACGCTGGTTCTCCCACCCGGCCCAGCCCGACGGACCGGGCCGACAGCAGGTCGGTGTCGGAGGTGGACAGCAGGGTGAAGGTGCGAGAGCTCAAGGCAGTGCCTCCCTCGGGGTCCGCGCCCCGGGTCGTCGGGCACGGCAGCCGGAGTGTCTGGCTCGCCCCCGCGCACGATCGCAGCGGGAGCTCACAGTGGCGGGACCGCACCGGACTCGCACCGGCTTCCTCGCTGCACTGCCGTGAGTGGCCCGAACGCTACCGCCTGCCCGGAGCGCGTCGACCGCTGCGGCCGGCCGGGCTCCCGGCGCGCAGACCGCGGCCGGCCACGCGCCCGCCGGGCGGGTGGCGCCGACCCGCCCGACGCCGCGCCGACCCCGGCCCGCAAACTGGTTGCGCGACCGAACGGTCGGCAGGCAGGAGACCCCTCGATGACGACCACCGGCACGACCCGGCAGCTGGCGCCCGCCTCGCGGTCCGGCCTGCTGCTGGCCGGGATCCTGCTGATCGCGGCCAACCTGCGGGCCGCGATCACCTCGGTCGGCCCGGTGGTCGAGGACATCCGCGCCGACCTGGGCATCGGCGGCGCCACCGCGTCGGTGCTGATCAGCCTGCCGCTGGTGGCCTTCGCCGTCGTCTCCCCGCTCGCGCCCGCGCTGGCCCGCCGGATCGGCATCGAACGCGCGCTGGGCGCGGCGCTGGTCCTGCTGTCGGTGGCGACGGTCGTCCGCTCGCTGCCGTCGACGGTCGCGCTGTGGACCGGCACCGCCGTCCTCGGGATCGCCGTCGCGGTGATCAACGTGGTGCTCCCCTCGCTGGTCAAGCGGGAGTACCCGGGCAGGATCGGGCAGGTCACCGGCCTGTACTCCTCGGTCCAGGGCGCGGCGGCGGCACTGGCGTCGGGCCTCGCCGTCCCGCTGGCCGGGACGACGCAGCACGGCTGGCGACTGGCACTGGGCATCTGGGCCGGGCTCGGTCTGGTCGCACTGGCGGTCTTCCTGCCCCAGCTGCGCCGCCGCAGCATCCCGCCGGATCCCGGGTCACCCGGTGCCCCGGTCCGGCACCGATCGCCGTGGGGCACGGCGCTGGGCTGGCAGGTCACCGTGTTCATGGGCACCCAGTCGACGATCTACTTCACGCTGATCACCTGGTGGCCCTCGGTCGAGCAGGCCCACGGCGTCTCCCCCGCCGCGGCGGGCTGGCACCTGTTCGCGATGCAGGTCGCCGGGGTGCTCGCCAACCTGGCGGTGGCGCGGCTGATCCCCCGCCACCCGGACCAGCGGCTGCTCATCCTGGGTGCAACCGGGTTGTTCGCCATCGCGGTGCTCGGCCAGCTGGCCCTGCCCGGGGCCTCGCTGCTGTGGATCGTGCTCGCCGGCGCCGGCGGTGGGGGCTGCATCGTCCTGGCGCTGTCGCTCTTCGGGTTGCGCACCCGGGACCACCACCAGGCGGGGTCGCTGTCCGGCATGGCCCAGTCGGTCGGCTACGCGATGGCCGCCTGCGGCCCGGTCCTGCTCGGCGCGCTGCACGACCGCACCGGCAGCTGGACGGCGCCGCTCGTCGTGCTGCTCGGGGTCCTCGCCGTCCAGGCCGCCGCGGGTGCGCTCGCCGGGCGGAACCGGACGATCGGCTGACCACCCGGTAACCGTTCGCCCCCGTCCGTGTCCGGTCCTAGCCTGCGGCGGTGACCTACGACGCGCTCGCGGAGAGCATCGCCCTCATCGAGGGCGGCGTGCCGGAGGCCCCGCCTCGGCTGAGCCGGCGCCGGCGGTTCGCCCCGCTGGCGGTGGACGTCGACGGCGACGTCGCCTGCACGCTCTTCGCCCGGCGCGGTGTCGGCTCCGTGGCCGAGGAGACCTGGGCCCTCGTGCGTCGCGGGCAGGAGTGGGCGCTGCTCGGTGGCGGCGGGGGCGGCCTCGAGGACGAGGACCTGGCCGACCGGCCCGACGCGGCGGCCCAGGGCGGCCACCTCCGCTGGACCGGCGGCGGCTCGGCGGCCCGGAACGCCGGGCGGCTGATGCCCTGGGGCGCCCGGCACGTCTCCTACGCCGTGCTGCGGGCCAGCCGGGAGGTGGACCGGGTCGTCGTCGGCGCGCGGGAGATCCGGGTTCCCCGGCACGGGCACCTGGTGGTGGTCTGGGGCGGCAAGCAGCCGCCGACCGCGGCGGCTGTCGCCGCCGATGGCCGCCGGCTCGTCGTCCTGCGCGTGGACCGGCGCTCCCGGCTCCCCGAGTGGTACCGGTACCGGTAGCGGGGCGTCACCGGTGCACGTCGCCGCGGCCCGCTTGCTCAGCGGCGGCGGGTGAGCAGCCAGTGCAGGCCGACGCCGATCGCCGCCCCGGTGCTGTTGGTGACCACGTCGACCAGGGACGGGAAGCGGGCCGGCAGGAAGAGCGCCTGGCAGAGCTCGATGCCCACCGACCCCGCGACGCAGAGCGCCCAGACCGCCCACCGGGGCACCCGGGGCAGCGCCCAGCACAGCAGCAGCGCGAGCGGGACGAACAGCAGCACGTTGCTGCCCCGCTCGGCCAGCCGGGCGCTGACGTGCCAGGACGCGCCGCTGACGTCGTGCACCAGCCGGGTCACGAACCCCTGCACCCGCCCCATCGGCGAGGGGCGCAGCGTCAGCCAGGCCCCGGCCAGCAGGTAGCCGGCGAGCAGGACCCGCGCCCACCGCGTCTCCCACCCCGCCCGGCCGCGCGGGGGCGTGCGCTGGCCGGTGCTCAGCCGACGACCTCGACCAGGTCGATCACGAAGACCAGGGTGGCGTCGCCGGGGATCGGGCCCTGACCGGACGGGCCGTAGCCGAGGTCGCTGGGGATGGTCACCACCCGCCGGCCGCCGACCTGCATCCCCTCGATGCCCTGCTCGAAGCCGGGGATGACCCGCCCCTGGCCGAGCGGCACCGGCAGCGTCTCGTCCTCCCCGCGGCTCCAGGAGGAGTCGAACTCCTCGCCGGTCTCGTAGAAGGCGCCGACGTACTTGACCTCCGCGGTCGTCCCCTCGACGGCCTCGGCGCCGTCGCCGACCACCACGTCCTCGACCACCAGCTCGTCGGGGGCCGGCCCCTCCGACGCCGGCACTTCGGGCTTCTGGCCCAGGTCGGTGCTGATCTGCGCCGCGAGGCCCGCGGCCTCCTCGCCGTCGCCACCGCCGCAGGCCACCAGGGAGCCGGCGACGGCGAGCGCGAGCAGCGCACCGGTGAACGAACGACGGGGCACGAGGTCTCCTGACCGGCGGCCGGGGCGGCGGATCCGCCCGCGGGGAGCCGCGGGGGACGCACCCGGCGGCGCCGCTCCCCCACGACCCGGCCATCGTAGGTCGGTCACCAGGAGGGAGCAGACGGTCACCGCGCGACGGGGCGCGGGTTCGTCTGGCACGACACCCGCCGGGCCACTAGCTTTCCCGCAACGTCCGCGACGGCTGGGGGTTCACCCGATGTCCGCTTCGATCATCGTGGGGCTCGACGGGAGCGAGGCGAGCGGGCGAGCGGCGGATGCGGCTGCCGACGCCGCGCGGCGGCACGACCTGCGCCTCGTGCTCGCCTGCGTCGTGCCGTGGTCGCCGTACTCGTTCTCGACGGCCGAGGAGAACGAACGCCGCGCGATCGAGAAGGAACGCGAGGCCAGGGCGGCCCACGAACGGGTGCTGGACCCGGCGATCGCCCGGCTCACCGCCGCCGGCGACCTGCAGGTGGACGGCGTCGTCCGGCACGGGCACCCCGCCGAGACGCTCGTCGCCCTCGCCCGCGAGCACGACGCCGCGTGGATCATCGTCGGCCGGGTCGGTCAGAGCCGGGTCCGCACGCTGCTGTTCGGGTCCACCCCCAGCAGCCTCATCCAGCTCTCCCCCGTCCCCGTCCTGGTGGTGCCGTGATGACCTCGTCCGTGAACGTGCTGGCCGCCTCGTTCGACGAGCAGGTCAACGACGTCTTCTCCCCGGTGTCGACCTTCATCTCCGACATCGTGTTCTACAGCGTGCCGCTGGACTTCATCGACGAAGGCGTCGTGCTGCCGCTGATCGTGGTCTGGCTCGTCCTGGCCGGGATCTTCTTCACCATCTACCTGCGCGGCTTCCAGTTCCGGGCCTTCGGCCACGCGATCCAGCTGATCAAGGGCAAGTACGACGACCCCGAGGACGCCGGCGAGGTCACCCACTTCCAGGCGCTGGCGACCGCCGTCTCCGGGACGGTCGGACTGGGGAACATCGCCGGGGTCGCGGTGGCCATCTCCCTCGGCGGACCGGGGGCGACCTTCTGGATGATCATCGCCGGCCTCGTGGGCATGTGCACCAAGGGCGTCGAGTGCACCCTCGGCGTCAAGTACCGCAGGGTCTACGCCGACGGCCGGGTCTCCGGCGGGCCCATGTACTACCTGAGCCAGGGGCTGAAGGAGAAGGGCAAGGGCACGCTGGGCAAGGTCCTCGCGGTTCTGTTCTGCATCTTCACCCTGGGCGGCGCCGTCGGTGGCGGGAACATGTTCCAGTCCAACCAGGCCTTCGCCCAGGCCCAGTCGGTGACCGGCGGCGCAGACGGCTGGCTCGGGTTCGGGGCGGCCGGCGCGGTCTTCGGCCTGGTGCTCGCGATCCTGGTCGGCGCGGTGATCATCGGGGGGATCCGGAGCATCGCCCGGGTCACCGACAAGCTCGTCCCGTTCATGGCCGTCTTCTACGTCATCGCCTGCCTCTCCGTGCTGTTCGCCAACGTCACCGAGATCCCCAGTGCCCTCTGGGAGATCATCCGGACGGCGTTCAGCCCCGAGGCCGGGTTCGGCGGCGTGGTCGGCGTGCTCATCCAGGGCTTCCGGCGGGCGGCGTTCAGCAACGAGGCCGGGCTGGGGTCGGCCGCGATCGCCCACTCCGCGGTGAAGACGAACGAGCCGGCGACCGAGGGCCACGTCGCCGTCCTCGAGCCCTTCGTCGACACCGTCGTCATCTGCACGATGACCGCGCTGGCCATCGTGATCACCGGCACCTGGGCGGACGAGGCCAGTGCGCCGGGCGTGGAGACGACCTCGGCCGCCTTCGGGACGGTGGCGGGCTGGTTCCCGATCGTGCTGGCGATCGCGGTGATCCTGTTCGCCTACTCCACGATGCTCGCCTGGAGCTACTACGGGCTGAAGGCGTCGACCTACCTGTTCGGCGAGTCGATGGTGGTGGACCGGACCTGGAAGCTGATCTTCTGCATCTTCGTCGTCATCGGGGCCTCCTCGACCCTCGACGCGGTGATCGGCTTCTCCGACAGCATGATCTTCCTGATGTCGCTGCCGAACATCATCGGGCTCTACATCCTGAGCCGGGTGGTGAAGCGGGAGCTCTTCGGCTACCGCGAGCGGTTGGCCCACGGAGCGCTCCTGCCGGTCGCCGAACGGGGCATCACGCCCTCCCCGACGGGCGGCAGCACCGCCGCCAGCACCGGCCTGGACGGGACCAACCCGACCCTGCCCCCCTCCGTCGAGGGCCGCTGAGCACCGGGTCGACCCGGGCCAGCTGACGTGGAGCCGTGCCACGGCGCGGCTCCACGTCAGGCCGGGCGGGTCGACCCTAGCCGGCGAGCGGGTCCTGGATCAGGCGGCGCCGAGCGCGTCGGCCAGCCGGTGGTGGACGACGGCCTCGGTGGCCCGGCTCTGCCGCTCCAGCGTGCGGGCCAGCGCGCGGCGGGCCCACCCGTTGGCCGGCGCGAGCTCCACCAGGCGGGCGAGCAGCTCCTCGGCCCGGCCCAGCTGCGCGGAGGCGTAGCAACTGCGGGCGAGCAGCTCCAGCGCGGCCTGGTTGCCCGGCTCGGCCTCCAGCACCGGCTCGAGGACGCGGGCGGCCTCGGTGGGCTGCCCCATGGCGAAGAACAGATCGGCGCGCAGGTACTCGGAGTGCAGGTCGATCTCGAACGGCTGGGTCATGACGCTCCTTCCGGCCGACCGAACACCCGCACCCCGCCATCGCTTCCCCGCGACGCTCCGCACTGGGTCCATCACGCAACGAAACGAGAAAGGACGTCCGCTACCGAGTTGTCCGCAATCACCTGGGTATGGCGGGGAGGCCGGAGCCAGCCCGGCCCGGTCCGACGCCCTGCCACTCCCGGAGTCCCGCATGGCCCTCTCCCTGCGCCACCGCCACTCCTCCCCCCGTACCGGGGAGCACACCGAACCCACCGAGCCCCCGGCCACCGGCGCCGCCCGGGTGGTGCCCGCCGTGCACCGCATCGGCGCCGTCGTCGTCGCCGGGGTGCTGGCGACCTTCGGGGTGCTCGGCCTCGTCGACGGCCTGGACTACTTCTCCACCGACGGCGAGCGCATCCTCGGCCTGTCGTCCAACGGCCTGCTGTCGACGATCTCGCTGGTCACCGCGGCGGTGCTGATCGCCGCCGCGCTGCACAGCTCCCGCACGGCCTCGACCGTGATGATCGCGGTGGGGGCGCTGTTCCTGGTCTCGGCACTGGCCAACCTGGCGTTGCTGGAGACCGACTGGAACTTCCTGGCCTTCTCCATGGCCAACGTCATCTTCTCCATCGGCGCCGGGCTGGTGCTGCTCACCCTGGGCGCCTACGGCCGGGTCAGCGGCAACCTGCCCGAGGACTCGCCCTACCGGACCGACCGGCCCGCCGACGACGAGGTCGACGACGCCGACCAGGAGCTCCCCACCAGCCCGGCGGAGACCGCCGCCGAGCGGGCGATGCGGGACGCCGAGCTCGCCGTCGTGGAGCACCGCGCGACCCCGGAGCAGCAGCGCCGGGTGACCGCGATGGCCCAGGTGCGCACGCGCGCCGACCGCCGCCGCGTCTGGATGGAGATGGACGGTCGCGCACTGCGGTGACCAGCCGCCCTGCCGGGCGGTCCCCCGACTGTCCGGCAGGGCCCCGCTCCCGGGGAAGTAGCCTCGCCCTCGCCATGTCCTCCGCGCAGACCACCTCCCCCACGCCCGGCCCCGGGCCGACGCGGGACCGCGTCGACGCCTGCCCCGGCGCCCTGCAGACCCACGCCGCCGCCGACGGTGGCCTGGCCCGGGTGCGCGTTCCCGGCGGGGCCCTGACCGCCGGCCAGCTGCGCGCGCTGGCCGCCGCCGCCCGCGATCTCGGCGACGGGCACCTGGAGCTCACCAGCCGCGGCAACCTGCAGCTGCGCGGCCTGCCCGCCGGCGCCGAGACCGGGCTGGGCGAGCGCCTGGCCGCGGTCGGGCTGCTCCCCAGCGACACCCACGAGCGGGTGCGCAACGTGCTGGCCAGCAGCCTGTCCGGCCGGCGGGGCGGGCACCTCGACGTCCGGCCCTGGGTGCGCTCCTTCGACGCCGCGCTGCTGGCCGACCCCACGCTCGCCGAGCTGCCCGGCCGGTTCCTGGTCGCCTTCGACGACGGCCGCGGCGACGTCGCGGGCTCGGGCGCCGACGTGGCCCTGCTCGCGCTCGCCCCCGACGTGGTCGCGCTGCTGCTCGGCGGCACCGACTCCGGTGTCCGCGCCCGGCCCGTGGACGCCGTCGCCCTGGCGCTGGCCGCGAGCGCGGCCTTCCTCGCCGAGCGGGCGGCCCAGGGCGGCACCGCCTGGCGGCTGGCCGAGCTGACCGACGGCTGGGCGCGGGTCGCCGAGCGGCTCACCGGCCGCCGTCCGGACGCCCCGGGCCGCGAGCGGGTCAGCGCGCCGGTGACCGGGCCGGCCGGGGTGCTGACCCAGGACGACGGCCGCACCGCGCTGGCCGTGGTCGTGCCGCTGGGGCGGCTGGCGGCCGACCAGGCGGAGCTGCTCGCCGACCTGGCGCCCCAGGTCGAGGTCACCACCTGGCGCACCGTCGTCGTCCCCGACCTGGTCGACGCCGCCCCGGCCGTCGCCGCGCTCACCGCCGCCGGCCTGGTCACCGAGCCGGCCAGTCCGTGGCGGCTGGTCACCACCTGCGCCGGGCGGCCGGGGTGCGCCAAGTCGCTGGCCGACGTGCGGGCCGACGCCACCGCCGCCGTGGCGGCCGGCACGCTGCCGGCCGGCGGCGCCCGCCAGCACTGGGCCGGCTGCGCCCGCCGCTGCGGCCGCCCGACCGGCCGTGTGGTCGACGTCGTCGCGACGCCGACCGGTTACCTCATCGAGAAGGACTGATGTACTCCTACGAGCACGACGGCGCCGAGATCTACCGGCAGTCCTTCGCCACGATCCGCGCCGAGGCCGACCTCTCCGGGCTGCCCGCCGACGTCGCCCAGGTCGCGGTGCGGATGATCCACGCCTGCGGTCAGGTCGACCTGGTGCAGGACGTGGCCTGGTCCGACGACGTGGTCGCCCGGGCTCGGGAGGCGCTGCACGCCGGCGCCCCGGTGCTCTGCGACGCGCAGATGGTCGCTTCCGGGGTCACCCGGCGCCGGCTGCCGAAGGACAACGACGTCGTCTGCACGCTCAACGACCCGCGCACCCCCGACCTGGCCCGGGAGCTGGGCACCACCCGCACCGCGGCGGCGATGCACCTGTGGGGTGAGCGGCTCGACGGCGCCGTCGTCGCGATCGGCAACGCCCCGACCGCGCTGTTCCACCTGCTGGAGATGGTCCGCGACGGGGCTCCCCGGCCGGCCGCGGTGATCGGCATCCCGGTGGGCTTCATCGGCGCGGTCGAGTCCAAGGAGGCGCTGGCCGCCTCGGACCTGGACTTCCTCGTCGTCCGCGGCCGGCGCGGCGGCAGCGCGATCACCGCCGCCGCCGTGAACGCGATCGCGAGCGCCCAGGAATGAGCGGGCGCGAGGAGCCCCGAGTTCGCGCCGAAGTGGCCACTTCGGCGACGGGGACGCCGGCCACCGGGCGGCTGTACGGGGTCGGGCTGGGCCCCGGTGACCCGGAGCTGGTGACCGTCAAGGCGGCCCGGCTGATCGGCGCGGCCGACGTCGTCGCCTTCCACGCCGCCCAGCACGGCCGGTCGGTGGCCCGCGGGCTGGCCGAGCCGTACCTGCGCGCCGGGCAGGTCGAGGAGCTGCTGGTCTACCCGGTGACCACCGAGACCACCGACCACCCCGGCGGCTACCAGGGCGCGATCGACGAGTTCTACGAGGCCGCCGCCGCCCGGCTGGCCGCGCACCTCGACGCCGGGCGGGACGTCGTGGTCCTCGCCGAGGGCGACCCGTTCTTCTACGGCTCCTACATGCACATGCACAAGCGGCTGGCGCACCGGTACCCGACCGAGGTGGTCCCGGGCGTGACCAGCGTGAGCGGCGCCGCCGCGGTGCTGGGCCGGCCGCTGGTGGAGCGGGACGAGGTGCTCACCGTGCTGCCCGGCACGCTGCCCGCCGACGAGCTGGCCGAGTGGCTGGCCACCACCGACTCGGCCGCGGTGCTGAAGCTGGGCCGCACGTTCGGCAAGGTCCGGGAGGCCTTCGACGCCGCCGGCGTGCTCGACCGGGCGTACTACGTCGAGCGGGCCACCACCGACCGGCAGCGGGTCGCCCCGCTGGCCGAGGTCGACCCCGAGACGGTCCCGTACTTCTCCCTGGCGCTGCTCCCCTCGCCGCTCACCGGACCGGGCAACACCCCCGACCGTGCCGACGGCGACGCGCTGCGCAGCGGCGAGGTCGTCGTCGTCGGGCTCGGCCCCGGCAAGCGGGCGTGGACGACGCCGGAGGTCGCCGAGGCGCTGGCCGAGGCCGACGACCTGGTCGGCTACGGCCCCTACCTGGACCGGGTGCCGGCCAACCCGCGGCAGACCCGGCACCCCAGCGACAACCGGGTGGAGGCCGAGCGGGCCGCGGCGGCGCTGCGGCTGGCGCAGTCCGGACGGCGGGTGGCGGTGGTCTCCAGCGGCGACCCCGGCGTCTTCGCGATGGCCGCGGCGGTGCTCGAGGTGGCCGCGCAGCCGGAGTTCGCCGACGTCGAGGTGCGGGTGCTGCCCGGGCTCACCGCGGCGCAGGCGGTGGCGTCGAAGGTGGGCGCCCCGCTCGGGCACGACTTCGCGGTGATCAGCCTCTCCGACGTCCTCAAGCCCTGGGACGTCGTGCTGGACCGGCTGCGCGCCGCGGCCGCCGCCGACCTGGTGCTGGCGCTGTACAACCCGCGGTCCAAGGCCCGGCCGCACCAGCTGGCCGAGGCGCAGAAGGCACTGCTGGACGTCCGCGACCCGGACACCGTGGTCGTCGTCGGCCGGGACGTCGGCGGGCCGGAGGAGGCCGTGCGGGTGACGACGCTGGCCGGGCTGGACCCGGAGACGGTCGACATGCGCTGCCTGCTGCTGATCGGCTCGACCCAGACGCAGGTGACGCCCGCGGGCCAGGTCTTCACCTCCCGCCGCTACCCGGGGTGACCGGAGGGCGGAAATGGCCATTTCTGCCCCTCGACGGGAAGGGACGGGACGTCGATGTCCTTGGCAACCGTCGTGCCCCGAGTGACGCTCTCCCGCCCGGCCGCCTTCTGGTCGGTCGCCGTCCTGCTGATCCTCATGCTCGCGGCGTCGGGCGTCCCCTCCCCGCTGTACCGGGTCTACGCCGAGGAGTTCGGCTTCGGCTCGGGCACGCTGACCGTTGTCTTCGGCGTCTACGCGTTCGCCCTGCTGCTGTCCCTGCTCGTGGTGGGCGGGCTGTCCGACCACATCGGCCGGCGGCCGGTGCTGGCCGTGGCGCTGGTGGTCGAGGCGGTGTCGATGGTCCTGTTCTGGGCCGCCGACGGCGTCGGGTGGCTGCTGGTCGCCCGCGTGGTGCAGGGGTTCGCCACCGGGGCGCTGACCGCCGCGTTCGGTGCCGCCCTGCTGGACACCCAGCGCGCGGACCGGCCGCTGGGCCCGCTGGTCAACTCCGCCGGGCCGGGGCTCGGCCTCTCCCTCGGCGCGGTCGGCGCCGGCCTGGCCGTGCAGTTCGTCCCGTCCCCCACCGACTGGGTGTTCGGGGTGCTCACCGTGCTCTGCCTGGCCGCCGCGGCCTGGGTGCTGCTGCTGCCCGAGACCTCGCCCCGGCGACCGGGGCTGGCCGCGTCCCTGGTGCCCAGCGTGCACGTCCCGGCGTCGCAACGGCGGGCGTTCCTGGTCGTGCTGCCCTGCCTGGTCGCCACCTGGTCGCTCGGTGGGCTCTACGCCTCGCTGAGCCCGTCGCTGGCCGCCGCGGTGTTCGGGGTGACCGACCACGTCACCGGCGCCCTGCCGATCCTGGCGCTCAACGGCACCGGCGTGATCGGGGCCCTGGTCATGCGGTCGGTCGTCCCCGCCCGCGCCATGACCATCGGCGCGCTGGTCTTCGCCACCGGCGTCGCGGGCACGATCGCCGCCCTGTGGACCCAGTCGCTGGCGGTCTTCTTCGTGGCCGCCGTGGTCTCCGGGTTCGGCTTCGGCGCCGCGTTCCTGGGCGCGCTGGCGACGGTCACCGCCGGCGTCGACCCGGGGCAGCGGGCCGCGCTGATGTCGGCGGTCTTCACCGTCGCCTACCTGGCGTTCAGCCTGCCCGCGATCGCCGCCGGGGTCGCCGCCAACTCCGTCGGCCTGGAGGCCACCGCCGAGGTCTACGGCGCGGTGGTCATCGCCCTCGCGCTGACCGCCGTCGCCGGGCTCGCCCTGAACCGCCGCCGTCCCGCGGCCGTGCCGGCGCCGGCCGCCCAGCCGCGCCCGGAGCCGGTGCACGACAGATGACGGTTGTCCCTGCCGACACCCGACCGTAGCTTCCGGTGCGTGCCAGTCATGACCGCGATCAGCCTCGGCTCGGTGACGGTCGAGGCCACCTCACCGCGGGCACTGGCGTCGTTCTGGGCGGAGCTCCTCGGCGGCGTCGTCGTGGAGGAGACCGGCCACGTGTTCGTCTCCGCCCGGGAACCCGACGGCTTCGCCATGTTCTTCCGGCCGCGCACCGGCGCCCGCCCGGAACGGCAGGTGCAGCACCTGGACCTCACCGTGCCGTGGGGCAGCCGTGCCGGGGAGGTCGCCCGGGCGATCGAGCTGGGCGCCACCCACCGGTGGGACGTGCTCGACGAGCATCCCTGGGTGCAGTGGTCGACGCTCGCCGACCCGGACGGCAACCTGTTCTGCCTGGCCGAGCACCCGCCGTCCCGCCTGCAGCCACCCGGCTGACCGCCCAGCCACCCGGCTGACCGCCCAGCCACCCGGCTGACCGCCGCGGGACCCGCTACCCGGCGCCGGCCCGGCCCACGGCGGCGCAGAACCGGTCGTGGTCGGCGCGCGCCTCCCCCAGCGGCTCGAGCACCTCCGCGTCGGCCACCTCGGCCACCCGGTCGAGCAGCCGCCGCCGCACCTGCCGGCCACGTCGTCTGGCCCCCGCACGCACCAGCGGGCGGGCCACCAGCGCGAGCAGCAGCCCCGCCAGCAGTCCGCCGACCAGCAGCAGCGTCGGCAGCGGGATGCCCTCGACCCGGGGCAGCGGCAGGACGTCGTCCAACTGCAGCAGGCCCAGCCCGACCAGGCCGAGCAGCCACAGCGCCCCGGCCAGCGCGGTCAGCGCCAGCACCCACTGCAGCCCGCCGACGGCCCGTTGCCACAGCGGCGTCCGCTGCGGGCCCAGGTCGGTGCCGGCCACCGCCCGGTCCAGCCGGTCGGCCAGCCGCTCCTGGGACACCTCCGCGGTGCGGCGCAGCTCGTCCCGCCACGCCTGCGGCAGACCGTGCCCGGCCTCGTCCCGGGCCCGGCGCAGCGCCGCGCCCAGCGCCGCCTGCTGCACCGCGCCGGCCGGCGGCAGCGACGTGCGGGCGGCCTCGGAGCCCAGGTGCAGCCGGCGCAGCGGGTCGGCACGGAGCTTCGACGTCCAGCGCAGCACCGGCCAGCCGGTGTGCTCGGCGCCGCGGCGGCGGGCCGACTGCTCCACGGCCGTGGCCACCGCCGGGACGCCGGCCGCGTCCGCCAGCGCACCGACCAGCCCGTCCCGCTCGCTCCGCTCCCGGCTGCGGTCGGGCCCGGCGTCGGGCGCGCAGTGCGCGGCCAGGGCCGCGGCAGCGCCTCGGGCATCCGCGGTCAGCCGGTCGGTGGCGGCCCGGCGGGCGCCCACCCGGCGGGCCAGCTCCGCGCGCAGCTCGGGCAGCCCGGCGCCGGTGCGCGCCGCCGTGGCCAGCAGCGGCGTGCCGGCCAGCCCCTCGGCGTCGAGCAGGCCGCGCAGGTCGGCCAGGCAGGCGCGGGCCGCGGCCTCGTCGAGCCGGTCGACCTGGTTGAGGACGACGACGAGCACCCCGGCGTGCCCCGCCAGCGGCGCCAGGTAGCGGGAGTGGACGGCGGCGTCGGCGTACTTCTGCGGGTCGAGCACCCAGACCAGCACGTCGACCAGCTGCACCAGCCGGTCCACCTCCAGCCGGTGCTCCACCCGCACGCTGTCGTGGTCGGGGAGGTCGAGCAGCACCAGCCCGTCCAGCGCGGGATCGCCCTGCTCGACCCGGTGCCGGCGGGGCACCTCCAGCCAGTCGAGCAGCCGGTCGGCGCCGTCGGTGCCCCAGACGCTGGCGTGCGCGATGCCGGTCGTCGGCCGGCGCACGCCCGGCGTGCTCACCTCGTCCCCGGAGAGCGCGTTGAACAGCGTCGACTTGCCGCTGCCGGTCGCGCCGGCCAGCGCGACCACGGTGGCGTCGCCGAGCGCCTCCCGCGCGCCGGCCTTCGCCAGCAGTGACCGGGCGGCACCGGTCTCGGGCACCTCCAGCCGCCCCTCGGCGACCTCGACCGCCTCGCGCAGCGCGCCCAGCCGATCGGCGAGCGGCACCTCCCGCCGCCTCACGCGGCGGCGCCCCGGGCGGTCGCCAGCGCGGCGACGGCGGCACGCAGCCGCTCGGCCGCCCCGGGCGCGGGTGCCACGCCGGCCAGCAGCTCGTCGAAGCGCCCCTGCTCCTCGCGCAGCAGCACGTCGGCGCGGGCGTCCAGGTCGGCCCGGGCCCGGGCGGCGAGCTCCCGGACGGCGGCGTCGCCGAACACCGCCTCCAGCACCCGCTGGCCGATCACCGTGGTGCCCCCGGCGACCGCGATCTCGCCCCCGACCAGACCGCCGGTCGAGGCGAACACCGCGATCATCACCACCGCGCCGGCGCCGTTCACCCCCCAGGACATCAACCGGGCGCGGGACCGCTTGCCGGCACCCTCGGTGCGGACCAGCTCCAGCACGGTGCCCTGCCAGTCGCGCACGGCATCGGCCGCCGCACCGGTGAACGACGGGGAGACGCCCTCCAGCTCGGCCTCCCGGCCGGCGAGCAGCGTCGGCCCGCCGGGCAGCGTGCGCCAGTTGGTGACCGTGCGTTCGGCGGCGGCGTCGGCCTCGGCGCGGAGCAGCAGCTCGACGCCGGACTCCAGCGCCCCCTGCAGCGAGTCGGCGGGGGTGGGCCGGCCGGTCAGCGAGGCGGTGACCCGGTCACGCAGCCGGCCGACCTGCCCCTGCAGCGAGCGCATCCACTCCCCGGTGCCGACGAACTCCTGCCAGCGGGAGAGCACCTCCCCGCGCAGCAGGCTGCCGTTGCCCACGCCCTCGTCGACCGCGGCGCGGGCGCGGGCGTAGCTCGCGTCGGCCGCGGTCGACAGCGCGTCGGCGGCGATCGCCTGCTCGACCACCCCGGCCTCGACGCCGGTGACCCGCTCGTCGAGGCTGGCCAGCGCCCCGGCCAGGGTCTGCCGGACGACGGCGGCCCGCTGCTCGGCGTCGGCGGCGAGCGCGTGCAGCCAGGCCCGCAGCGGCCCGACCTGATCCTCGGGGAGGAACCCGTCGGCCAGCGGCCGCTCCTCGACCACGAACAGCCGGGCCGCGCCCAGCCCGCCGCGCTCGAGCATCCCGGCGAGGTCCGCGGCCACCTCGGTCGTCGCCTCCGGCGGCACCCGGTCCAGGACGACGGCCAGCGCGGTCCCCCGCTCCTGCGCCGTCCGCAGCAGGTCCCAGGGGACGGCGTCGGCGTAGCGGGCCGCCGTCGTCACGAAGACCCAGAGGTCGGCGGCGGCGAGCAGCTGGCCGGCCAGGTCGCGGTTGGTCTCCACCACCGAGTCGACGTCGGGGGCGTCGACCAGCGCCAGCCCGGCCGGCAGCCCGTCGTGCGTCACCAGCTGCAGCCCGCCGACGCCGGCCACGCCACCGGTGGTGCGGGCCAGCCCGGGCAGCACCCGGTCGCCGGCGAAGGCCGCCCGGTCCGCCTGGGCGCAGACCAGCACGGGCGCCCGGGTGGTGGGCCGCAGCACGCCCGGCGCGGTGACGTGCGCGCGCAGCAGGCTGTTGACCAGGGTCGACTTCCCGGCGCCGGTGGAACCCCCGACGACGGTGAGCAGCGGGGCGTCCAGGTCGCGCAAGCGGGGCAGCAGGTAGTCGTCGACCTGGTGCACCACGTCGGCGGCGGTGCGGGCCGCGGCGTCCCGCCCGGGGGTGGCCAACCCGAGCGGCGCGGCGGCGACCTCGTCGCGCAGCGCCTGGAGCGCGTCGGTCAGCGGGGGGCTCGTCACCGCCGCATCCTGCCCGCGCGGGGGGCGTCTCACCCCTCGGCCGACGGCAGCGCGGGTAGTGGCACCTCACCCGTCCCGCGACGAAGTTGGCTCGAATGATTGTCCGATCCTGGTACTCCAATTCAGAATGAGCCCAAAAACACGCATTACATCACTAACCCGAGAAGTCGCCAAGAACGCTAGACGACAGGCAAGATGACGTCCCTGAGATGGATGTGCTACCAGCGTGAATTACGCTTCCTTTGACTTTCTACGCTCCTTCACATTCAGGCCCTTCATCAGCCCAAAGTGCACGTAGACCACCCCATCTGTCGGCATGGAGAAGTTCGGGTCTGTACTTCTGAACCGGACCGCCCCGGTGCCGTTCAAACGGGCCCCGATAACGGATGCATCCCATAGCGCCGAAGAGCACCAACGCGCCGTCTTCTCAGACACAATGGCGGGTACCCGGTCGGTTAGAACCGCCTCAAGATCGTCCACGCTATCTAGCGGAGTTGTTTGCTGCTGGAGCGCGTCGATCAATGATGCGAGCTCAGGCACCGCCTTCTCGTACTCCTGCTTGAGATCCGCGACTTTCCAGGCACTGAATTGCGGCTCACTATTTGTGATATCGACGATCCACACCTGCTCCTCGAGATCTCCTGCTTCATCAAGCGCTAGCTGGAGATACTGGAGCACCTCGCGCGGACGATAAAAGGTCCTCCGAAGAATGTAGTCGAACGGAGTCGTCCCCCCTCGCATCGACTCCTGCTGCAGTAGCTCATCGACAGTCACCTCGTCAGGTAGTCGCGCATTGACAAGGTCGCGCAGGCTGCCCGCCGTCCAGACGATCCTCAACTCGCCCTGGCGATGCTTGTCACTGTCATCAAAAGACAGTGAGTCGTAAATATCGGACCGAAGGAAGACGATAACCTTGCTGTTGAGTTCTACTGCGGCGAACGAGTCGTTCAAGTCTTTGACGGCACGCAGCAGCCCAGCAATAAGAGTACGATCCTCGGCTTTCCCCTGCCATGCATCGTCCAGCCGATCCAACTGAACTATGAGGCGTACATCTTTCAGTAGGGCCTTAATGTGCCCCAACAGCGCTTCGGTCACTGCAGGAGTGACAGGCGCCGTGGCAGGATCGCGCCTACCTCGAGTAACTCCAACTCCCAAGCCGAGGGCACTCAGATCGAATGACTCGATGCCCTTATACAGCGATCGTGCGACACGCAGATCGGAACCGTCGTCGAAGTTGGCCTTGATGAATGAGGATAAGGTTGCGGCATGCGCGTACACGGATTCGTGCCAAGTCATGCCTGCGGCAGTCAAACGCGCCGCCATCTCGACGACGAGGGTCAACTTCCAAGCGTTCGCATGCGCATGCTCACCCGACAGGCCCTGCTCCTGGTAGCTCCTAAGTGCACCCCACGCGTAAGCGTCTGGCGTCAGCGAAAGAACTACGACCGACCCCGCCTCTTGCGTGGCAAGCTTCGGCAACTCCCTGAACAAAGCCGACTTTCCTGAGCCTTTCCGTCCGAGGATCAGGTACTTTCGTGGGCCGAATATGCGCTTGACGATTGGCGTCCGCACGAAGTGGTTGGTCAAACCGTGGTCCGATTCGGCATCGAAGCCTCCAAGGTCCACATCGCCAACCGTCATGCCCTTATCCGCGAGCCGCACGATTGCTTTCGTCCCCTCCGTCTGCGATGCGCTGGCTGCGTGGAAGCCAGCCACGCCCTGGTGCCCGACCCTAGCGGCCTCCTGACTATTGGCATGGCACCCGAGCCAAGCGCTTGTCGCGCAGCGTGGCCGGTAGCCCGCGGCCCGCTCACAGCCGGGCGAGCAGGGCGGGCACCTCGGCCGGGGTGCCGGCGATCGCGGCCGCGCCGGCCGCGACCAGCTCACCGGGCGGTGCCGGCCCCCAGCCGGCGCCGATGCACGGCAGGCCGTGCACCCGGGCGCCGAGCACGTCGTGCTCGCGGTCGCCCACCAGCACCGGCCGCTCGCCGTCCGGGTGTGCGGCGAGGGCCGCGGCGACCACCTGCTCCTTGTGCCGCACCCGCCCGTCCAGCGTGGCGCCGTGCACGCTCGCGAACCGCGGCAGCAGACCGGTGTGCTCGAGGATGCGGAGGGCGAACGGCTCGGGCTTGCTGGTGGCCACCGCCAGCCGCGCGCCGCCGTCGGCCAGCTCGGTCAGCAGCTCGGCGATGCCGGGGTACACGTCGGCGTCGAGGACCGCGCCGGCCGTGTAGTGCGCGCGGTAGGCGGCCACCGCCCGGTCGAGGTCGTCCCCGGCGAGGCCGAAGGCGCCGGCGAACCCCTCCCAGAGCGGCGGCCCGACCATCGACCGCAGCTGGGCCTGCGTCGGTCCGGGCAGCCCCAGCTCGGCCGCGGCCACCCGGATCGACGCCCAGATGCCCGGCGTGGAGTCGACCAGCGTGCCGTCGAGGTCGAACAGCACCAGCCTGGTCACGTCGCCTGCACCCACTGCACCGCGTCCTCCACGGTGGCGACCGTCTCGACGCCGGCCGGCAGCGGCGGCCGGCGGATCAGCACCACCGGGATGCCCAGCTGCCGGGCGGCGATCAGCTTGGCCTCGGTGAGGTGCCCGCCGGAGTCCTTGGTGACGACGACGTCGACCGCGTGCTCCCGCATCAGCGCCAGCTCGTCGGCGACGCTGAACGGCCCGCGGTCCAGCAGCAGCGTCGCGCCCGCGGGCAGCGGCTCGTCGGGCGGGTCGACCGAGCGGACCAGCACCCGCCCGGGCAGCCCGGCGAAGACCCCCACGCCCTGCCGGCCGGTGGTCAGGAAGACGCTGCGGTACCCGGCCACCGCCTCGGCCGCCGCGGTCGACGTGTCGACATGTCGCCAGGTGTCCCCCGGCTGCGGGGTCCAACCGGGCCGCTGCAACCGCAGCAGCGGGGTGCCGTGCGCGGCCGCCGCCCGGACGGCGTTCGCGGTGATCCGCGCGGCGAACGGGTGGGTGGCGTCGACGACGGCGCGCGGCGCGTGCTCGGCCAGCCACGCGGCCAGCCCGTCGGCGCCGCCGAACCCGCCGATCCGCACCGGCCCCTCGGGCAGCACCGGGTCGGCGACCCGGCCGGCCAGCGACGAGAGCACGTCGAACCCCTCGGCGAGCAGCGCCGCGGCGAGCCGCCGGGCCTCCCCCGTGCCCCCGAGCACCAGCACCTGGCCGGTCACGCCGTTCCCCCGTCGCCGAGTGTCGAGTCGTCCACGCCTGCACGGCGAACGAGGCGTCGACAGGTCGTCACTCGACGGCCGTGCACGATGGTCCCGTGAGCAGGGACGGCAGCGCAGGGCTGCGGCACGGCTGGACGACGGGCGCCTGCGCGACCGCGGCCACCACCGCCGCCTACACCGCGCTGCTCACCGGCGACTTCCCCGACCCGGTGCAGATCGACCTGCCCAACGACCGGCACCCGTCCTTCGCCCTGGCGAAGGAGCGGCTGACCGACGACGCCGCGAGCGCCGGCATCGTCAAGGACGCCGGCGACGACCCCGACGTCACCCACGGCGCGCTGGTCTCCGCACGGGTGACCCGCGGCGAACCCGGCAGCGGCGTGCTGTTCCGCGCCGGCGAGGGTGTGGGCACGGTGACCAAGCCCGGCCTCCCCCTGGCGGTGGGCGAGCCGGCGATCAACCCGATGCCGCGCCAGTTCATCCGCGAGCACGTGGCGGCGGTGGCGCGCGAGCACGGTGGCACCGGCGACGTCGTCGTCGAGATCTCCATCGCCGGCGGCGCCGAGCTCGCCCGGAAGACGTGGAACCCGCGGCTGGGCATCCTCGGTGGCCTGTCGGTGCTGGGCACCACCGGCGTCGTCGTCCCCTACTCCTGCTCGTCGTGGATCGACTCGATCCGCCGCGGCATCGACGTCGCCCGGGCCGCCGGGCGGGAGCACGTCGCCGGGTGCACCGGGTCGACCAGCGAGCGGGTGGCGCAGCAGCTGTACGGCCTGCCGGACGACGCGCTGCTGGACATGGGCGACTTCGCCGGCGCGGTGCTGAAGTACCTGCGCCGCCACCCGGTGCCGCGGCTGACCGTGGCCGGGGGCATCGGCAAGCTCACCAAGCTGGCCGAGGGGCACCTGGACCTGCACTCGGCGCGCTCCCAGGTGTCGTTCACCGCGCTGGCGCAGCTGGTGGCCGACGCCGGCGGCGCCGCGGACCTGGTCGACGGCGTGCGGGGCGCGAACACCGCGCTGGACGCGCTGCGGCAGTGCCAGGCCGCCGGGCTGCCGCTGGGCGACCTGGTCGCCGCCGGCGCCCGCCGGACGGCGGAGGGCGTGCTGCTCGGCGCCCCGGTCGAGGTCGACGTCGTGGTGATCGACCGCGCCGGGGTGGTCGTCGGCCGCGCCTGACATCAGCGCGGGCGCGTCGTCGAGTAGAGGTGGCTGTCCGGGAACTCCCCGGCGGTCAGCACCCGGCCGATGATGACGACGGCGGTGCGCTTCACCCCGGCGTCGGCGACCTGCTGCGCGATGTCGGCGAGCGTGCCGCGCAACGTCAGCTCGTCGTCCCGGCTGGCCCGCGCGACCACCGCGACCGGGCAGTCACCGCCGTAGTGCGCGGCCAGCTCGGGGGCGAGCACGTCCAGGCGCTGCACGGCCAGGTGCAGCACCAGCGTCGCGCCGGTGGCGGCGTAGGCGGCCAGCTCCTCCCCCGGCGGCATCGGCGTCGACCGCGCCGAGGTCCGGGTGAGGACGACGGTCTGCGCCACCCCGGGCACGGTCAGCTCCCGCTTCAGGCTGGCGGCGGCCGCCGCGAACGCCGGCACCCCCGGGACGACGTCGTAGGGCACCCCCGCGGCGTCCAGCCGGCGCATCTGCTCGGCCATCGCGCTGTAGACCGAGGGATCGCCGGAGTGCAGCCGGGCGACGTCGAGACCGGCCTGGTGCGCAGCGACCAGCTCGGCGGTGATCCGGTCCAGGTCCAGGTCGGCGGTGTCGACCAGCCGGGCGCCGGCCGGGGCGGTGTCCAGCAGCTCCCGGGGCACCAGCGCGCCGGCGTACAGGCAGACCGGGCTCGCGGCGATGATCCGCGCCGCCCGCACGGTGATCAGGTCCGCGGCCCCCGGCCCCGCCCCGATGAAGTGGACTACCACTCCGCGATCCTGCCGGATCGCACCGCGGCCAGGTGCCGTGCCCCGGGTGCGCGGAGCCCTTCCCGGCGTCCGCGCCGGGAGCCTCCGGCCCCGCGTCGCGTCCACCGACGCCCTCCGGGCGGAGATCCGTGCATCCCGGTCACCTCTGCACGCTCCAGATCGTCACGGGCATGGCCGGCTTCCAGCCGGTGAAGCCGCCGACAGGCTGGGCCTGGGCGACCGACAGCCGGGTCAGCGAGCCGCCGCAGCGGCCGTGCCACTCGGCGAGCACCGCCTCGCTCTCCAGGGTCACCGCGTTCACCACCAGCCGGCCACCGGGGGCGAGCGCCGCCCAGACGGTGTCCAGCAGCAGCGGGGTGGTGGCCCCGCCCCCGACGAAGACGGCGTCCGGCGGAGGCAGGTCGACCAGGGCGTCGGGCGCGGAGCCGGGCACCACCCGCAGGTCGGGGACGCCGAGCCGGTCGGCGTTCCGCGCGATCCGCTCCGCCCGCGCCGGATCGGCCTCCACGGCGACCGCCCGGCAGGTCGGGTGCACCCGCATCCACTCGATGCCGATCGACCCGGCGCCGGCGCCGACGTCCCACAGCAGCTGGCCGGGCAACGGGACCAGCCGGGCCAGCGTGACCGCCCGGACGTCGCGCTTGGTCAGCTGCCCGTCGTTCAGGTACGCGTCGTCGGGCAGGCCGGGCACCGTCGGCAGCGGGGTGGCGCCGGGGTCGGTGACCACCTCGACCGCGGTCACCACCAGCGGGTCGGTCTCCGGGTGCGGCCAGGCGGCGGCGGTGCCGGTGGACCGGCCCTCGCCCGGGCCGCCGAGCTGGGCCAGCGCGGTCAGCCGGCTGCCGCCGTGCCCCCAGGCGGTCAGCCGGTCGGCGATCTCGGCCGGGGTGCGCCCGTCGGAGCCCAGCACCAGCAGCCGGCGGCCCGGGGTGACGTGCGGGGCGAGCAGCTCCACCGGGCGGCCGACGACGGAGACCACGGTGGTCTCCTCCACCGCCCAGCCCAGCCGGGCACAGGCCAGCGTCACCGACGACGGGTGCGGGACGACCTCGACGGCGTCGGCGCCGAACAGCCGGACCAGCGAGGTGCCGACCCCGGAGAACATCGGGTCACCGCTGGCCAGCACCACGACCCGCCGCCCCGGGTGGGCGTCGGGCAGCCCGGCCAGCGCGGGCGTCATCGGCGCGGGCCACGGCACCCGCTCGGCGGTGACCGCCGGCGGCACCAGGTCGAGCTGCCGGGCGCTGCCGCGCAGCACCTCGGCGCCCGCGATCGCCCGCTGCGCCACCGGCGACAACCCGTCCCAGCCGTCGGCACCGATCCCGACGACGGTCACCGAGAACCCGCTCACGCGGCGCACACCGGCGCGACTCCGGCCTCGATCCGCTCCCCGGTCGCTGGCGCTCCCTGCGATGCCCCCTCGACCGTCGTCACGCGGGGAGCTCGCCCTCCGGGCCGGCCGCCTCGGCCAGCAGCCGCTCGCGCAGCTCCTCGGGCAGCAGGTCGACGTAGACGGTGCCGTTGAGGTGGTCGACCTCGTGCTGCAGGCAGCGCGCGGCCATCCCGGTCGCCTCGATCGAGGTGGGGTCTCCGTGCACGTCGACGCCGTCCACCCGCGCCCGGAAGGCCCGCGGCAGCTCGGCGTACGGACCGGGGACCGAGAGACAGCCCTCCTCGGTGGTCTCGGTCGCCGGCTCGTCGTCGGCCGGCGGCAGGATGGTCAGCTCCGGGTTGACCACGTAGCCGGCGACGTCCTCGCCGTGCGCGTCCGGGCAGTCGATGACGAACACCCGCGCGTCGACGCCGATCTGGTTGGCCGCCAGCCCCACGCCGTCGGCGGCCTGCATGCTGGCGAACATGTCCAGCACCAGGTGCCGCAGCGCCCGGTCGAAGACGGTGACCGGGGCGCAGGGACGGTGCAGCACGGGGTTGCTGCCGTAGGTGACGATCGGCCGGGCGACGCCGTCGTAACGGCCGGGCAGGCGCATGACCGTCGATCCTAGGGACCCGGGCGCCGCTCCCTACAGTGACCGGGATGTCCAGCGCCTCCGCCACCCGCCGGGCGACCGCCGCGGGCCTGGCCCTGGGCGCGGCTGCCGACCTGCTGCTCGCCGATCCGCGCCGCTGCCACCCGGTCGCCGGCTTCGGCCGGGCCGCGGCCGCGCTGGAACGCCGCGTCTGGCGCGACGACCGGGCCACGGGCGTGGCGTACACGGCCGCCTGCGTCGGGACGGCGACCGCGCTGGGCACCGTCCTGGCCCGGGCCACCGCCGCCTCCCCGGCCGCCCGGACGGCGGTCACCGCGCTGGCCACCTGGACGGTGCTCGGCGGCACCTCGCTGGACCGGGCGGCGGCCACGATGGCGCACCACCTCGACGCCGGGGACCTGCCCGCCGCCCGGGCGCACCTGTCCACCCTCGCCGGACGCAACCCCTCGGGGCTGGCCGAGCCCGAGCTGGTCCGGGCCACGGTGGAGTCGGTCGCGGAGAACACCTCCGACGCCGCCGTCGCGCCGCTGTTCTGGGGCGCGGTGGCCGGGCTGCCCGGGCTGCTCGGCTACCGGGCGGCCAACACCCTGGACGCGATGGTCGGCTACCGGTCGGCCCGGTACGAGCGCTTCGGCTGGGCCTCCGCCCGGCTGGACGACGTCCTCAACTGGGTCCCGGCCCGGCTCACCGCGGCCCTCACCGTGGCCGCCGCCCCGGTCGCCGCCGGGTCGGCCAGCGGTGCGTGGCGGGCCTGGCGGCGGGACGGCGGCGCGCACCCCAGCCCGAACGCCGGGCGGTGCGAGGCCGCGCTGGCCGGGGCGCTGGACCTGCGGCTGGGCGGGCGCAACGTGTACGGCAGCCGGGTGGAGGAACGGCCCACCCTCGGCGACGGTCAGCCGCCGGTGCGCGCGGACATCCGCCGCGCCGCCCGGCTCTCCCGGGTGGTGTGGACGACCGCGGCGATCTTGGCCGCGATCAGCCGGGTGCGGCGGAACACCCGCCGGGGTCCGCGCGCCTGACGCGGCTGGGCCGGGTGCCGGGGCAGCGCGCCGCGCGGCTCGGGCAGGACCGGGAAACCGGCCGGGTCGACGTGCGGGTGGCTGGCCGGTGGGTCGGCGGGCCCGAGCCCGCCGCGCAGGGTGACCAGCAGGGTGTGCCCGGCCAGCGCACCCAGCACCAGGAACAGGACGATCAGGACGGCCAGGCCGCCGGTAGGGGTCATGGCGGAACAGTGGCATCGTCCGGCGTGGCTGAAAGCAGGCCAATCTGGCAGGGTGGCGCCATGCCACCCGTCGCCGTCGACCAGTCCACTCCCGCGCAGGAGCTGGCCACCCTGGTCGGGCCGGTCGCTGCGCTGCCGGCGCCCCGGTACGCCGGGCTGGCCCGGCGGATCCGGGAGCTGGTCGACGCCGGCCGGCTCGCGGCCGGGTCGCGCCTGCCCGCCGAACGCGACCTGGCCACCGCGCTGGCCACCAGCCGGGTGACCGTCGCCTCGGCCTACCGGGTGCTGCGCGAGGAGGGCTGGGCCCGGACCCGGCACGGCTCGGGCACGGTGCTGGAGCCGCCCGGCGGCGCCCCCGCGCGCGACTGGCTGCCGCAGGACGTCCCCGGGCACATCGACCTCGCCCACGCCGCACCCGCGGCGACCTCCCAGCTCGAACCCGCCTACCGGGCCGCGCTGGAGCGGCTGCCCGCGCTCACCGCCGGGCACGGCTACGCCCCGGGCGGGCTGCCTGAGCTGCGGGCGGCGATCGCCGACCGGTTCACCGCGCGCGGCCTGCCCACCGACCCGGAGCAGATCGTGGTCACCGCCGGGGTGGGCGACGCCGCCGCCGTCGTCGCGGACGCGCTGCTCGAGCCCGGCGACCGGGTGCTGGTCGAGCACCCCAGCTACCCCGGCGCGCTGCGCGTCGTCGAGGGCGCCGGGGCCCGGCTGGTGCCGGTCGCCGTCGACGCGGAGCACCCCGACGCCCTGGTCGAGGCCGCCCACCTGGCGGCCCGGCAGAGCGGCCCGCGACTGGCCTACCTGATGCCGGACTTCACCAATCCCACGGGCGCACGGATGTCGGCGGCCGGCCGGCGCCGGCTGGCCGCCACGCTCTGGCAGCAGGGCGTGCTCACCGTCGTCGACGAGGTGTGCGCCGAGCTGTACCTGGACGACGGCCCGCTGCCGCCGTACGCCGCCGGGCTGCCCGATGCCGCCACCGTCACCCTCGGCGGTCTGGCGAAGGCGGTCTGGGGCGGGCTGCGGATCGGCTGGCTGCGCACCGACGCCGCACTGGCCGCCCGGCTGGCCGGGGTGCTCGGCCGCCGCCAGCTCTCCGTCGGCCTGCTCGACCAGCTGACCGCCACCCTGCTGGTGCGCGACCTGGACGCCGTGCTCGCCGAGCGGCGCGAGCAGCTGCGCGTCCAGCGCGCCGCACTGCTGACCGCGCTCGCCGAGCGGCTGCCGGAGTGGCGGGTGCACCCACCGGGCGGCGGGCTGTCGGTGTGGTGCGCCCTGCCGCCCGGGCTCAGCTCCGCCGCGCTGGCCGCCGCCGCCGCGCCGCGGGGGGTGCTGCTGGCCGAGGGGCGGGTCTTCGGCACCGGCCACGCCTTCGACGACCACCTCCGGCTGCCCTTCACCCGACCGGCCGAGCAGCTGCGCACCGCCGTGGAGGTGCTGGCCGGACTCGCCGGCGAGCTGCGCCACGACCTCGGCCGGGCACCGGCGCCACGCACCGTCGTCTGACCCGGCTGTACCGGGCCCATCACAGCCGGTCATGACGCCGCCGGGGTGGCCGAACGCGCCCCCTTTCTCCCTTGAGCACGGAACGGTGGTGGTCGGTAACTTGCAGGGGCGGTCGCCCGCGGAGGGTGACGGCACTCCCCGTCGAGAACACGGCGCGCGGAGAGCCCGCCGGCTGACGCCGGTTCGCTGTCGAGATCGGTCGAGTCGATGCCCCTCAGCGCCATGGCCACCGCCCCCACCGCGACCACCACCGCCCCGCAGCCTGCGCCGGCCGGACACCCCGGCGACGGCGACCCCGGGCCCACGACCGGGCCGGCCGCCGGCCTCACCGGGCGCTTCCGCGGCGAGCTCGCCACCGGGCAGTGGTGGTGGTCCCCCGAGCTGTTCGCCCTCCAGGGGCTGGACCCGGCCACCGTCCAGCCGTCGGTCCAGCTGCTGCTGGCCCACGTCCACCGCGACGACCGCCCGGCCGTCCGGGAGGCGCTGCGGACCGCCGCCACCGCCGGCAGCCCCTTCACCCGCGAGCACCGGCTGATCCGCCCGGACGGCCGGCTGCGCCGCGCCCTGCTGGTGTGCGAGCCGGAGGTCGACCACGCCGGCCGGGTCACCGTGCTCGCCGGGCTGCTCGTCGACCTGACCGACGAGCGCGCCCACCCGCCGACCCCCGCAGCCACCGACCCCACCGACCCGGTGCACCGGCTGGAGACCGAGGTCGAGCAGCTGCGGACCGCGATGGCCAGCCGGGCGGCCATCGAGCAGGCCAAGGGCATCCTGATGCTGCTGATGGGCTGCGGCGACCAGGTCGCCTTCGACCTGCTCGCGCACATCTCCAGCCACACCCACCGGAAGGTGCGCGAGGTGGCGGTGTCGATCATCGACTCGGCCAGTGGGCGCCAGCCCCTGCCGGCCGACGTCCGCGACATCCTGCACGACGCCTGCCCGCCCGGCCGCCGGGTCTGACCCCGGCAGCTGGTCCGTCTGCCCCCGCTCGTCCCGCCCCGGCGCGCGTCGGAGAGGATGCCGGGACCGCCCGGCACCGGAGCCGGTGATCCGGGTGCGGGACGAGCGAGGGGAGGCCGGCGCGTGTTCTACCTGTTCGCCCGGTTCGTGCTGCGGCCGCTGTTCATCGTGGCCTTCCGGCCCACGGTCACCGGCCGGGCCAACGTCCCCCTCACCGGCCCGGTGATCCTGGCCAGCAACCACCTCTCCTTCATCGACAGCTTCGCCATCCCGCTGATGGCCCCCCGCAAGGTCGGTTACCTGGCCAAGTCCGAGTACTGGCACGGCTCGGGCATCGGAGGCTGGCTGACCCGGACGCTGTTCACCGCGCTCGGTGCGCTCCCGGTCGAGCGGGAGGCCTCCCGGGCGGCGCAGGCCGCGCTGGACACCGCGATGGGGGTGCTCCGCGCCGGCGGGGCGTTCGGCGTCTACCCCGAGGGCACCCGGTCCCGCGACGGCCGGCTGGCCCGCGGCAAGACCGGCGTCGCCTGGCTGGCGCTCACCGCCGACTGCCCGGTGGTGCCGGTGGCGGTGCACGGCACCGACCGGGTGCAGCCGGTCGGCGCACGCTGGCCGCGCCCGCACCGCATCCGGGTCACCTTCGGTGAGCCGCTGACCTTCCCCGAGCACCGCGGCCTGGCCGGCAAGGGCCGGGCCCGCCGGGAGGTCACCGACCAGGTGATGGAGGCGATCGCCGAGCTCTCCGGTCAGGAGAAGGCCGGCTGGGGCAGCACCTCGACCGCGGCATGACGGGCGCGCTGCTCGTCGCCGGCACCACCTCCGACGCCGGCAAGTCGGTGGTCACCGCCGGCATCTGCCGCTGGCTGGTGCGCCAGGGGGTCTCGGTCGCCCCGTTCAAGGCGCAGAACATGAGCAACAACTCCATGGTCACCGCCGACGGCGCGGAGATCGGGCGGGCCCAGGTCATGCAGGCCGCCGCCGCCCGGGTCGAGCCGGAGGCGGCGATGAACCCGGTGCTGCTCAAGCCCGGCGGGGAGAACGCAAGCCAGGTCGTCGTGCTGGGCAGGCCGGTCGCCGACGTCACCGCACTGTCCTACCGGCCGATGAAGGCCGCCCTGCTGGAGCAGGCGCTGGCCTGCCTGGCCGACCTGCGGTCCCGGTTCGACGTGGTGGTCTGCGAGGGCGCGGGCTCCCCCACCGAGATCAACCTGCGCGCCGACGACATCGCCAACATGGGCCTGGCCACCGCCGCGCAGCTGCCGGTGGTGGTGGTCGGCGACATCGACCGCGGCGGGGTCTTCGCCGCGCTCTACGGAACCCTCGCCCTCATGCCCCCGGCCGACCAGCGGCTGGTGGCCGGCTTCCTGGTGAACAAGTTCCGCGGTGACGCCCGGCTGCTCGCCCCCGGCCTGGACCAGCTGCGCGACCTCACCGGCCGCCCGACCCTCGGCGTGCTGCCCTTCCGCACCGGCCTGCACCTGGACGTCGAGGACTCCCTCGGCATCGACGCCGTCCGCGGCCCGGCGCTGCCGCCGCACGGGGAGGACGTGCTGCGGGTGTCGGTGGCCCGGCTGCCCCGGCTGTCGAACTTCACCGACCTCGACGCGCTCGCCGCCGAGCCGGGGGTGCTGGTGCGCTGGGCCACCCGCCCGGAGGAGCTCGCCGACGCAGACCTGGTGGTGCTGCCCGGCTCCCGCTCGACCGTGGCCGACCTGCAGTGGCTGCGGGAGGCCGGGCTGGCCGACGCCGTCACGCGCCACGCCGCCGCGGGCCGGGCGGTGCTCGGCATCTGCGGCGGCCACCAGATGCTGGCCCGCACGATCACCGACGACGTCGAGTCCCGGACCGGCGTCGTCCCCGGGCTCGGGCTGCTGCCCGCCGACGTGACCTTCGCCCGGGAGAAGACCCTGGGCCGCCCCTCCGGCTCCGCCCTCGGTCAGCGGGTCCGCGGCTACGAGATCCACCACGGCGTGGTCCGTCTCGACGACGACGCCGAGCCCTTCCTGGACGGCGCCCGCGCCGGCTCGGTCTTCGGGACGACGTGGCACGGCGCGCTGGAGGACGACGGCTTCCGCCGGGCCTTCCTCACCGAGGTCGCCCGGATCGCCGGGCGCCGGTTCACCGCGGCGCCGGACACCGACTTCGCCGCGGTCCGGGAGGCCCGGCTGGACGCCCTCGGCGACCTGATCGCCGAGCACGCCGACACCGGCGCGCTCTGGCGGCTCATCGAGCACGGCCCCCCGGCCGGCCTGCCGGTGCTGGGCGCGGGACTGGATCTCCGCTGATCGGACCGGGGACGCCGTCCGGCCGACGGCGATCACCGGACCGCTACCGTCGGGGCGTGGACAGCAGCCCCGCCGGCACCGGCAACGCCCGCTCCGACCAGGAGGTGCTCGCCGGCTACCGGCCGCCGAGCCAGCTGGTGCTGGACAAGGAGATCGACCGGATCGACCGGCACTGCGCGGCGTTCATCGGGCTCTCCCCCTTCGCCACGCTCGCCACGGCCGATGCCGACGGCTGGCCGGAGATCAGCCCGCGCGGCGGCGACCCGGGCTTCGTGCACGTGCTCGACGAGCACCGGCTCGCGCTGCCCGACCGGACCGGCAACAACCGGGTCGACAGCCTGCGGAACCTGATCGACAACCCGCGGGCCGCGCTGCTGTTCTTCGTGCCGGGCGCGGAGGAGACGCTCAAGGTGTTCGGGACGACGTCGCTCGCCGGCCCGGACGACCTGGGCGTCGACCTGACCGAGTTCGGCCGGGCGCCCCGCTCGGTGCTGGTGATCCAGGTGCAGCGGGCCTACTTCCAGTGCGGCAAGGCGGTCATGCGCTCGGGCCTGTGGGACCCGAGCACCCACGTCGACCGGTCGACGATGACGCCGTTCGGCGAGGTGCTGCGCGAGCACTGCCGGCTCGACACCCCGCTGCCCGACGACGCGACGATCCGCGCGGACCTGGCCCGGGAGCTGTAGCCCGCGGCGGTCAGCCGGCGAGCTCCTCCCGCTCGGCCCTGCGGGCGGCCACCGCGCGCTGGGCGAGCAGCCGGATCCGATCCGCGCGGGCCCGGCGTTCGGGCCGGTAGCGCGCGTCCTCGACCAGCTGCCACGCGGCCAGGGCACTGGCCCGGACGGTCGTCGGACCCGCGACGTTGACCGGCTGCACCGGCTGGGCCGTGCTCATCACATGCCCTCCCCCCACTGGCGGCAGCGGTCACCGCCGTCGTCCCGTAGTGGCCAGTCGTCGGTCGTCCCAACCGTCGACGTGACCACTCTGCGGCCGATCGAGCACCGTTCGTCGCGAGGATCACACCTGCGGAGTGCTGGCGGAACGACCGACGCGGCGATTCGGATCCGAGACCGGCGTGTCCCCGACCGGCACGCCGCGTGCCCGCTCGCCTACCGTCCGGGCATGACGAGCGGATGGCGCGGGGTGCTGGGCCGACTGGCGTCGGCGGTGCGGACGACGGGTGCGCCGCGCCGTGCACGTCCGGCCACCACCCGCGCGGTGACCGACCCCGAGCGGCCGCTGGAGCTGGACTACCGACCCCGGGACGACGGCCGCCCCGACCCCGGGGAGATCGTCTGGGCGTGGGTCCCCTTCGAGGAGGCCGACGGTCGCGGCAAGGACCGCCCGGTGCTGGTGGTCGGTCGGGACGGCGAGGCGCTGCTGGGCCTGATGCTCACCAGCCGGGACCACGACCGGGACGCCGCCGACGAGGCCCGGCGCGGGCGGCACTGGGTCGACATCGGCAGCGGCGCCTGGGACCGGCGGGGCCGCCCCAGCGAGGTGCGCGTCGACCGGGTGCTGCGGCTGGCCGCCGGTGACGTCCGCCGGGAGGGGGCCACCCTGGACCGGGCCCGGTTCGACGTGGTCGCGACCGAGGTCCGCCGCCTGCACGGCCGCTGACCGGTCAGTCGGCGGAGGGCTCGCTCTCGTGCGCGGGGACACGCGGCCGCAGGTGGTACACGCCGGCACCCTCGGTCAGGCTCTGCAGGTCGTAGCGGTGCACGACCTTCGGCCCGCCGTGCAGGTGGACGTGGGTGACGGTGGGCAGCGGATCGCCGTGCCGGGCCTCGCGGACCTCCACCCGGCCGTCGAGCGGCCCACCGACGAACAGCAGCACGGCGCCCTCGTCCTCGGGAGCGCCGGTTGCGGTCGTGTCGTCCTCGGACAGAGCGGTCCTCCTCGCTCGGTGCCAGTGCCTCGCCGGGTGGCGGCCCCGACCAGGGTAGGCACGGACGGGCGGCTCGTCCCGTACCGCCGGCGCTCAGCCGCCGGCGATCGGAGGTGATCCGTGCCGCGTCCAGACCTCGTGGCCGGCCGCCGAGGCCGCGGCGAGCAGCGGCACGAACAGCAGCGCGCCCGCCAGTCCCCACAGCAGCCCACCGGCCGTCACCGCGATCAGGACCATCGCCGCGTTGATCGGCAGCCGGTTCTTCATCACGTACGGCTCGACCACGTCGTTGCCGAGCTGCTGCACGAGCACGACCAGTCCCAGCACCAGAGTGGCGGTGCCCAGCCCCTGCGCGCCGTAGGCGACCAGCACGGCCACCGCCCCGGCGACGAAGGCGCCGACGGTGGGGATGTAGGACGCGAGGAACTGCAGCACGGCCAGGGTGAGCGCCAGCGGGACGCCGAGCAGCAGCAGGCCGAGCCCGATGCCGACCGCGTCGAACAGGGCCACGACGGTCAGCCCGCGCACGTAGGCGCCCACCGTGCCCCACGCCGCCCGGCCGCCGGCGTCGACGTCCTCCCGCAGCCGACCGCCGAACTTGCCGAGCAGCCACTGCCACATGCCCGGGCCGCTGACCAGGAGCAGGAAGGCCAGCGCGAGGGCGAGGAAGACGGCGAGGAGGCCCTCGAGGACGGTCTGGGCCGGCCCGATCAGCGCCCCGACGCCGGCGCTCCCCTGCCCACCGCCCGTCAGGTCACCGAGGGAGGGCATCGAGATGCCGAGGCCCTCCGAGAGCTGGGTCGACACCCGGTCCAGGGCGTCGCGGAGGTCGGGCAGCTGGGCGGCGATGCGCGCGGTCAGGCCGAGCCCGACACCGGCCAGCACCACCAGGAGCAGCAGCACCGCCGCTCCGGCCGACACCCACCGCGGCACGCCTCGACGGCTCGCCCAGCCCACCGCCGGCGCGGCCACCCCGGCGAGCAGCAGCCCGGTCAGCAGCGCGACCAGCACCAGGGTGAGCTTCACTGCCAGGCCGGCGAGCAGCCAGACCAGGACCGCGAGCACGAGCACCCGCCCGCCCACGGCGGCCGCGCGCACCAGCCAGGCGGGGGCCGCCCGGCCGTCGAGGTCGGATCGGGGTTCGTCGACTGCCATGCCCAGGAGATGCCACGCCAGCGCGACCTGACACATGGCGCCCGCCGATCGCTGCCGGCGGGGCGGCACACCAGCGGGGCGGCCACACCGGCGGGCGGCTAGGTCGGCGGCTGCTCCCGGCGCAGCCAGCGGGCCAGCAGCGGGGCGGTGAAGAGCATGACGAACAGCCGCAGCACCTGGACGGCGAGCACGAACGTCGCGTCCGCCCCGCTGCCGCTGGCGGTGGCCAGCACCGCGTACAGCCCGCCCGGGGTGGTGGCCAGGTAGCCGTCCAGGCGGCTGACCCCGGCGGTCGCCGACAGCACCAGGCCGAGCCCGGCGCACGCCACGATGACGCCGACGATCAGCCCGAGCGCCAGCGGCAGCGCCCGGCCGACCACCCGCAGGCTCGGCCGGGTGAGCCCGATGCCCACCTGCAGCCCGATCGCCAGGAAGGCGGCCGCCTCCACCGGCCCGGGCACCCCGGCGCCCTGCGCGACACCGGTCAGGTCCAGCACGGCGGCGACGGTCAGCGGCCCGAGCAGGGCACCGACCGGGATGCGGGCGACGCGGCCGAGCACCAGCCCGGCCGCCACGCAGACCGCGGTGAACACCAGCCCCGCGACCCAGCCCGGGCCGTCGTCGACCGGCGTCCCACCGGAGGAGGCGCCCCCGTCGACCCCGGCGCCGTAGACCGTGGTCGCCACCACCGGCATCGCCACCACGATCACCAGCACCCGCAGGTACTGCAGCACCCCCACCAGCTGGGCGTCGGCGCCGAGGTCGCGGGCCATCGCGGTGATCCCGGATGCCCCGCCGGCGATCATCGAGAAGGCGCCGGTCACCGAGCTGACGCCCCGCTGCAGGCCCATCAGCTGCCCGGCGGCCAGGCTCACCAGCAGGGTGGCCACGGTGATCACCAGCACCGGCAGCCAGTGCTCGGCGACGACCCGGAGGGTCTCGGGCTGCACCAGCGCGCCGGCCGAGACCCCGATCAGCGCCTGTGCCCCGGTCAGCGCCGGCCGGGGCAGCACCAGCCGGGTGCGGCCGATCAGCGCCCGCCCCAGCCCCGCGGCCAACCCACCGAACAGCGCCGGGGAGGGCACCGCGAGCAGGTCCATGACCAGCGCCAGCAGCACCGCGGCGAGGAGGACGACCGCCCAGTCGACCAGCAACCGCCGTCGTCCCCGCTGCACGCGTGCACTCTGCCGTAGCCGCGCCTCAGCTCCTCACAGGCCGGCGATGCGGCGGAGCTCGGCGACGTGCGCGTCGAACGCGACCCGCCCCGCCCTGGTGAGCGCCAGGCTGGTGCGCTGCCGGGAGGCGATCGTCGCCTTCCGCACCTGCACGTAGCCCGCCTCCTCCAGCTGCTTGACGTGCTTGGAGAGCACCGAGTCGCTGACGCCCACGGCGTCCCGCACCGCGGGGAAGTCCATCGAGTCGACGGCCGCGAGCAGTCCGCAGACCTGCAGCCGGGGCGGGGCGTGGACGACGGCGTCGAACCGCGGCTCGACGGCGGTCACAGCCCGCTCCGGAGCTCCGCGACGTAGATGCGGCTCCACCACCGGCTGACCAGCGCGATGCCGACCCCGAGGACGGCCCCGGCCACCACCATCGCGCCGGGCACGTCGAAGCCGAACTCCAGCACCAGCGCCGGGACGAGGACGGCGGTCGCGCCCGCGAGCCAGACCCACCAGGCGCGGCGGGTGGGCCCGGGCCGGTCGCCGCTGACCCACGTCCCCGTCAGGCACCAGTAGACCCACATCAGCCAGCGCAGGCCCGCCCCGAACAGCACGACGGCGGTGAGGGTGAGCCACGGGTACCACAGCGAGTAGGACGCGAAGAGACCGAAGACCATCGCCCCCAGCGCCGCGTCGTACCACCACGGCTGCATCGCCCGGTCGGCCAGCGCGGCGCGGTCGGCGCGCAGGGTGGCGAGCTGGGTGGCCGCCGTCTCCCGGTCGGTCGCCGTCGGGGCGCCGTCCTCGCCGGTCACACCGGGCCCCGCAGCTCGGCGATCCAGCGACGGGTCCACCGGCGGCTCAGCAGGGCCAGCGCCACGCCGAGGACGGCGCCGGCCACCGGCATCGCCCACCGCTGGCCGTGGTCCTCCGCCAGCACGAGCGCCGGCACGGACACGGCCAGGGCCAGGGGTACCCAGGTCAGCCACACCCTGCCGTCCGGCGACGCCCAGACCCCGGTCCGTCGGCGGTAGCTCCACGCCAGCCAGCCGAGGCCCCCGGCCAGGACGAGCACCGCCACCGCGCGCACCCAGGAGGTCTCCACCACCGAGGAGGCGAAGAACCCGAAGAGCAGCAGCCCCGCCGCCACGTCGTGCCACCACGGCTGCATGACCCGGTCGGCGAGCTGTGCCCGGCCGGCCTGCAGCTCCGCGAGCTGGGCCGCTGCCTGCTCGCGGTCCGCCGTCACCCCGTCGCTTTCCATGGCGGAAAGTGTGGCGGACGACTTTCCGATCCGTCAAGAGACACGCCCCTGTCCCCGTCCCGGGTTCCCGTGGTCGAATGGCGCTCCAACTGCGACGGCAGTGGAGGAAGCCCGGTGCGACTCCGGCGCGGTCCCGCCACTGTGAGCCGGCTCCCGAGCCGGTGAGTCAGGAACTCCCGCCGTCGCCTCCTGCCACCTCCGGGCGTGGACACCCGGGGAGAGGACCCGTGGTCTGCTCATGACCTATCCCTTCGGCGCCGTCGTCGGCATGGACGACATGCGACTGGCCCTGCTGCTCAACGCCGTCTCCCCCGCCGTCGGCGGGGTGCTGGTGCGCGGGGAGAAGGGCACGGCCAAGTCGACGACGGTGCGCGCGCTGGCCGCGGTCCTGCCGCCGGTCGACGTCGTGGCCGGCTGCCGCTTCGCCTGCGACCCCGCCGCTCCCGACCCGGAGTGCCCCGACGGCCCGCACTCCGCCGACGACCGCGGGGTCACCCGCCCGGCCCGGCTGGTCGAGCTGCCGGTCGGCGCCTCGGAGGACCGGCTGGTCGGCTCGCTGGACCTGGAGCGCGCGCTCACCGAGGGCGTGAAGTCCTTCGAGCCCGGGCTGCTGGCCGGGGCGCACCGCGGCGTCCTGTACGTCGACGAGGTCAACCTGCTGCACGACCACCTGGTCGACCTGCTGCTGGACGCCGCCGCGCTGGGCCGCGCCTACGTCGAGCGCGAGGGTGTCTCGGTGCGGCACGCCGCACGGTTCCTGCTGGTCGGCACCATGAACCCGGAGGAGGGCGAGCTCCGGCCCCAGCTGCTGGACCGGTTCGGCCTCACCGTCGAGGTCGCCGCCCCCCGGGACGCCGACCTGCGCGCCGAGGTCGTGCGCCGCCGGTTCGGGTACGACGCCGACCCGGCCGGCTTCGCCGCCGCCTGGGCTGACTCCGAGCGCGAGCTGGCCGGACAGATCGCCACCGCCCGCGCACTGCTGCCCCGGGTGGTGCTGAGCGACGCCGCGCTGCGCCAGGTGACCAGCGTCTGCGCCGCCTTCGACGTCGACGGGCTGCGCGCCGACCTGGTCACCGCCCGCGCCGCGATCGCGCACGCCGCCTGGTGCGGCCGCACCGAGGTGACCGAGGACGACGTCCGGGTCGCCGCCCGGCTCGCTCTCCCGCACCGCCGCCGGCGCAACCCCTTCGACGCCCCCGGCCTGGACGACGAGACGCTGGAGCAGGCGCTGTCGGACTCCCGCCCCGAGGAGGGCCCGGACGACGACCCGACCCCGCCCGAGGACCCCGACGGCGGCCCCGACTCCCCGCCCGACGGCCCCCCACCGCACCCGAGTGGCCACGATGGCGCGGAAGGCGAGGCCCCGCCTGACCGAAGTGGCCACAATGGCGCGGACGACGCCGGTCCCGATCGCCAAAGTGGCCACGATGGCGACGAGGAGCCGCCGACGACGGCGCCGCGGGGCGAGGGCGGCGGGCACACCGACGCCGCACCCGCCCCGGAGAAGGCGGCCGTCGCGCCGTCCGACCCGTTCCGCACCCGCCGGCTGGAGGTCCCCGGCATCGGCGCGGGCGCGGCCGGCCGGCGGTCCCGGGCCCGCAGCGAGCGCGGCCGGGTGGTCGGCTCGCGCACGCCCGAGGGCACCGTGACCAAGCTGCACCTGGTCGACACGGTGGTCGCCGCCGCCCCCCACCAGCGGTCGCGCGGCCGCACCGGCCGGGCGTTGCGCATCGAACGCGCCGACCTGCGCCAGGCCACGCTCGAGGGCCGCGAGGGCAACCTGGTCCTCTTCGTCGTCGACGCCAGCGGGTCGATGGGCGCGCGGTCGCGGATGGCCGCGGTCAAGGGCGCTGTCCTCTCCCTGCTGCTGGACGCCTACCAGCGCCGGGACAAGGTCGGGCTGATCACCTTCCGCGGCGGCGAGGCCGAGCTGGCCCTGCCGCCCACCTGGTCGGTGGAGGCCGCCGCCGCCCGGCTGACCAGCCTGCCCACCGGCGGGCGGACGCCGCTGGCCGCCGGGCTGCTCAAGGCGCACGAGACGCTGCGGCTGGAGCGGGTGCGCGACCCGCAGCGCCGGCCGCTGCTCGTCGTCGTCACCGACGGCCGGGCGACCGGCGCCCGCGGTGGCGACCACCTCGCCGACGCCCGCCGGGCGGCCGGGCTGCTCGCGACGGCGGACGTCGCCAGCGTCGTCGTCGACTGCGAGTCCGGCCCGGTGCGGCTGGGGCTGGCCGCCTCGCTGGGCGCCGCGCTCGGCGCGCAGACGATGCGGCTCGAGGAACTGGGCGCGGAATCGCTGGTCCGCACGGTGCGAGAGGCCGCCTGACATGCCCCAGGGACAGGTCACCGCGGTCCCGGTCGACGGGCTGACCACGCGCCAGCGCCGCAACCGCCCGCTGCTCGCCGTGCACACCGGGGAGATGAAGGGCAAGTCCACCGCCGCCTTCGGGATGGCGATGCGGGCCTGGAACCAGGGCTGGTCGATCGCGGTCTACCAGTTCGTCAAGAGCGCCAAGTGGAAGGTCGGCGAGGAGAACGCGCTGACCGCGCTGGGCCGGCTGCACGAGACCACCGGCGAGGGTGGCCCGGTCGTCTGGCACAAGATGGGCTCGGGCTGGTCGTGGTCGCGCCGGGCCGGCACCGAGACCGACCACGCCGCCGACGCCGCCGAGGGCTGGGCGCAGATCAAGCGTGACCTGGCCGCCGAGGCGCACCGCTTCTACGTGCTCGACGAGTTCACCTACCCGCTGAAGTGGGGCTGGGTGGACGTCGCGGACGTCGTGGAGACCCTGACGAACCGGCCGGGCAGCCAGCACGTCGTCATCACCGGGCGCGACGCCGCGCCGGCGCTGATCGAGGCCGCGGACCTGGTCGTGGAGATGACCAAGGTCAAGCACCCGATGGACGCCGGTCAGAAGGGCCAGCGGGGGATCGAGTGGTGACGGCCATCCCGCGGATCGTCGTCGCTGCGCCGTCGTCGAACGCCGGCAAGACGTCGATCACCACCGGCCTGATCGCCGCGCTGACCGCCCGCGGGCTCACCGTGAGCCCGCACAAGGTGGGCCCGGACTACATCGACCCGGGCTACCACGGCCTCGCCGCCGGCCGCCCGGGCCGCAACCTGGACATGTGGTTGGTCGGCGACGACCGGATCACCCCGCTGTTCCTGCACGGCTCCCGCGGCGCCGACGTCGCGGTGGTCGAGGGCGTGATGGGCCTCTTCGACGGCGCCGCGCACGCCAGCGTCGAGCCCGGCTACGGCTCCACCGCGCAGGTCGCCGCGCACCTGCAGGCCCCGGTGGTGCTGGTCGTGGACGCCGCGTCGCAGGCGCGCAGCGTGGCCGCGCTGGTGCACGGGTTCGCCACCTTCGACCCGACGGTGCGGATCGGCGGCGTCGTCCTCAACCGGGTCGGCTCCGACCGGCACGAGGCGATCCTGCGCGAGGCGCTGGGCGCGGCCGGGGTGCCGGTGCTCGGTGCGGTCCGGCGGATCGAGGACCTGCACACCCCCTCCCGCCACCTCGGCCTGGTCCCCGCCGCCGAGCGGTCGGCCGAGGCGGTGCGCACGGTGCGCGCGCTGGGCGCGGTGGTGGAGTCCAGCGTCGACCTGGACGCCGTCCTCCGGCTGGCCCGCACCGCACCCGACCTGGCCGGCGAGCCGTGGGACCCGGCCACCGAGGTCACCCGCGTGGAGGGCCGGCCGGTGGTCGCCGTCGCCGGCGGCCCGGCGTTCACCTTCGGCTACGCCGAGACCGCCGAGCTGCTCACCGCCGCCGGTGCCGAGGTGGTGACCGTCGACCCGCTGCGGGACGACGCCCTCCCCGCGGGCACCCGGGCGCTGGTGGTCGGCGGGGGCTTCCCCGAGGTGCACGCCAGCGCGCTGAGCGCCAACGTCGGGCTGCGCACGGCGATCGCCGAACTGGCCCGGTCCGGGGCGCCGATCGCCGCCGAGTGCGCCGGGCTGCTGTACCTGTCCCAGGAGCTGGACGGCGAGCCGATGTGCGGCGTGCTGCCGACGACGACGGCGATGCACCCGCGGCTCACGCTGGGCTACCGGGCCGCGGTCGCGCTGACCGACAGCGTGCTCGCCCCGGCCGGCACCCGGGTGCGCGGGCACGAGTTCCACCGCACCACCGCCGGCCCGGCGGCCGGTCCGACACCGGCCTGGCAGTGGAACGCCGACGGCCCGGAGGGCTTCGTCAGCGCCAACGTGCACGCCAGCTACCTGCACCTGAACTGGGCCGGATCACCGGGGATGGCCACCCGCTTCGTCGCCGCCGCCGCGCGGCTCCCCCAGGAGGTCGGCCGTGCACATCGCTGAGGGGTTCCTCCCCGAGACCCACGCGCTCGGCTGGACGCTCGCCGCCGCGCCCTTCGTGGTGCACGGCGCCCGCGCGGTGGTGAAGGAGGTCCGCGAGCACCCGGAGTCGACGCTGCTGCTCGGCGCGGCCGGCGCGTTCACCTTCGTGCTGAGCGCGATCAAACTGCCCTCGTTCAACGGCAGCTCCAGCCACCCGACGGGCACCGGGCTGGGCGCCGTCCTGTTCCGGCCCCCGGTGATGGCGCTGCTGGGCACGGTGGTGCTGCTGTTCCAGGCGCTGCTGCTCGCCCACGGCGGCCTGACCACCCTGGGTGCCAACGCGTTCTCCATGGCGGTGGTCGGGCCGTGGGTGGGCTACGGCGCCTACCGGCTGGTGCGCCGCTGCGGCGGCGGCCTGCTGCCCGGGGTGTTCGCCGCGATGGCGCTGGCCGACCTGGCCACCTACGTGACGACGTCGCTGCAGCTGGCGCTCGCCTTCCCGGACGCGGAGAGCGGGCTGGCCGGCGCGGCGCTGAAGTACCTGAGCGTCTTCGCGCTCACCCAGATACCGCTGGCGATCGGCGAGGGGCTGCTCGGCGTCCTGCTGTTCCGGGTGCTCACCGTCAACGCCCGCCCCGAGCTGGAGCGCCTCGGCATCCTCCGCCCCGAACCCGAACCCGAACCCGCGCCGGTGCGCCTCGGGGAGAGCGGGGACGGCGCGGCGCGGGAGGGGCTCCGATGAGGCGGCACCTGGTCACCGCGCTGCTGGTGCTGGCCGTGATCGCGCTGTTCGCCACGCCGCTGCTGCTGGACCGGGACAGCGAGTACGCCGGCACCGACAGCCAGGCGACCGAGCTGGTGCAGGAGTCCGCCCCGGACTACGAGCCGTGGTTCGAGTCGGTCTTCTCCCCCGGCTCCTCGGAGATCGAGTCGGGGCTGTTCGCGCTGCAGGCCGCGCTGGGCGGCGGCGTGCTCGGGTACGTCCTCGGCCGGTTGCGCGGCCGGCGGACGGCGCACCGGGCCGCGGAGAGATCCAGCACCGGGCCGTGACCGGGCTCGCGATCGACGACGCCGCCTGGAGCAGCGCCTGGCGGCGGCGGTCCCCGGCGGACAAGCTGCTGCTGTCCGGCGGGCTGGTGCTCAGCGCCCTGGTGCTGCCGGTGTGGCCGGGCAGCGTGCTGGTCGGGCTGGCCGCCGTCGTCCTGGCGCTCGGCCCGGCCCGGGTGCCGGCGCGCACCTTCGGCCGGGCCATCCGGCTGCCGCTGGCGTTCATCACCATCGGCGCGCTGACCGCGGTGGTGCAGATCGGTGACGGGGGGCTGGGCTGGGCCCCGGACGCCGCGGCGCAGGCAGGCGGGCTGGTCGGGCACGCGCTGGCCGGCAGCGCCGCGGTGCTGCTGCTGGCGACGACCACGCCGATGTCGGACCTGCTGCCCGCGCTGCAGCGGCTGCGCGTGCCGGCCGCGGTGGTGGAGGTCGCCTCGGTCACCTACCGCCTGCTGTTCGTGCTGCTCACCAGCCTGACCACCATCCGGGAGGCGCAGACCGCGCGGATGGGCCACTCCACCGTGCGCCGTTCCTACCGCTCCAGCGGCGTGCTCGCCGCCGCCGTGCTGACCCGTTCCTGGGACCGGGCCCGGCGGCTGCAGGACGGGCTGGCCGGCCGGGGCATGGAGACCGGCCTGCGGGTGCTGCCCGAGACGCTGCCGGGCTCCCGCCGGTTCGAGGCGCTCACCGTCGCCGGGCTGGCCGCGCTGGTCGCCGTCGGGGTGCTGGCATGAGTCACCTGACGCTGGCCGCGGCCGGGCTCACCGCCGGCTACGACCGCCGCCGGCCGGTGCTCGACGGCGCCTCGCTCACCGTCCCGGCGGGCCGGCGGCTGGCGGTGCTGGGCGCCAACGGCTCGGGGAAGACGACGCTGCTGCGCTGCCTGTCCGGGGCGCTGGAGCCGACCCGCGGCCGGGTCACCCTGGACGGCGCCGAGCTGCACCACACCCGGAAGGGCCTGCGCGCGCACCGGCAGACGGTGCAGCTGGTGCTGCAGGACCCCGACGACCAGCTGTTCAGCGCCTCCGTCGCGCAGGACATCTCCTTCGGCCCGGTGAACCTGGGGCTGGCCGAGGACGAGGTGCGCGCCCGGGTCGCCGAGGCGCTGGAGCTGCTCGCGGTCACCCACCTGGCCGACCGGCCCACCCACCAGCTGTCCTACGGCGAGCGCAAGCGGGTGGCGATGGCCGGCGCGGTGGCGATGCGCCCATGCGTGCTGCTGCTGGACGAGCCGACCGCCGGGCTGGACCCGACCGCGGTCGGCGAGGCGCTGGCCGCGCTGGCCCGGTTGCAGGAGGCCGACTCGACGGTGGTGATGAGCACCCACGACGTCGACCTGGCGCTGCGCTGGGCCGACGAGGTCGCCGTCGTCGTCGACGGCCGGGTGGTGCAGGGCCTGCCGGAGGTCGTGCTGGGCGACGACGCGCTGCTGGCCCGGGCCCGGCTGGACCGGCCCTGGGCGCTGACCGTCGGCGTCCGGCTGCGCGAGCTCGGGCTGCTGCCCGCGGGCACCCTCCCGCGCGACGCCGACGCCCTGCTCGACGCGCTGCCCGACTCCCCCGGCGTGCGGGCGTGATCACCGTGGGCGTCGGGGCCCGGAGCGGGGTGACCGCCGACGAGGTGCTGGCCGCGATCGACGCGGTGCTCCCGCCGGACGCCGGCCCGGTCGTGCTCGCCACGCTGGACGTGCGGGCCGCGGAACCCGGGCTGCGCGAGGCCGCCGCGCGGCGGGGCTGGCCGCTGACCGGGCACCCCGCGCCGGTGCTGGCGGCGGTGCCCGTGCCGGCCCCCTCGGCGCGGGTCGCGGCCGCGGTGGGCACCGCATCGGTCGCCGAGGCCGCCGCGCTGCTCGGCGGTGGCCGGCTCGTCGTCGGCAGGACGGTGCGCGGCCGGGTGACGGTGGCGGTCGCCACCGGGCGCCGAAGTGGCCACTCGGGCGAAGAAGGTGCCGGGCAACCGACTCGCCGAAGTGGCCACTTCGGCGAGGAAGGTGGCGCACGACCTGCTCGCCCAAGTGGCCACTTGGGCGAGGAGCACGACGACGACGTCGACCTGCGGCACCACGGCGACGTCGAGGTCGGCCCCGGGCTGGTCGACCTCGCGGTGAACGTGCGGGCCGACGCGCCGCCGGACTGGCTGCGCACGGTGCTGCACGAGGCGCTGGACGCCAGCGCCGGCTACCCCGACCCCGGCCCCGCCCGCGCCGCCGTCGCCGCCGCGCACCGGCGCTCCCCCGCCGAGGTGCTGCTCACCGCGGGGGCGGCCGAGACGTTCACCCTGCTCGCCCGGGCGCTCACCCCGCGGCGGGCCGTCGTCGTGCACCCCTCGTTCACCGAGCCGGAGGCGGCGCTGCGGGCGGCCGGCCACCCGGTCGAGCGGCTGCTGCTGCCCGCCCCGGGCTACCGGCTGGACCCGGCCGCCGTGCCGGACGACGCCGACCTGGTGGTGCTGGGCAACCCGACCAACCCGACGTCGGTGCTGCACCCCGCCGAGACGGTCGCCGCGCTGGCCCGGCCCGGCCGGGTGCTGGTGGTCGACGAGGCGTTCGCCGACTCGGTGCCCGGTGAGCCGGCGTCCCTCGCACAGCGCGACGACCTGCCCGGTCTGCTGGTGGTGCGCAGCCTGACCAAGACCTGGGGGCTGGCCGGGCTGCGGGTCGGCTACGCCCTCGGGCCGGCCGACCTGGTCGCCGCGCTCGCCGCCCAGCAGCCGCACTGGCCGGTCTCGACCCCCGCGCTGGCCGCGCTGGTCGCGTGCAGCACCGACCGCGCCCGGGCCGAGGCCGACGCCGTCGCCCGCCGGCTGGCCACGCACCGGCGCGCGCTGGTCGACGCGCTGCCGGACGGCGTGACGGTCGTCGGCGACCCGTCGTCGGCGTTCGTGCTGCTCCGGGTGCCCGGCGGCGCAGCGGTCCGCGAACGGCTGCGCCAGGAGGGCTGGGCGGTGCGCCGCGGGGACACCTTCCCGGGGCTGACCGGTGACCATCTCCGGGTCGCGGTGCGCGATCCGGGGACCTCGCGTGCCTTCGCGGGAGCCCTGGCTGCGATCCTTGCGGGGATCTCCACCCCTGTCGCCGCCGACGTCGCCGCCGACCTCCCCGCCCCGCACCCCTGGCAGAAGAGAGCCGATGACCGCGACTGACCCCGCCCCGGCCGCCGTCTACCCGGTCGGGCTGCGCCTGGCCGGACGCCGTGTCGTGGTGGTCGGCGGCGGCCAGGTGGCCCACCGCCGGGTGGCCGGGCTGCTGGAGGCCCGCGCCCTGGTCACCGTGGTCAGCCCCGAGGTCACCCCGGCCCTGGAGGCGCTGGTCGGCCCCGGCTCGGTGACCTGGCACCCCCGCCGGTACGTGCGCGGCGACCTGGACGGCGCCTGGTACGCCGTCGCCGCGACCGACGACCCGGGCGTCAACGCCGCGATCGCCGAGGAGGCCGAGCGGGCCCGGGTGTTCTGCGCCCGCGCCGACGACCGGTCGGCCTCCAGCGCCTGGACCCCCGCCGTCGGCCGGCAGGGCGACCTGGTGGTCGGCGTGCACGGTGGCGGTGACCCGCAGCGGGCCATCGGGGTCCGCGACGCGGTGCTGGCCGGGATCACCGACGGCTCGATCTCCGACCGCGCCGCGCGCACCTCCCCGGGCGGCGCGGGCAGCGTGGTGCTGGTCGGCGGCGGGCCCGGTGACCCCGGCCTGGTCACCGTCCGCGGCCGGCACGCGGTGGCCACCGCCGACGTCGTCGTCGCCGACCACCTCGCCCCGCAGGGCCTGCTCGCCTCGCTGCCCGCCGAGGTCGAGGTGATCGACGCCTCCAAGCTGCCGCGCGGGCGGTCCATGGCCCAGGAGCAGATCAACCAGCTGCTGGTCGACCGGGCGCTGGCCGGCAAGCGGGTGGTGCGCCTCAAGGGCGGCGACCCGTTCGTCTTCGGGCGCGGCTGGGAGGAGCTCGAGGCGTGCGCCGCCGCCGGGGTGCCGGTGGAGGTCGTGCCCGGGGTGACCAGCGCGATCGCCGTCCCCGGGCTGGCCGGGGTGCCGGTCACCCACCGCGGCATGACGCACGAGTTCGTCGTCGTCTCCGGGCACGTCCCGCCGGGGCACCCGGCCTCGCTGGTCGACTGGGCGGCGCTGGGCCGGCTGCGCGGCACGGTCGTGGTCCTGATGGGCGTGGACACCGCACCGCGGATCGCCGCGGCGCTGGTCGAGCACGGTCGCGACCCGCAGACGCCGGTCGCCGTGGTCGCCGACGGGGCCACCCCCGGCCAGCGCACGGTGCGCACCACCCTCGCCGGCCTGGGCCAGGCGATCGCCGACGCCGACATCCGCCCGCCGGCGGTCTGGGTGGTCGGCCCGGTCGTCGGCCTCGGCGCACCGCCGGCCTGATGCGTGCTGCGCCGCGGCGGGTCACCGGACGCCCACGCGGTGCGCTGGTCTCCTCCCCGCGGGACCTGCTGCGCTTCGGCCACGCGCTGATCGACGGCGAGCTGCTCGCGCCGGAGCTGCTGGCCGAGATGCAGCGGACGGTGCCCGCGGACGGCACGGCAGCGCGCGGCACCGTGGGGTACGGGCTGGGGCTGCAGACCCAACGACCTCAGCTGCGGCGGCACCGCCTGGGGTCACGGCGGGGACCTGCCGGGGACGCACACCCGAAACGCCGTCACCAGCGACGGGCGTGGTGCGGTCGTCGTGGTCACCGGCGACCCGACCACCCAGGAGCAGGCGCTCCGGCTCGAGGAGACCATCGACACCGCGATCTGCGGCTGAGCCTCAGTCCGGCGGCACCCGCGCCGCGGAGTCCTCGAGCAGCACCTCGCGGTGCGCCGGGGGGCGCCGCGGGCACGCCGTGCAGGTGGCCTCGTGCGGCACCCGGTAGAGCAGGCAGCAGGACGCGCGGCGGGTGAACCGGACCGCCCCGCCACCGGGCCGGGGGACGTCGACGAACCGCGGCGCCGGCAGCGGCGTGCCGACCGCGGCGGCGAGCGGGCCGGCCAGGGCGGTGGCCGCCGCGACGCCGCCGGTGGCGCGGCCCAGCGCGAGGAGCCGGTTGGCGAGGGAGTCGGTGGCGATCGCCCACAGCGGCCGCTCCCGCAGCCCCCCGGCCCGGGCCACCGCGGTGATCACCGCCGCCAGGGCGGCGCGCAGGTCACCGGCCGGGTCGGCACCGTCGGCCGGGCGGCCGGCCGACGCGGCGACCGGGGCGTACCCGCTGAGCAGGTGCACCGTGGTGTCGGCGAGCCGGGCGGACACCGGCACCCCGGTGACCAGCCCGGCGAGGACGGGTCCCAGCAGCACGCTCGAGGTCGAGTACCACCACACGGTGGCCAGCACCCGCACGTCGTCGGTGCCCTGGCGGGCGGCCCGGGCCGCGAGCACCTCGTGGGTCCAGTCCGGGTCGGTCAACCGGGTCGCCGGGACGGCGGCGGCCGACGGCGGCGGCACCAGCCCCAGCGCGGCGGCACCGGGCAGCCCGGCGAACCGGGTGGCCCGACCGTCGTCCCGGGGCTCCCCGTCCGTCCCGGTGTCCACCACGACAGTTTCGCCCGGCCGCGTTCCAGGCGGCGCGCGGGGGCACCTGACGAGGAGGTGACCGGGGCCATAGGTTTGTGCAGCAGAGACAGCGTCGCCTCACCGGTGGGGTGACGCCCGGATCCGGAGGTGGCGCATGAGCGAGACCCAGACGAACGACGCCCAGGGCCTGTCCAGCCAGCTGCCCGAGGGCGGGTTCCCGCCCCCGGAGGCGCTCGCCGCCTCCGCCAACGCGGGGCCCGACACCTACGAGCGGGCCGCGGCCGACCGGGTCGGCTTCTGGGAGGACGCCGCCCGCCGACTGGACTGGGCGCAGCCGTGGGACCAGGCGCTGGACTGGAGCAACCCGCCGTTCGCGAAGTGGTTCGTCGGGGGGAAGCTCAACGTCGCGGTCAACTGCGTCGACCGGCACGTGGACGCCGGCCACGGCGACCAGGTCGCCTACCACTGGGTCGGCGAGCCCGGCGACACCCGCACGCTGACCTACGCCGAGCTCAAGGACGAGGTCTGCCGCACGGCGAACGCGCTCACCGAGCTCGGTGTGAACGCCGGCGACCGGGTGGCGATCTACCTGCCGATGATCCCGGAGGCGGTGATCTCCATGCTGGCCTGCGCCCGCATCGGCGCCGTCCACATGGTCGTCTTCGGTGGCTTCTCCCCCGACGCGCTGGCCAGCCGGATCACCGACGCCGACGCCAAGGTCGTCATCACCGCCGACGGCGGCTACCGGCGGGGCGCGCCGAGCCCGCTCAAGCCGAACGTGGACGAGGCGCTGACCAAGACCGACGGCGTGCGCAGCGTGCTGGTGGTCAAGCGCACCGAGACCGACGTCGAGTGGACCGAGGGCCGCGACGTCTGGTGGCACGAGCTGGTCGCCGGGCAGTCGGCCGAGCACGAGGCGCAGGCCTTCGACGCCGAGCACCCGCTCTACATCATGTACACCTCCGGCACGACGGCGAAGCCCAAGGGGATCCTGCACACCTCCGGCGGCTACCTCACCCAGGTCAGCTACACCCACTGGGCGACGTTCGACCTCAAGCCGGACACCGACGTCTTCTGGACCGCGGCCGACGTCGGCTGGGTCACCGGGCACAGCTACATCGTCTACGGACCGCTGGCCAACCGGGCCACCTCGGTGATGTACGAGGGCACCCCGGAGACCCCGCACCGGGGCCGCTGGTGGGAGATCGTGCAGCAGTACGGGGTCACGGTCCTGTACACCGCCCCGACCACGATCCGCACGTTCATGAAGTGGGGCGACGACGTCCCGGCCGGGTTCGACCTCTCCTCGCTGCGGCTGCTCGGCTCGGTCGGTGAGCCGATCAACCCCGAGGCCTGGCTCTGGTACCACAAGAACATCGGCGGTGGCCGCTGCCCGATCGTGGACACCTGGTGGCAGACCGAGACCGGCGGCCACATGATCACCCCGCTGCCCGGCGTCACGAAGCTCGTCCCCGGCTCCGCCCAGCACCCGTTCCCCGGGATCTCCGCCAAGGTCGTCGACGACGAGGGCAACGAGCTCGCCGACGACTCCACCGGCCTGCTGGTGCTCACCGAGCCGTGGCCGGCGATGCTGCGCACCATCTGGGGCGACGACGACCGGTACGTCGACACCTACTGGTCCCGGTTCGGCAAGAACGTCTACTTCGCCGGCGACGGCGCCAAGAAGGACGCCGACGGCAACATCTGGCTGCTCGGCCGGGTCGACGACGTGATGAACGTGTCCGGGCACCGGATCTCCACGACCGAGGTGGAGTCGGCCCTGGTCAGCCACCCGACGGTGGCCGAGGCGGCCGTGGTGGGCGCCACCGACCCGACCACCGGCCAGGGCATCGTCGCCTTCGTCATCCTCCGCGGGGACGCCGTCGACCGGGGTGAGGAGCTGGTCAAGGAGCTGCGGCTGCACGTCCGCAAGGAGATCGGCCCGATCGCCAGCCCGCGGCAGATCATGGTCGTGCAGGAGCTGCCGAAGACCCGTTCGGGCAAGATCATGCGCCGCCTGCTCCGTGACGTGGCCGAGAACCGGGAGCTGGGCGACGTCACCACCCTCACCGACTCCTCGGTGATGGAGCTCATCAGCGCCAAGCTGCCCTCCAGCGGCTCCGACGACTGAGGGCGGCGCCCCGCCCTCAGCACCCCTCGCGAGCTCGGGTCGGGCCCCGGAACGGGACAGAGGTCACTGCTGGGAGCTTGTGCTCTGCTCACCCCCGGTGAGCAGAGCACAAGCTCCCACCCCATCAGCTCCGCCCCCACCAGCTCCGCCCCCACCCGGTGCCGCGCCTCTCCCCCGTCCCGATCGGGTACCGCCGGGGAGCGCTCCTGGTGCCCCTCCGACGTCGCCGGGACGCCCGGGAACCCGCACGTCACCGACTGTCCGTGCCGCTGTGACATCGGGTGAGCCCCCTCCTCCCGGGTGACCCCGGACAGCGACGATCGGCCGCATGCGGCACGATCATGCGCAGTCCGATGCGCCGGGAGTCCGCCCGGCGCCGATGAGGGAGGAGCCACCCGTGGCCCACAGTCTGCCGTCGCACCCGCAGTCGGGATCGACCGCCGCCGGCTCCACCGAGCCCTCGGTCGGCACGCTGGCCAAGAGCGCGATGGCCGACGTCTCCACCCTGGTCCGCTCGGAGATCGAGCTGGCCAAGGCCGAGATCGGCGCCTCCGTCAAGCGGGGCGGCGCCGGCGCCGGGGCGTTCGCCGCCGCCGGCGCGATGCTCGCCTTCGCCGGTTTCTTCTTCTTCTTCTTCCTCGCCGAACTGCTCGCCGTCTGGCTCCCCCGCTGGGCGGCGTTCCTCATCGTCTTCGCCCTCCTGGTCCTGCTGGCCGCGGTCGTCGGCCTGGTGGGCTGGCGGCTGGTCAAGAAGATCAAGAAGCCCGAGCGCACCATCGAGACGCTGCAGGACCTGCCCGACGTGATGCGGCGAGAGGCCCCCGGCCAGCGCACGCACGACCTGCCCACCGTCCGCGACGGCCAGGTCGTCCGGCAGGACGCGCACGCCCCCCTGCGCTGACCCGGTGACCCTCCCCGGCGAGGGGCTGCCCGACGCCACCAGCGCACTGCTGCCCGGTCCCTGGTCGCACCGCGACGTCTCCGCCAACGGCGTCCGGCTGCACGCGGCCGAGGCGGGCGAGGGACCGCTGGTGCTGCTGCTGCACGGCTTCCCGGAGTTCTGGTGGGCCTGGCGCTCCCAGCTCACCGGGCTGGCGGCGGCCGGGCTGCGGGTGGTCGCCCCCGACCTGCGGGGCTACGGGGCCAGCGACAAGCCACCGCGCGGCTACGACCTGCCCACCGCGGCGGCCGACGCGGCGGCGGTCATCCGCTCCCTCGGGGAGACCGAGGCCGTGGTCGTCGGCTCGGACTGGGGTGGGCTGGTCGGCTGGACGATGGCCGCCCTGCACCCGCGCACCGTCCGCCGGCTGGTGGTCATCTCCGCCGCCCACCCCCGCCGGCTGCGCGCCGGGATGTCCACCGCCCAGCAGCGCCGCGCGATGGCCTACGCCCTGCGCTTCCAGCTGCCCCGGCTGCCCGAGCAGCGCCTCACCCGCGCCGACGACGACCCGGTCGCCGACCTGATGCGGCGCTGGTCGGGGCCGTCCTGGGTGCACACCAGCGACTTCGCCGAGGCGGTGGAGCGCTACCGCTCCGCGGCCCGCATCCCGCAGGCCGCCTACGGGGCGATGGAGTACTACCGCTGGGCCGGCCGGTCGCAGCTGCGGCCGGACGGGCTGCGGTTCGCCCGGCGGATGGCCGCGCCGATCACCGCGCCGACGCTGCAGCTGCACGGTGCCCAGGACACGCACGTCCTGCCGGCCACCGCGCGCGGATCGGACCGCTACGTGGCCGGCGCCTACCGCTGGCGCGAGCTGCCCGGGGTCGGGCACTTCCCGCACGAGGAGGCCCCGGACGAGGTCACCGCGGCGATCGCCGACTGGGCAAGGTGACGTGCTGGAACGGCCCCTCTGCAGGGTCCCGCCGCGAGCGTGCGAGCGGTGGGGGGCAGCGGGGTCCTTCGACTACTCGCAGGCGCCGGTGCCCACCGCGGTGACCGCGCGCTGCCCCTGCTCGGCCGCCGTCCGGACCTGGTCGTAGGTCAGCGCGTAGCCGGTGTCCGGGTCGTCGATCGCCGAGGCGAAGACCACCCCGAGCACCGAGCCGTCCGGCGCCAGCAGCGGCCCCCCGGAGTTGCCCGCGCGCACCTGCCCGTACAAGGCGTAGACGTCGCGCTCGACGGTGCGCACCGCCCGGAAGTCCGGCCCGCTGATCGGCCCGCGGTCGCGCACCCGCGCCGGGCCGACGTACAGGTCCCCGCCGCCCGGGTAGCCCATGACGATGGCGTCGTCGCCGGTGTCGGCCGGCGCCGGGGTGAACCGCAGCGGCACCTGCGGCAGCCCCGGGACGGCGAGCACCGCGACGTCGGTCTCCTCGTCGACGTAGACCGGGGTGGCCTCGTAGACCTGGCCCTCGGCGCTGACGGTGGGCCGGCTGACCCCGGCCAGCACGTGGGCGTTGGTCATCACCCGCTCGTCGGCGTAGACGAACCCCGACCCGTCGATCTGCCGGGCGCAGGAGCCGGCGATCCCCCGGATCTGCACCACCGACCCGCGCACCTGCGTGACCACCGGGCTGGCCAGCAGCGCCTGGTCCGGGGCGGGGACGTCGCGCGCCTGGGTGGGCGTGAGCGGGTCGAGGACGTCGGGCAGCCCCTGGCGGTCGATCGCGTCGCGCAGTGACTCGTAGAGCGAGCGCACCTGCTCGGGGACCGCGCGGTCGACCGACTGCACCAGGGTCGACTCACGCACCTGCGAGGCCACCCCGGGGAACGGGGAGCTGGCCAGCGGGATGGCGACCATCCACGCCACCAGCAGCACCGCGACGGCCGAGACCACCGCCCCGGCGACCGAGTCGAGCACCTTCACCGGCTCCCAGGTGAGCCGGGTGCGCACCGCGCGGCCCACCACCCCGGCCAGCAGCTGGCCGAGCAGCGCGCCGGCGAGGACGACGACCAGCGCGACGAACACCCGGGTTACCGAGGAGGTGGCCAGCTCGTCGGCGATCGGCCCGGAGAGCTGGGCCCCGAGCACCGCGCCGCCGAAGAAGCCCACGAACGAGGTCGCCGACACGATCAGGCCCTGCCGGAAGCCGGAGAGCGCGAAGACCATCGCCAGGACGATCAGCGCGACGTCGACCAAGCTCACGGAGCGCGCACCGTCATCGTCCCGACCTGGCCGAGCGCGATGTGGAAGCTGCACTCGAAGGGGTAGTCGCCCGGCTCGGTCACCTCGAACTCGATGGTGTCCTCCTCCCCCGGGGAGAGCACCGGGATGGCCGGCTCGATCGGCGCCGGGCCGGTGTCCGGGGTGAAGCGGAAGTTGTGCGTCAGCTGGTCGGCCTCGTTGCGCACGGTCACCCGCACGGTGCCCGGCTCGACGGTGAAGGTGTCCGGCGTGAAGACGTAGTCGTCGCCGGTGGTCAAGGTGATCTCCTGGACGCCGTCGGCCGTGGTGGTCACCGTGCCGACGTCACCGCCGGCGGTGCGGGTGGCCTCCGGCAGCGCGGGCGTCTGGTTGCCGCAGCCGGCCAGGACCAGCCCGAGCAGGGCGAGGACCACCAGCAGCACGGCTGCCGGTCGGCGGGGGCTCCGCCGCGCGCGTGGGCGGGCCTCGGCTGCGCTCATGGTCCCGGGACGGTACGCGGGCCGCCTGTGCGCCCGGCGTCGTCGGCCACCGCCGGCGCGGCGCGGTCGGCCACCCCGGCGTCCAGCGGGTCGCCGACGGCCGGCCGGGCCGGCGCCGGGGGGACGGCGAGCGGCCGGACGTCGCGCTCGTCCCAGGGGCGGGCCAGGCCGGCTGCCTCCAGGACGGCGTCCAGCAGCGCCGCGGTGAACCCCCACACGACCATCCCGGCGACGTCGAAGGCCGGGCCGACGTAGCCGCTCGGGTGGCCCACCCGGAACCGGTTGACCGGATCGGCCAGCTCGGCCAGCGGTACCCGGGCCACCCGGGCCACCTCGTACGGGTCGCCGACCGTCACGTCCCGCGGGTCGTCCCACCAGCCGACCACCGGGACGACCAGGTTGTCCGACGGGCCGAGGAAGAGCGCCGGCAGGGTGGTCAGCACCCGAACCCCGGCCGGGTCGATGCCGGCCTCCTCGTGCGCCTCGCGCAGCGCCGTCGCCACCGGGTAGTCCTCCCCCGGGTCGGCGCCGCCGCCCGGGAAGGCCGGCTGGCCGGCGTGCCGGCGCAGGTGGGCGGCCTTCTCGATGAGCAGCACGTCCGGACCCGCGGGCCCCTCGCCGAACAGCAGGAGCACCGCGGACCGGCGGGCACTGGCCGAGCGGGCGGCGCGGGGGTCGTGCCGGTGCCACAGCGACAGCTCACCGGCCGTCGCGACCAGGCGGCGGACGTGCTCGGGGAGATCGGCCAGCTCATCGGGTGCGACGGTCACAGCTGCACGCCCAGGTGCTCCGCGACCAGCTCCTGGAACTCGGCCAGCGAGTGCACCTGCCCGATCTGCACGTGCGCCACCGAGCCGTCGGCGGCGAGGAACACCGTGTGCGGCAGGCCGCGGAGGCCGAGCGCCGTGGCGACCTCGCCGTCCTCGTCGAAGGCGGTGGGCAGGGTGACCCCGGCGTCGTCGGCGAAGGAGGCGCCCGCGGCGGCGCGGTCCTGGCTGTCGACGCCCAGCACGCGCAGCCGGTCGCCGGCGGTGTCGGCCAGCTCCTGCACCACGGGCAGCTCCTCCCGGCAGGGCGGGCACCAGCTGGCCCACAGGTTGACCACGGTGGGCGTGCCCTGCGCCCGGCCCAGGTCGAGGCGGCCGCCGGTGAAGCAGGCGAGCGACAGCCCGGTCAGCTCGCCGTCCGGCGCCGGCTCGTCGGGCTGCTCGGGGCAGGCCGCCAGGTCGGTCCGCACGTCGGGGGCGGCGCCGGTGGCCGGTGGCTCGGCCGCCCGGGCCGGGTCGTCGGCCGCGTCGGAGGTGCAGCCGGTGAGCACCAGCAGCCCGGCCGCGAGCACCGGCAGGAGGCGGCGGGCCAGCAGGCTGGTCACTCGGTGTCCGAGGCGGCCGGGGTCTTCACCAGCTTCTCCGCCACCTGCGGGTCGACCGGCCCGACGCCGTAGGACGGGCACCACGAGGCGAGGCCGCACGCGCCGCAGGCCGGCTTCTTGGCGTGGCACACGCGCCGGCCGTGGAAGATCACCCGGTGGGAGAAGATCGTCCACTCCTTCTTCGGGATCAGCTCGGCCACCTCGGTCTCGACCTTGACCGGGTCCTCCTCCCCGGTCCAGCCGAACCGGCGCACCAGCCGACCGAAGTGGGTGTCGACGGTGAGCCCGGGCACCCCGAAGGCGTTGCCGAGCACGACGTTGGCGGTCTTGCGGCCGACGCCGGGCAGCGTCACCAGGTCGGCCAGCCGGGCGGGCACCTCGCCGTCGAAGCGCTCGACCAGTGCCTGCCCCAGCCCGAGCACCGAGTTGGCCTTCGCCCGGAAGAACCCGGTGGGCTTCAGGATCTCCTCGAGCTCGGCCCGGTCGGCCCCGGCGTAGGCGGCGGCGGTCGGGTACCGGGCGAAGAGGGTCGGCGTCACCTTGTTCACCGTCTTGTCCGTCGTCTGCGCGGACAGGACGGTGGCGACCAGCAGCTCCAGCGGCGTGCTGAAGTCCAGCTCGCAGTGCGCGTCGGGGTGGATCAGCGCCAGTTCCCGGTTGATCCGCCGGGCCCGCCGGGTGCGGGCCAGCGGGCTCTCCTCGGGGTCGAAGGGCGGGACACCCAGCCGGGCGGCGCGAGCCGGACGGCGGGGTGCGGCGGGCCGGGTGTACGCCGGCGGGGTCACGGGCTCGGACACGCGACCGAGGGTAGGCGTCGGCACCGACAGCGACCGCCGGTCATACTCGATGCTGGTGCACCGCCCGGCATCCGGCCGGGCGCGCGCCCAGACCGCACGACGGACGTCGTGTCCCCACCCGGGCCTCCCCGCCCGGGGACGCCGCCGAGGAGGTGCTCGTGGTCGCCCTCATCGTCATCCTGTTCCCGCCGCTGCTGATCGCGTTCCTGCTGGTCATGGAGCGGGTCGAGGAGCCGCTGCGCCGGCCCACGTCGCCGCGCGAGGTCGAGGCGTTCCTCGACACGGCCACCCCGGGCGAGGTGGGCACCCTGGCCTCCTCGGGCATCCGCCGGGCGATGAGCCGCTGGCGCGCCCGCCGCCGGCGCCGCCCGCGGAACATGACCCCGCCGGCCCAGCCGGCGGTGCTGGACTTCGACAGCACGCACGGCGAGGACGACCGCGACCCCGACTGAGCGGCCGTCCGGGCCCGCGCCGATGGTTCGGCCCCACTCTGAGTGGGCAGGCCGGTGACGGACCGCACGGGTGAGCCTGGCCACAGGGCCTAGACTCTGCGGGAACGCGGGTCGCCATCGCCCCCGCGAGGACGTTGCGAGAGGTGCACGTGGACGAGGTACTTGCCCAGTCCGGGCTCTTCCAGGGGCTGTCGGAGGAGGCCGCCGAGCCGGTGGCCAGCGCGCTGGAGACGGTGCTGCTGCCCCGCGGCCGCGTGGTCTTCAACGAGGGCGAGTCGGGCGACAGCCTCTACGTCGTGCTCTCCGGCAAGATCAAGCTCTCCCGGCGGGCGCCGGACGGCCGCGAGAACGTGCTGGCCGTCATGGGCCCCTCCGACCAGTTCGGTGAGCTGTCGGTCTTCGACCCCGGTCCGCGCACCGCCACCGCCACGGCGGTCACCGACGTGCGGCTGGCCAAGATGCCGAACACGATGCTGCGCCCGTGGATCACCGCGCACCCGGAGATCGGCGAGCAGCTGCTGCGCGTGCTGGCCCGCCGGCTGCGCCGCACCAACGACTCGGTCGCCGACCTCATCTTCACCGACGTGCCCGGCCGGGTGGCCAAGGCGCTGCTGCAGATGGCCGACCGCTTCGGCAGCCGCGAGGGCGAGGGCCTGCGGGTCAAGCACGACCTCACCCAGGAGGAGCTGGCCCAGCTGGTCGGCGCCTCCCGCGAGACGGTGAACAAGGCGCTGGCCGACTTCGTGCACCGCGGCTGGATCCAGCTGCAGGGCAAGTCCGTCGTCGTCCTCGACGAGGAGCGGCTGCGGCGACGCGCGCGCTGAAGAAGGACCCGCCTGCCCCCCACCGCTCGCACGCTCGCGGCGGGACCCTGCAGGCGGGCCGCTGACGTGGGCCCTCACTCGAACCGGAGTGGGGGCCCTCGTCAGTCGCGGGGCGGCCGCACCATCGGGATGCGGGTGCCGTCGGGCAGCACGGCGACCAGGCCGTCGGGCCCGCGCACGAACCTCGGGCTGATCGGCACCACCGGCGCCGGTGGCGACCCGGCCAGGGCGGCCGCCGCGTCGGGGAAGGCGGCCAGCTGGCCCAGGGTGTGCACGGTCGGCGGCAGCATCGGCCGGGTGCCCGCGGTGTGGGCCGCGAGCGCGGCGGCCGGGGTGGACCAGCCCGCCTCGTCCGCCTCGCCGGAGACGTCCCGGGCCTCCTGGCCGACCGGCAGCAGGGCGAGGAAGAACTTGGTGTCGTACCGGCGGCGTTCGGCCGGCGGGGTGATCCAGTGCGCGAACGGGCGCAGCAGGTCCGCCCGCACGGCCAGGCCGCGGGCGGCCAGCAGCTCGGCGAGGGACAGCTCGCGGGCGACCAGCGCCCGCCGCTGGGCCTCCCAGTCCTCGCCGGAGACATCCGGGACGACGCCGCCCCCCTCGGGCGGCCCGGCCAGCAGCACGCCGGCCTCCTCGAAGGTCTCCCGGACGGCGGCGCACACCAGCTCCCGCGCCAGCCGCTCGTCGCAGCCCCAGACCGCGGCCCACTCCGCCGGCGGCGGCCCGACCCAGGCGGTCTCCACGTCCCCGTCCCGCTCGTCGACGCCGCCACCGGGGTAGGCGGTCATCCCCCCGGCGGCGGGCATCCCGCGGGTGCGGCGCAGCAGGTGGACCTCCAGCCCGGCGTCACCGTCCCGCACCAGCAACACCGTCGCGGCCTGCCGCACCGGCACAGGAGCTGAGGAGTTCACGGAACGACCCTACGGACGCCGACGCCTACGGACGCCGACGAAGGAGGCGGTGGCGACGGCACGGGGGCCGGAGGCTCCCTGACGACGACACGGGGACCCGCTCGTCGCAACCGGCACCGGCACCTGATCGCGAGGCGATCCGGAGGAACGCAGTGTCATGGCGGCGCGATCCGGAGGATCGCGATGTCATCGCAGCTCGACGGTGAGTTCCACCTCGACCGGGGCGTTCATCGGCAGCTCGGCGACGCCGACGGCGCTGCGGGCGTGGTGCCCGGCCTCGCCGAAGACCCGGCCGAGGAACTCGCTGGCCCCGTTGACCACCCGCGGCTGGGCGCTGAACCCCTCCGCGCTGGCCACGTAGCCGACCACCCGCACGACCCGGGCGACGTTGTCCAGGCCGACCAGGTCGTCGATCGCGGCGAGCGCGTTGAGCGCGCAGACCTTGGCGTCGGCCGCGGCGTCCTCGACGTCGACCGAGCCGCCCACCTTGCCGGAGCGGCGGAGCCCGCCGTCGACGAAGGGCAGCTGCCCGGAGGTGAAGACCAGTTGACCGGTGCGGACCGCCGGGACGTAGGCGGCGACCGGGGCCGCGACCGGGGGCAGCCGGACGCCCAGCTCGGCCAGCCGGGCGTGCCAGCTCTGCGGGGTGCTCATGCCGGCCTCAGCTCGTCGGGCGCTTGAGGTAGGCGACCAGCTGGTCGCCGCCGCCGGGACCCTGGAGGACGGTGACCAGCTCCCAGCCGTCGACGCCCCAGGAGTCCAGGATCGCCTTCGTGTTGTGGATCAGCAGCGGGATGGTGGCGTACTCCCAGGTACGGCGGGCTTCGCTCATGCCGCGACGCTAGCGCAGCTCCAGCGGGCGGGGACGACCGCTCGTACGCTGATCCGGTGACGCTCGCCCCCCGCTCCGTGCGGTGCCATGTCGTGACCGGCAAGGGCGGCACCGGGAAGACGACGGTCGCCGCCGCGCTCGCCCTGGCACTGGCCGCCGACGGGCACCACGTGCTGCTCGTCGAGACCGAGGGCCGGCAGGGCATCGCCCAGCTGTTCGACACCCCACCGCTGCCCTACGAGGAGCGCCGGGTCGCCGTCGCGCGCGGCGGGGGCGAGGTGAAGGCGCTGGCCATCGACGTCGAGGCGGCGTTCCTGGAGTACCTCGACATGTTCTACAACCTGAAGCGGGCCGGCTACGCGCTGCGCAAGATGGGCGCGATCGACTTCGCCACCGCGATCGCCCCGGGCCTGCGCGACGTGCTGCTCACCGGGAAGATCAAGGAGGCGGTGACCCGCCGGGAGAACGGTCGGCCGGTGTACGACGCCGTCGTCGTCGACGCCCCGCCGACCGGGCGGATCACCCGCTTCCTCAACGTCACCAACGAGGTGGCCGGGCTGGCCCGCTCCGGTCCGATCAAGACCCAGAGCGACGGGGTGATGGCCGTGTTCCGGTCACCGCAGACCGCCGTCCACCTGGTCACGATGCTGGAGGACATGCCGGTGCAGGAGACCGCCGACGCGATCGGCGAGCTGCGCGAGGCCGGGCTGCCGGTGGGTTCGGTGATCGTCAACATGGCCAGCGAGCCGCTGCTGCCACCCGACGCGCTGGCCCGGGCGGCCGACGGCGGGCTGACGGCGGCCGACCTCGCGCCGGCGCTGGCGGCGACGGAGCTCGCCGGCGGCGACCAGCTGGCCGAGGGGCTGGTCGCCGAGGTGGTGGAGCACGCCCGCCGCTGGACGGCGCAGGACGCGCTGCGCGCCGACGTCGCCGCACTCGGCCGGCCCACGGTCGAGCTGCCGCTGTCGGTCGGGCCGATCGACCTGGGCTGCCTGTTCGAGCTGGCCGAGCGCCTGGAGGGGCACCTGACGGCGGAGGCGGCCGCGTGAGCGCCCCGCAGCACCGGGCCCCGGCGATGGACCTGGCCGAGCTGGTCCGCGACCCGGCCACCCGGATCGTGGTCTGCTGCGGCTCCGGCGGGGTGGGCAAGACGACGACGTCGGCGGCGCTGGCCCTGGCGGCGGCGGAGGCCGGCCGGCAGGTCGTCGTCCTCACCATCGACCCGGCCCGCCGGCTGGCCCAGTCCCTCGGCCTGGTGGAGCTGGACAACGAGCCGCGGCTGGTCGAGACGCCGGGGGTCGACGGCGAGCTGCACGCGATGATGCTGGACATGAAGCGGACGTTCGACGACGTGGTGTCCGCGCACTCGACGCCCGAGCGGGCGCGGGTGATCTTCGAGAACCCCTTCTACCAGGCGCTCTCCTCCTCCTTCGCCGGCACGCAGGAGTACATGGCGATGGAGAAGCTGGGGCAGCTGCGGGCCAGCGAGCGCTGGGACCTGGTGATCGTCGACACCCCGCCGTCCCGCTCGGCGCTGGACTTCCTGGACGCCCCGAACCGGATGAGCCGGTTCCTCGACGGCACGATGATCCGGCTGCTCACCGCGCCCGCCCGGGCCGGCGGTCGGGCCGGGGTCCGGCTGTTCGGCGCCGGTTTCAGCCTGTTCAGCCGGATCATCAGCAAGATCCTCGGCGGGCAGCTGCTCAACGACATCTCCGCGTTCGTCTCCGCGCTGGACACGATGTTCGGCGGCTTCCGGGAGCGGGCCACCGCCACCTACGAGCTGCTGCGCCAGCCCGGCACCGCCTTCGTCGTCGTCGCCGCCCCCGAGCCCGATGCGCTCCGGGAGGCCTCCTACTTCGTCGACCGCCTCTCCACCGAGGGGATGCCGCTGGCCGGGCTGGTGCTGAACCGGACGCACCCGCCGGCGACCACCGGGTTGTCGGCCACCCGCGCCGAGGCCGCGGCCGAGGCGGTCGGCGAGGCGGGCGGGCCGGACGCCTCGCTGGCGGCCGGGGCGCTGCGGGTGCACGCCGAGCGGATGGCCCAGGCCACCCGGGAGCAGCGGCTGGCCGACCGGTTCACCAGCGCGCACCCGGAGGTGCCGGTGCGCACCGTCCCCGCCGCGGCCGGCGACGTGCACGACCTGGACGGGCTCCGGGTGATGGCGGCCGCGCTGCTCGCCGACGAGGACGACACCGGTACCGGCACCCCGCGCAGCCGGGTGCTGCCCGTCCGCCGTCCGGCGGCCTGACCACCGCTCTCACGCTCCGGAGCGAACGGCAGACGTACGTAACCCGAACGTGTCGAGCTCGCAACCCGAGCGGCTGGACCCACCCCTCACACTCCGTTACGGCCCGCCGCGACCGATCAGCCGGAGGAGTGAGGCAGCCGCATGACCACAGCCCCAGGGGTGGACGTCCCCGACGCCGACCAGCCGCGGCCGACGCCCCCCGGGATCGGGGTCTTCGGCACGATGACGACGCGGCCCGGCGGCAGCCCGGAGCCCGTCGCGTTCGACATCCCGGTCGACGTCGACATCCCGGTCGACACCAGGGGGCTGTCCGCCGACGACCGGGCGCGGACCAAGGTGATCACCGCGGCGATCCGGCGCCGGTCGCAGGAGCTGCGCCGCGACCACCCGGTGCTGCGCCACCAGGACGCCCTCGGCCTGGCCGCCTTCGGCGTCGCCGTCGCCGGGTTCGTCGGCTCCGGCGCGCTCTACCTGACCGGCGTGCTGCCCTGGTACGTGACCGTGCTGCTGTCCGCGGCCTTCGCCGCGGTCGGCCACGAGGTGGAGCACGACCTGATCCACGCCCTCTACTTCCGCCGCCGCAAGGCCGTGCGATACGCGCTGCTGTTCGGCGTCTGGGCGATCCGCCCGTACACGATCAACCCGGTCTACCGGATCCGCCTGCACCTGCGGCACCACGCGTACTCCGGTCTCCCCGACGACATCGAGGAGGTGTCGATCACCAACGGGAAGCCGTGGGGCCCGGTCCGGCTCTACAGCCTGCTCGACCCGTACGTGCCGGCGTTGATCCGGATCGTCACGACCCGGCCGGAGGACGACGAGGACGCGCTGTGGCGGCGCACCATCCTCAAGGCGAGCATCGGGCTGACCCCGGTGGCGATCACCATCTGGTACGGCTTCCTCGCCCTGCACGTGGCCACCTGGGCCGGAGCCGCCGTCCCAGCCGGGCTGCTGCACGCGCTCACCGTGCTGACCGTCGTCTGGGTGGGACCGAACGTGTGGCGCGGCTTCTGCCTGCACTTCATCAGCAGCAACATGCACTACCAGGGGGACGTCGAGCAGGGGAACGTGCTGCAGCAGACCCAGGTGTTCGACAAGTGGTACCTGGTGCCGTTCCAGGTGTTCTGCCTGAACTTCGGCAGCACCCACCCGATCCACCACTTCTACGTGGCCGACCCCTTCTACGTGCGGCAGCTGATGGAGCGCGACATCCACCCGGTGCTGGCCGCCAACGGCGTCCGGTTCAACGACATGGGCACGTTCGCCCGGGCCAACCGCTACCACTCCGCCTGACCCGCCCGCCCGACCCCCGCCCGACCGGCTCGACCGGCGACGCGCGGACGCCACGCCCGGCGTCCGCGCGTCGCCGGTCGAGGCCCCCGCGGACACGCCACGGACAGGTACCTTGGCCTGCGATGTCGAACTCCGCGCGTCTCCGTCTCGGTGCCCTCGCCAAGCTGGCTGCGACCGTCGTCGTGGCCGGTGCCCTGGTCGCCGCCATGCTGCTGCCCTGGGTCGGTGGACCCGGGCTGGTCGCCCGCAACTCGGCGAGCCTGCTCGACGCCCTGCCGGTCGAGCTCACCGACAAGACGCCGAACGGCAACACCACGGTGCTCGCCGCCGACGGCCAGGTGATCACCCAGTTCTACGAGCACAACCGGACGCCGGTCGCCGCCGACCAGATCTCCGACGTGATGAAGCAGGCGCTGGTCGACATCGAGGACTCGCGCTTCTACGACCACCGCGGTCTGGACGTCGAGGGCACCACCCGTGCCCTGATGAAGAACCTGGCCGCCGGCGAGGTGCTCGAGGGCGGGTCGACGCTCACCCAGCAGCTGGTGAAGCAGACCCTGGTCGAGACGGCGAAGACCCAGGAGGAGCGGGACGCCGCCCTCGACGAGACGGTGGGGCGCAAGCTCCGCGAGGCGCGGCTGGCCCTCGCCCTGGAGGAGGAGTACTCCAAGGACGAGATCCTCACCCGCTACCTGAACATCGCGTACTTCGGGAGCGGGGCGTACGGCATCCAGGCCGCGGCGCAGAAGTACTTCAGCATGGACGCCGTCGACCTGCAGCTGCCGCAGGCCGCCGTGCTCGCCGGTCTGGTGCAGACCCCGCGGAACAACCCGATCGACTACCCGGAGCTCGCCCAGCAGCGCCGCGACCAGGTGCTGAACCGGATGCACCAGCTCGGTCACATCACCGACCAGGAGCTGGCCGACGTGACGGCCTCGCCGATCCCGGTCGCCGAGGGCGGCAACGCACCCAACGGCTGCGCCTACGCCAGCGTCGGCGGGTTCTTCTGCGACTACCTCTACGGCTACCTGACCGGCACGCTCGGGCTGTCCCCCAGCGAGATCAACAACGGCGGCTGGACCATCCAGACCACCCTGCGCCCGGACATGCAGGTGGCCGGTGACCAGGCCGTGCTGGGCACCGTGGGCCTCACCGACGAGCTGATCGGCGTCTACGACGCGATCGAGCCGGGCACCGGGCACGTGCTGGCGATGAGCGTGAACCGCACGTTCGGGTGCGGTGACCCGGCCGCCGGCTGCGAGTCGGTCAACTTCGCGGTGACCCCCAGCAAGGGCTCCGGGTCGACGTTCAAGACCTTCGTGGCCGCCGCGGCGCTGGAGAAGGGGCTGCCGGCCAGCCACACCATCACCGCGAGCGAGCCCTACACCTCCCGCGTCTTCACGACCTACAACGACGAGGGCCGGAAGGTCCCGTACTCGGTCGGCAACGTGGGCAACAACTACCCCCGCACGATGACCATGACCCAGGCGCTGTACGCGTCCTCCAACACCTACTTCCTGGCGCTGGAGGACGCCCTGGGCAGCGTCGAGCCGGCGGTGCGGATGGCGCAGCGGCTGGGCATGGGCTTCGACGCGCCGAACCAGAAGCCCGCCGAGGAGTGGATCGAGGGCAACCTGGCGTCCTTCCCGTACAGCCCGGAGCCGGTCAGCCCGCTGGACCTGGCCAACTCCTACGCGACCCTGGCAGCCGGCGGGGTGAAGTGCGAGCCGACGCCGGTGCTGTCCATCACCGACCGCAACGGCGAGCCGCTGACCGATGAGGACGGCGAGCCGGTGGTCCGGGGCGAGCAGTGCGAGCAGGTGCTGGAGCCCGGCATCGCGAACACGCTGAACCAGATGCTGCGCAAGGACGTCGAGCCGGGCAACCGGCTGCAGACCGGCCGCAACGCCTACATCGCCGGCCACCAGATCGCCGGCAAGACCGGCACGGTCAACAACAACGACTCGGTGACCTTCGTCGGCTACACGCCGGAGTACACCGCCAGCGTCATGGTGTTCCGCCCGCTGGGCATCGACAGCGTCGGCGGGTACGGCGGTGGCAAGCCGGCCACCATCTGGCGCCAGGCGATGGAGCCGATCCTGAGCGGCCAGGAGACCGCGGCGTTCCCGCCGGCCGATCCGAAGTTCGCCGGACGCGGCGTGGACGCGGCGCCGATCGGCCCTCGGACGTCGTCCTCGAACGACGACGATGACGACCGGACCCCGCGGAACCGGAGCCAGCGGACCACCGGTGGCGGCGCTCCCTCGTCCCCGAGCAGCTCCCCCGCGCCGCCGCCGGAGACCTCGGAGCCGGCGCCCCCGGCCGAGGCGCCGGCGCCCACCGACGGCGAACCGACGGACTGAGGAAGGACCCCGTCCTCCCCACCCTTCGCAGGCTCAGGGCGGGCCCCGGGACGGGGCCGGGTCAGCCCAGCTGGCGGCGGACCTCGGCGGCGACCCGGCCGCCCTCGGCGCGCCCGGCGACCGCGCCCTGGACCGCACCCATCACCCGGCCCATGTCCTTCATCCCCGCCGCCCCGGTCCGGGTGATCACGTCGGCCACCAGCGCGGTCAGGTCGGCGTCCTCGAGCTGGGCGGGCAGGTAGGCGGCGACGACGCCCTCCTCGGCCCGCTCGCGCTCGGCCTGCTCGGCCCGCCCGGCGCCGGCGAAGGCCTCGGCGGCCTCCCGGCGCTTCTTCGCCTCCCGGCGCAGCACGGCCTGCACCTCGTCGTCGGACAGCTCGCGGGCCTCCTTGCCGGACACCTCCTCGGCCGAGACGGCGGCCAGCACCATCCGCAGCGTCGCGGTGCGCAGCTCGTCGCGGCCCTTCATCGCGGTGGTCAGGTCGGTGCGCAGTCGTTCCTTCAGCTCAGCCACGGTGCCGAGCCTGCCACCCGGGCCACCGCGGCTGCGACGGAGTTCCCCCCGCGCCCTAGTCTCGGGGGATGCGCGCGATCACCGCCGTCCCCACCGCCGTGCTCGCCACCGGGGCGGCCACCGTTGCCTACGCGGGCCTGATCGAGCGCACCCACTGGACGCTGCGCCGCTTCGACGTCCCGGTGCTGCCCCCGGGCTCCGCCCCGCTGCGGGTCCTCCAGCTCTCCGACCTGCACATGACGGCGGGCCAGCACAGCAAGCAGGAGTGGGTCGCCGGGCTGGCCGGGCTGCAGCCCGACCTGGTGATCACCACCGGCGACAACCTGGCCGGGATGGACGCCGTCCCGCCGACGCTGCGCGCCCTCGACCCGCTGATGGACCTCCCCGGCGCGTTCGTGCTCGCCAGCAACGACTACTACGCCCCCCGGCCGAAGAACCCGCTGAAGTACTTCAAGACGAATCACAAGCGGGTGCACGGCGACGAGCTGCCCTGGCGCGAGCTGCGCGACGGGATGACCGGGCGCGGCTGGCTGGACCTCACCAACGCCACCGGGTCGCTGACCGTCGGGGGCACCCGGATCGCCTTCGCCGGCGTGGACGACCCGCACCTGCAGCTGGACCGGTACGACGACGTCGCCGGCGCGGCGGACCGAACCGCCGACGTCCGGATCGGGCTGGTGCACTCCCCCGAGCCGCGGGTGCTCGACCGGTTCGCCGCCGACGGCTACGACCTGCTGCTGTGCGGGCACACCCACGGCGGCCAGCTCCGGGTGCCGTTCTACGGCGCCCTGGTCACCAACTGCGGCATCGACCGGGAGCACGTGCGCTGGCTGCACCGCTGGACCGAGCCGACCCCGGAGCACCCGACCGGCACCTGGCTGCACGTCTCCGCGGGCCTGGGCACCAGCCCCTACGCGCCGGTCCGCTTCGCCTGCCCCCCGGAAGCCACCCTGCTCACCCTCACCGCCCGCTGAGCGACCCCGCAGGGGGCCGCAGAGCGGGATCGGGCATCGGCTACAGTTGTCGACGCACCACGGGGTGTGGCGCAGCTTGGTAGCGCGCGTCGTTCGGGACGACGAGGCCGCAGGTTCAAATCCTGTCACCCCGACCAGCCACTCAGGGACCGCCGATCCGGCGGTCCCTGAGTGCGTTCGGGGCGCAGGTCACTCCCCCGCACCGTTTCCGCCCGTCGGCGCGCGGGCACCCGCAGCAGGGTGACCGAATGGCTGCTCCTGCTGGCAGCCGTGCTGCTGACCGCGCTCACCGGGTTCTTCGTCGCGGCCGAGTTCTCCCTCACCACCGTCGACCGCGGCAAGGCCGAGGAGGCCGCGGCGGCCGGCGTGACGGGCGCCGCGGGTGTCGTGACGGCCCTGCGGGGCCTGTCCACCCAGCTGTCGGCGGCCCAGCTGGGCATCACGCTGACCACGCTGGTGGTCGGCTTCCTCGCCGAGCCGGCCCTGGGTGGGCTGATCGAGCCGGTGCTCGAGGCCCTCGGGCTGCCCGGGAGCACCACCACCCCGATCGCGATCGCGCTGGCCATCTTCCTGGCCACCTTCCTGCAGATGATCATCGGCGAGCTGGGGCCGAAGAACCTGGCGATCGCCCGGCCGCTGCCGACCGCCTCGGTGGTCGCGCCCGGCATGCGGCTGTTCACCACGGTGGCCGGCCCGGTGGTGCGCACCCTCCAGAGCCTGGCCAACGCGATCGTGCGCCGGCTGGGGTTCGAGCCCCGCGAGGGGCTCGACGACACCCGCGACGCCCAGGGCCTGGCCGCGGTCGCCCGGCGCTCGGCCGAGGAGGGCGACCTCTCCCCCGTCGCCGCCCGGCTGCTGGCCCGCTCCCTCGGGCTGCGGGAGAAGTTCGCCACCGACGTCATGACCCCGCGCACCCGGCTGTGGACGCTGAGCTCGGCGGCGACCGCGGCCGACGTCATCGACGCTGCCGTCCGGTCGGGCAACTCCCGCTTCCCGGTCTACGGCGCCGACCTCGACGAGGTCACCGGGGTGGTGCACGTCAAGCACGCGGTGTCCGTCCCCGACGAGGAGCGGCTCCAGCGCACCGCCGGGGAGCTGGCCCAGCCGGTGCTCGCCGTCCCGTCGTCGCTGCGGCTGGACCCGCTGCTGGACCTGCTGCGCGAGCAGGGGCTGCAGCTGGCCCTGGTCGTCGACGAGTGGGGCGCCACGCACGGCATCGTGACGCTGGAGGACATCGTCGAGGAGCTGGTCGGGGAGATCACCGACGAGACCGACCGGCCGCTGCGCCAGCTGCGCCGTGAGTCGCCCGACTGGCTGGTCTCCGGCCTGCTGCGCCCGGACGAGCTGCGCGAGCGCACCGGCATCGCGGTGCCGGAGGGCCGGTACGAGACCGTCGCCGGGTTCGTCGTGGAGCGCCTGGCCCACCTCCCCGAGGAGGGCGAGTCGGTGGAGATCGAGGGCTGGCGGCTCACCGTCGACGAGGTCGAGGGACGGCGCATCGCCCGGCTGCGGGCCACGCCCACCCCCGCCCGGGACGACGAGGGCGCCGCCGGCACCCGACCCGCGGACACCCGCCCCGCCGACACCCCGCAGCCGACCGGCGCCACCGCCGTCCGCCCCGACCGAGAGGTGGCCCCGGCATGAGCGACTGGCTGAGCCTGCTGATCCTCCTCGCCCTCCTGCTGGGCAACGCCTTCTTCGTCGCCGCCGAGTTCGCGCTCGTCTCCGCCCGCGCCGACCAGATCGAGCCGCGCGCGGAGGCCGGGTCGGTGCGCGCGCAGAAGACGCTGGCCGCGATGCGCAACGTCAGCCAGATGATGGCCGGGGCCCAGCTGGGCATCACGCTGTGCTCGCTGGGTCTGGGCGCGATCGGGGAGCCCGCCGTCGCGCACCTGATCGAGGCGCCGCTGGAGGCCGCCGGCGTGCCGGGGGCTCTGCTGCACCCGATCGCGCTGGTGCTCGCCCTGTCGCTGGTCACCGTGCTGCACATGGTGCTGGGCGAGATGGTGCCGAAGAACATCACCATCGCCGGGCCGGACCGGGCGGCGATCGCCCTCGGCCCGCCGCTGGCCGTGCTCGTGCGGGTGCTCAAGCCCTTCATCTGGTTCTTCAACACCGTCGCCAACGGCTTCGTGCGGCTGTTCGGGGTCACCCCCACCGACGAGGTCTCGGCCAGCTTCGACGCCGGTGAGATCCGCTCGATGATCACCCAGTCGCGGCGGGAGGGGCTGCTGGGCATCGAGGTCAGCGAGCTGGCCGCCGGCGCGCTGACCTTCGAGCAGAACGACACCCGGTCGGTCCTGCTCCCCCTGGACGACCTGATCACCGTGCCGCGGGAGACCACCCCGCGGCAGCTGGAGTCGGTGGTGGCCGAGCACGGCTTCTCCCGCTACCCGATGCGCCGGCCGGACGGCGCGCTGGCCGGCTACGTGCACGTCAAGGACGTGCTGGACGCCGGGCCGTCGCACCGGGACCAGCCGGTGCCCGACAGTGCGGTCAAGGACTTCGTGGAGCTGTCCGCCGACGAACCGCTGCCCGAGGTGCTGCAGGCGATGCGCCGCAGCGGTGCGCACCTGGGCCGGGTCGTCGACGGCGGCCGGACGCTCGGCGTGGTGATGCTGGAGGACGTGCTCGAGCAGCTGATCGGGGACGTCCGCGACGCCGGCGTCGACCGGGCGGCCGCCGGGCAGGTCGCCGCCGGCGCAGGGGGAAGATGACCCGGTGACCGCCGAGCCGAACGCCGCACCCCCCGCCTCCGTGGCCCCCGCCCTGCCGCCGGAGGTCACCGCCCGCTGGCAGGCCCGGTTCCGCGCACCGCGGATCAGCCTCCCGGACTGGGCCGAGGACGCCCCGCACCGCAACGTCTACGCCTCCGACGTCAGCGGCGTCGTCGAGCAGTACGCCTGGGACCGGGAGACCGACGCCCACCGGCAGGTCACCGACCGGCCCAACGGCACGTCGGCGGCCACGATCAGCCCCGACGGCGAGCGGATCTGGTGGTTCGCCGACACCGACGGCGACGAGTTCGGCGTGTGGCGCGCCCAGCCCTTCGCCGGTGGCGCGGACGAGGTGGCGGTCCCCGAGGTCGGCCCGGCCTACCCCGCGGGCCTGGAGATCGGCCGCACCGTGGTCGCCATCGGCCGCTCGACCGACGACGGCAGCGAGCTGTGGATCGCGCCGTCCGGCGGCTCGCCCGCGGTCTTCTACACCTCACCGGACCCCGCCTCGGTCGACGCGCTGTCCCGCGACGACGCGCTGCTCGTCTACTCGCACTCCGAGCACGGCGACCCGCGCTACCCCGCGCTGCGGGTGCTGCGCACCGGCGACCTGTCGGTGGTCAGCGACAAGTGGGACGGCGAGGGCCGCGGGCTGCACGCGCTGAGCTTCTCCCCCGTCGCCGGTGACCAGCGCCTGCTGGTCGGGCACGAGCGGCGCGGGCGCGAGGAGCTGCTGATCTGGGACGTCGCCGCCGACGCCGAGACCGAGCTCGAGCTGGACCTGCCCGGTGACGTCACCGCCGGCTGGTACCCCGACGGCTCGGCGCTGCTGGTCGGCCACGACCACGCCGCACGCAGCGAGCTGTACCGCTACGACCTGGGGACCGGCTCCCTCACCCAGCTGGAGACCCCGCAGGGCGTCGTCCGGGGCGCCACCGTGCGCCCCGACGGCACGGTGGAACTGGCCTGGTCCTCCGCGGCGCACCCCCCGGTGATCCGCCGCGCCGACGGGCCCGTGGTGCTGGCCGCGCCGGGCGACGAGCCGCCGGCGGCCTACCCGGTGGAGGACCGCTGGGTGCCCGGGCCGGGCGGCGACGTGCACGCGCTGCTGGTCCGCCCGGCCGGGGAGGGGCCGTTCGCCGCGGCGTTCCTGGTGCACGGTGGGCCGGAGGCCCAGGACGACGACTCCTACCGCGCGCGGCGGGCGGCGTACGTCGACGCCGGCTACGCGGTGGTGCACGTCAACTACCGCGGTTCGACCGGCTACGGCAGCCAGTGGCGCGACGCCCTCACCGGCCGGCCCGGGCTCACCGAGCTGGAGGACGTCGCCGCCGTCTACGACGCCCTCGTCGCCGAGGGGGTCGTCGACCCGGCCCGCGCGGTGCTGACCGGTGGCTCATGGGGCGGGTTCCTCACCCTGCTCGGGCTGGGCACCCAGCCGGAGCGGTGGGCGGCCGGGATCGCCGAGGTGCCGGTCGCGGACTACCTGGCCGCCTACGAGGACGAGATGGAGGGGCTGCGCGCCTACGACCGCGCGCTGTTCGGCGGGTCACCGGAGGAGGTGCGCGACGTCTACGTGCGGTCCTCGCCGATCACCTACGTCGACGACGTCACCGCGCCGGTGCTGGTGGTCGCCGGGGCGAACGACCCGCGCTGCCCGATCCGGCAGATCGACAACTACGTCGACGCCCTGGCCGCGAAGGGCAAGGCGCACGAGGTGTACCGCTTCGACGCCGGCCACGGCTCCCTGGTCATCGAGGAGACCATCCGCCAGGTCGAGGTCGCCCTCGCCTTCGCCCTGAAGCACGTGAAGCCGTAAGGCGGTCACGCCGTAGCAGCGACCACCCAACGGGTACGGACCGCGGCACCGTAGCGAAGCTGCTGGTGCCTGCCCGGCGCGGGGCCGGAGGCTCCCGCCGGGCGGGCACCGCGTGCCGCAGCCGCTGCTCGTCGCGGCGGCCGGAGGCTGCCCGACGAGCAGCGGCGAAACGGCTCAACGCAGCCGGGGCACGCCCCCTGGCCGCGGTGTGACCCGGAGGGTCACCGTGAACCAGCGATCAACTCCGCGATCTGGACGGTGTTGAGCGCCGCGCCCTTGCGCAGGTTGTCGTTGCTGACGAACAGCGCCAGGCCGCGGTCGCCGTCCTGCCGGATCCGGCCCACGTAGCTGGGGTCGTTGCCGGCGGCCTGCAGCGGCGTGGGGACGTCGACCAGCTGCACGCCCGGCGCGGTCGACAGCAGTTCGGTCGCCCGGGCCACGGTGAGCTCGCGCTCGAACTCGATGTTCAGTGACAGCGAGTGCCCGGTGAACACCGGCACCCGCACGCAGGTGCCGGAGACCCGCAGCTCGGGGATGCCGAGGATCTTGCGGCTCTCGTTGCGGAGCTTCTGCTCCTCGTCGGTCTCGAAGGAGCCGTCGTCGACGACCGAGCCGGCCATCGGCAGCACGTTGAACGCGATCGGCGCGACGTAGACGGCCGGTGCCGGGAACGCCGCGGCCGATCCGTCGTAGGCGAGCGCGTCGGCCTTGTCGGCGACGGCGAGTGCCTGCCCGTGCAGCTCGCGGACGCCGGCGACGCCGGAGCCGGAGACGGCCTGGTAGGTGCTGGCCACGATCCGGGTCAGACCGGCCTCGTCGTGCAGCGGCTTGAGCACCGGCATCGCGGCCATCGTGGTGCAGTTCGGGTTGGCGATGATCCGGCCCTCGGCGGCCAGCGCGATGTCCCCGGGGTTGACCTCGCTGCAGACCAGCGGGATCGCCGGGTCGCGGCGGAACGCGGAGCTGTTGTCGATCACCGTGACGCCGGCCGCGGCGAACCGCGGGGCCTGGGCCCGCGAGGTCGTGGCGCCGGCGGAGAACAGCGCGACGTCCAGCCCGGTCGGGTCGGCGGTGGCGGCGTCCTCGACGACGATCTCGCCGTCGCCCCAGGGCAGCGTGCTGCCGGCCGATCGAGCGGAGGCGAAGAAGCGGATCGACGCCAGCGGGAAGTTCCGCTCCGCCAGGATCGAGCGCATCGCCACGCCGACCTGACCGGTCGCGCCGACGATCCCCAGGTGCAGCGGGCGGCTCATCGTCCGGTACCTCCGTAGACCACTGCCTCGGCCTGGTCCGAGCCGAGGTCGAACGCGTCGTGCACCGCGCGGACGGCGAGGTCGACGTCGGTGTCGCGGCAGACCACGGAGATGCGGATCTCCGAGGTGCTGATCAGCTCGAGGTTGACCCCGGCGTCGGCGAGCGCGCCGAAGAACTTCGCCGAGACGCCCGGGTGCGAGCGCATGCCGGCGCCGACCAGGGAGACCTTGCCGATGTGCTGGTCGAAGCTGACGTCGGTGTAGCCGACGGTGTGCTTGACCCGCTCCAGCGCGGCCAGCGCGGTGGGGCCGTCGCTCACCGGCAGGGTGAAGGAGATGTCGGTCAGCTTGCTGGCCTGGGCGGAGACGTTCTGCACGATCATGTCGATGTTGACCTCGGCGTCGGCCAGCACGCGGAAGATCTGCGCTGCCTCACCCGGGCGGTCCGGCACCCCGGAGACGGTGATCTTGCCCTCGCTCCGGTCGTGCGCGACGCCGGTGATGATCGCCTGTTCCACGGTGAGGTCCTCCATCGAGCCGGCCACGATCGTGCCGGGGAGCTGTGAGTAGGAGCTGCGGACGTGCACCGGGATGCCGTACCGGCGGGCGTACTCGACGCAGCGGAGCATGAGCACCTTGGCCCCGGAGGCGGCCAGCTCGAGCATCTCCTCGTAGGTGATGGTCTCCAGCCGCCGGGCGTTGGGGACGATCCGCGGGTCGGCGGTGAAGACGCCGTCGACGTCGGTGTAGATCTCGCAGACGTCGGCGTCCAGCGCCGCCGCGACCGCGACGGCGGTGGTGTCGGAACCACCGCGGCCCAGGGTCGTGACGTCCTTGGTGTCCTGGCTGACGCCCTGGAAGCCGGCGACGATGACGATCGAGCCGTCGTCGAGGGCGTCGCGCAGACGCCCGGGGGTGACGTCGATGATCCGGGCCTTGCCGTGGCTGGAGGTGGTGATGACCCCCGCCTGCGACCCGGTGAACGACCGCGCCTCGTAGCCGTGCGTGGAGATCGCGATCGCCAGCAGCGCCATCGAGATCCGCTCGCCGGCGGTGAGCAGCATGTCCAGCTCACGGCCCGGTGGGTTCTCGGTGATCTGGCTGGCCTGGTCCAGCAGTTCGTCGGTCGTGTCGCCCATGGCGGACACCACCACGACGACGTCGTCGCCGTTCTTCTTCGCCTCGACGATCCGCTCCGCGACGCGCTTGACGCGCTCGGCGTTCGCGACGGAGGAGCCTCCGTACTTCTGCACGACCAGGGCCACGGCGCAAGGCTACCGGCGCGCCGCACCGTCCCCGCGCCCGCACGGGCACCGGACGCCCTGCCGTGGTAGCCCGCCGCAAGCATTCCGGCGCGCGCCGTCACCCGCCGCACGGTCTCGCCGCCCGCCGATCGTGGGCACGACATGTTGCGGACGACGGCGCCCCCGAGCACCCAACCGCCAGATCGTCCTCCCCGCAGCCCCCCGGTCGTCCGTTCCCGGAAGCCCCCGGGTCGTCCGTTCCCGGAAGCCTCCGGGTCGTCCGTTCCCGGAAGCTCGTGCACTGACGTCTGGAGCGACTCACGGCACGACCACCGCCGGACCGACCTGCCGAGCCCATCGAGCTCTGACATCCCCGGCGACTCAGCGCACGACTGTCCACAGATCACCTCGGTGACCCCCACCCGCCCGGTCGCTGCGGCACCACGCGCGGGGTGGACGACGACCAGCCGGCTGCGGGGCTGCTGCGCCGGCTGCGCCGCGAGGCGGACCTGTCGCAACGGGAACTCGCCGAGGCGACCGGGTTGACCCAGGCGCGCATCGCCCGCGTCGAGACCGGCCGGTCGGACCTGGGCGTGGGTGAACTGGTCCGCATCGCCGCACTCGCGGGAGCCCGGGTCGCGCTGCTGCACGCGGACGGATCCGAACTCCCGCCGATGACCGGCGACGCGGCCACCGACCGGGCCGGGCGCCGGTTCCCCGCACACCTCGACCTCCGGCACGGCGACGAGCGCTGGTGGGCCGACGAGGTCCGGTACACCCGGCGCCGGCCGGAGTTCACCTTCGACCTCGACCGCTCGGTGCGCGACCGGGGGCGCGCGACACGGGGCACCGCCCCCGACCACCCGGTGCCGTACGCCGGGGACTCACTCGCCGAGCGGGCCGCGGAACGGCGCCGGGCAGCGGCCCGCGCGGCCGCGACGGAGCGGGAGCGCCGGCTGGCGGAGGGGTGGCGCCCGCGCCCCCTCCCCGAGCCGCTCTGCACCTGCCCGCCGGGCTGCGACGACCTGCTGGTCGCCGACGACCCGGCCGCCGGCGACCACGTCGGGGACTGCCCGTGCCGGTGCGATCTCGCCTGACCGGCGTCCACGGGGCGGGACCGAGCGCCCGGCGCGACTGCCCGGGACGGACGCCGCTGCTACGGTGGTCCCGTGCGCGGCAGCCTCCTCCTTACCCGCCGCGGCGAGGCCCTCTCCTAGGTCGGCCCCCTCGCCGCGGTGTTCGCGCGTACCCGGCGCCTGCTGACCGCCCCCCGGAGCTGTTGCGCCATCCGCGCACGCCAGCCCGCGCACGAGGAGACCTCCGATGAGCGAGTCCCACCCGCACGCCCGCAACCCCCAGCGCCCCTCCGGGATGCCGATCGGCAAGTACGCGCCGTTCACCCCGGTGCCGCTGCCGGACCGCACCTGGCCCGAGACGGTCACCACCGAGGCGCCGCGCTGGTGCGCGGTCGACCTGCGCGACGGCAACCAGGCCCTGATCGACCCGATGAGCCCCGAGCGCAAGCGGCGGATGTTCGAGCTGCTGGTCCGGATGGGCTACAAGGAGATCGAGGTCGGCTTCCCGGCGGCCAGCCAGACCGACTTCGACTTCATCCGCCAGCTGATCGAGGACGACGCCGTACCCGACGACGTCACCATCCAGGTGCTCACGCAGGCGCGCGACGAGCTGATCGAGCGGACGTTCGACTCCCTGCGCGGCGCACGCCAGGCGATCGTCCACCTGTACAACTCCACCTCCACCCTGCAGCGGCGGGTCGTCTTCAACTCCGACCGGGCCGGGATCACCGACATCGCCGTCCACGGCGCGCGGCTCGTGCGCAAGCTGGCCGAGCAGGCCGGTGACACCGAGATCCGGTTCGAGTACTCCCCCGAGTCCTTCACCGGCACCGAGCTGGAGTTCGCGGTCGAGGTCTGCAACGCGGTCACCGACGTGTGGGAGCCGACCGCCGACCAGCCGGCCATCCTCAACCTGCCGGCGACGGTGGAGATGGCCGAACCGACCGTCTACGCCGACCAGATCGAGTGGATGCACCGCAACCTGGGCCGCCGGGACGCCGTCGTGCTGTCCCTCCACCCGCACAACGACCGGGGCACCGCCGTCGCCGCCGCCGAGCTGGGCTACCGGGCCGGCGCCGACCGCATCGAGGGCTGCCTGTTCGGCAACGGGGAGCGCACCGGCAACGTCGACCTGGTGACCCTGGGGCTGAACCTGTTCAGCCAGGGCATCGACCCGCAGATCGACTTCTCCGACATCGACGAGATCCGCCGCACCGTCGAGTACTGCAACCAGCTGGGCGTGCACGAGCGGCACCCCTACGGCGGCGACCTGGTCTACACCGCCTTCTCCGGCTCCCACCAGGACGCGATCAACAAGGGCTTCACGGCGCTGGCCGCCGACGCCGCGGCCGCCGGGAAGACCGTCGACGAGATCCCGTGGGCGGTCCCGTACCTGCCGATCGACCCCAAGGACGTCGGCCGCAGCTACGAGGCGGTCATCCGGGTGAACAGCCAGTCGGGCAAGGGCGGCGTCGCCTACATCATGAAGACCGAGAACCAGCTGGACCTGCCGCGGCGGCTGCAGATCGAGTTCAGCGCCGTGGTCCAGCGGCACACCGACGACGAGGGCGGCGAGGTCACCGCCGCCCAGATGTGGACGGCGTTCAGCAGCGAGTACCTGCCCGACGCCGACGCGCCCTGGGGCCGGTTCGCCCTCTCCGGGCACGAGCACACCGCGTCGGGGAGCGGCCCGGACGTGATCCGGGTCGACCTGGTCGACAACGGGGTGCCGGTCACCCTGGAGGGCCGGGGCAACGGCCCGATCGCCGCGTTCGTGGCCGCGCTGCGCACCGTGGACGTCGACGTCCGGGTGCTCGACTACGCCGAGCACGCCCTCTCCGCCGGGGGCGACGCCCGCGCCGCCTCCTACGTCGAGTGCGCCGTGGGCGAGCGGGTGCTGTGGGGTGTGGGCATCGACGCCAACATCGTCACCGCCTCGCTGCGGGCGATCGTCTCCGCGGTCAACCGCGCCCAGCGCTGACCGCCGGCCGGCACGGCCCTCAGGCCGTGCCGGCCACCAGCGCCGCCGCGGCGTCGTCGACGGCGCGGCGCAGCTGCGCCCAGGTCGACGACGTCGGCGCCTCGGACAGCAGGACGGCGATCCGCCCGTCGGCCAGCACCCCCACCGAGTGCAGGTGCCGCCGACCGTCCACGCAGCACATCCACCCCTGCTTGACCGCCGCGCCGGTGCCCGGCCCGGCCGCGAAGAAGCCGAACCGCTGGTCGAACCCGTCCGCCGCCCGGGCCGTGGCTCCCCGCATCCACTCCAGCAGGGTGTCCGCGCCCGGCGCGACCGGTGGCACGGTGAGTGCGGCGAGGAAGCGCGCGCCGTCCGCGGCGCTGGTCGGTGCCTCGCCCCACTGGCCCGGCACCTCCGGTGGGGCGGTGGCGGTCAGCCCGAACTCCGCCGCCGCGTCCGCCACCAGGCGGGCTCCGTCGTGGTCCACCCAGAGCCGGCTCATCGCCCGGTCGTCGGAGACGGTGATCGCCCGCTCCATCCGCTCCCGGTCGGCCGGGCCGAGCGTCAGCACCCCGGCCGCCGACCGGTCGAGCAGCTGCTGCACCACCAGCAGCTTGGCCAGTGAGGCGCTGGGCACCGGCCGGTCGGCGGCCGAGGTGGCCAGCAGCCGCTGCCCGCCCTCGTCCAGCACCACCGCGTTCAGCGAGGCAGCGGCGGGGGCGGCGATGACGTGGAGCGCGGTCAGCACGGCGGCCTTCTCGACCACCCGGGGCGTGGGGAACGGACCGAAGGGTCCCCGGGCGGCGTCCCGCTCCGGCTGGCGGGCCGGCACCTCGGGGGCCACGGTGACGGCCACCTCCGCCGCCGAGCCCGGGGTGCGGAGTGCATCGCCCACCAGCAGGGTGGCCACGAGTGCGCCCGCGGTCAGCGCGCCGGCCACCGCGCCGCCCGCCTGCCGGATCCGACCGGTCATGCACCCATGGTGCGCCGTCCGGTTGCCCTCCGCTGGATGCTGGCGGCAACCGGGCGGCTCAGCCGATCGCGGTCGGGCGGGTGTCCTCGGCTTGGGCGTCGCTGGGCTGGGTGTCGTCGGCCGTGTGGGTCCCGGTCGGAGGATCGGTGGGGGCGTCGGCGGGCTGGTCCCCGCTCATCCCCTCCTCACCCGCGCGCAGTTCGGCCCCGCGCACTGCGACCCCGAGCTCGTCGACGAGCAGCAGGTCGCGGTCGACGTGCCGGCGCCGGTAGGCCATGCGGCTGACCATGTGCGCGTTGACCGGCGCGGTGATCAGCTGGAACGCCGCGACCAGCAGGAGCATCCAGGTCGCCGACCAGCCGGAGAGCCGGATCGCACCACCGACCATGATCAGCAGCACGCCCATCACCTGCGGCTTGGTGCCCGCGTGCATCCGGGACAGGACGTCGGGGAACCTGAGCAGCCCGACCCCCGCGGTGAGGCAGAGGAACGCCCCCGTCAGCAGGCACGCCGCGGCGATCCAGTCGGCCACCGAGTCGAAGTCGTTCACGATCTCCCTCCGCCCTCGGGCTCGTCGAGCTGCGCGGCCGCCGGGGACACCCCGAGGTCCTCGTCGTCCGCCCCGGTGCGCAGCAGCATGCCGCCGACGTAGCGCGCCACGGAGACGGCGCCCACGAAGACGAGCAGGGCGACGACCACCAGCACCGGGACGACCGTCGGGTCGCGGTCCAGTGCCGCGTGCACCGCGAGGCCGGCCGTCACGATCACCAGGATGGTGTCGGTGGCCACCACCCGGTCCAGCAGGGAGGGACCCAGCGCCAGCCGCACCATCGCCAGCACCGCGCCCAGCCCCAGCATCCCGTAGATCACGGCCACGACCACGCTCATCGGCCGGGCTCCGCGGTGGCGGGGGTGGAGCCGCCCGGGGTGGGTTCCCGGTCCAGCCGCGCGATGTCCTCCGCCGATCCGAAGGCACGCACCACCCGCCGCTCCGTCGCCAGCACGTCCGCGCGCTGGCGTTCGACGTCGGCCTCGCTGCCGACGTCCAGCACGTGGACGCCCAGGGCCATCCGCCGCCGGTCCAGGTCCAGCACCATGGACCCGGGGACCAGCGTGAGGGTCTGTGCGATGACGCTGAGCAGCAGGTCGGAATCGGTGCGCAGCTGCACCAGGATGACCGCGCTCTGCCGGATGCCGCTGGGCCGCAGCGTCTGCCACGCGACCTGGGCGCTGGACACCGTGAGGTTCACCAGGAAGTGGCCGAGGAAGTACAGCGCCGCCACCGGGTGCAGCCGCGCGCCGCCGACGACCGCGGGCAGCGGGAGGAGCACGGTCACCGCCAGGGCGACCACCAACCCGGAGATGAGGTTCGCCCAGGACCAGGTGCCCCACAGCAGGATCCAGATCAGCACCAGCCAGACCAGCAGCGGGGCCCGGTGCCGCACCCGCTGGCCGGGGGCCTCGAGCGTCACCGGTACACCTCCTCACCGTTGACTGCCTCGATGTAGGGCGTCCGCTCCCGCAGGTCACCGGCGGCCCGCTGCGTCATCCCGTACAGCGGACCGGCGATCACCGTGAGGCCGACGGTGAGCGCGACCATCGCCGTGGTGGCCGCCAGCATCACCGCGGGGAGCGGTCGCGTCGACGCCCGGGCGTCCTCGGCCCCACCCCTCGGCTGGCCCGCACCCCCGCCGGGTGCTCCCGTCGCCACGGCGACGTGCCGCTGCCAGGCACCGCGACGGCCCGTCCGGCGGACCTCGGTGGTGGAGGTCGCCCCGCGGACCAGGGCCTCGGGCAGCACGTCCTCGGCCGGCCCGTCGCCGCCCGCGGCGGGGTCGTCGGGGCCGTCGTCCGGACCGTCGTCCGGCCCCGCGTCGCGGGCCGCGGCGGCTGCGGTGTCCGCCGACGCGGCCTGCGTCGGCGGCCGCCAGAACGCCCGGGTCCACACCCGGGACATCGCCACCAGGGTGAGGAGGCTGGTCACCACCGCACCGCCCACCAGCACGTACACCTGCCAGCCGCCCACGGCGACGCCGGCGTCGAGCAGTCCCACCTTGCCGATGAAGCCGGAGAACGGGGGGATGCCGGCCAGGTTCATCGCCGGCACGAAGAAGAGCACCGCCAGCACGGGGGATGCGGTGGCGAGCCCACCGAGGCGGGCCGTCGACGTCGTGCCGCCCCGCCGCTCGATGAGTCCGGCGACCAGGAAGAGCGTCGTCTGGATGGCGATGTGGTGGACGACGTAGAAGATCGCGCCGGCCAGGCCGGCCGTGGTCGCCAGCGCGATCCCGAAGACCATGTAGCCGATGTGGCTGACCAGCGTGAAGGACAGGATGCGCCGGACGTCGGTCTGCGCCACCGCGCCCAGGATGCCGACCACCATGGTGGCCAGGGCGGCCCACATGAGCACGTCGTCGAGCGCGCCGCCGGGGAACAGCAGGGTCTGCGTGCGGATGATGGCGTAGACACCGACCTTGGTGAGCAGCCCGGCGAAGACGGCGGTGACCGGGGCCGGCGCGGTCGGGTAGCTGTCGGGCAGCCAGGCCGATAGCGGGAAGACCGCCGCCTTGATGCCGAAGGCGATCAGCAGCAGCGCCTGCAGCATGAGCTGGGTGCCGTCCGGGAGCTCGGCCAGCCGGCCGGCCAGCTGGGCGAGGTTCACCGTTCCGGTCGCGGCGTAGACCAGCGCGATCGAGGCGAGGAAGAGCAGCGAGCTGAGCAGGCTCACCACGACGTAGGTGATGCCGGCCCGGATTCTCGGTGCCGAGCCGCCCAGGGTGAGGAGCACGTAGCTGGAGGTCAGCAGGACCTCGAAGCCCACGTAGAGGTTGAACAGGTCCCCGGCGAGGAAGGCGTAGCTCACGCCGGCGATCAGCACGAGGAACGTCGGGTGGAAGATCGACAGCGGGGTCTCCTCGTCGCCGTCGGCCGTGCCCTGGCCCACGGCGAACACGAGCACCCCCAGCCCGACCGTGCTGGCCACCACCAGCATCAGCGCCGAGAGGCGGTCGACCACGAGCATGATCGCCACCGGGACCGGCCAGTCACCGACGGCGACCGCGGCCGCGCCCTGGGCGTCGGCGATGAGCAGCAGGGCGACCGAGACACCCACCACCGCGGCCAGCACCACGATGCTGACCGTGCGCTGGATGCGTGGGTGCCGGCCGACCAGCAGGGCGGCAGCCGCCCCCAGCAGCGGCAGCAGCACCGGCAGCGGTGCGAGGGTGCCGATCACTGCTCGCCCCGCCGGGTCGGGGGGAGCCCGATGTCGTCGGCGGCGAACTCGCCGTACCGCTGCGCCAGTTGCTGCTCCACGTCGACCTCGGACTGCAGGGTGTTGCCCTTCCCGGCCGGCCGGTCCTGCGGGGCGAGCTGGTCGGGCTCGATGTCGTCGGGGTCCATGTCGTCGGCGTCCATGCCCTGCCGGGCAGCCACCCGCCGGTCCTCCTCGTCGATCTCGATGACCTCCTGCCGGACCAGCCGCCACGACCGGTGCACCATCGCCAGCAGGAAGGCGGTGACGCCGAACGTGATCACGATCGCGGTGAGCACCAGGGCCTGGGGCAGCGGGTCGCTCATCTCCTCGGCCTCGGCGTAACCGAAGATCGGGGAGAGCCCGGTCCGGCCGCTGGCGGACAGCAGCAGCAGGTTCGTCGCGTTGCCCAGCAGGATGAAGCCGAGGATCACCCGGGTCAGGCTGCGGTCGAGCAGCAGGTAGACGCCCGCCGCATAGAGGCCTCCGATGACGACCGGGAGCACGATGGTGGGGGTCATCGGGCGATCACCTCCTCGGGAGCGGTCTCGATCGGGTCCTGCTCGTCCTCCTGCCGGTCCTGCTCGGCACCCAGGCTGCGGAGCACGTCGAGGACCAGTCCGACGACGATGAGGTAGACGCCGATGTCGAAGAACAGGGCGGTGGGCAGGCTCACGTGGCCGAGCACCGCGACGTCGGTCTCCAGGTAGGCGGACTCGAGCACCGCACCGCCCAGCAGCAGGCCGGCCAGCCCGGTGCCCCCGGCGAGCAGCAGGCCGCTCCCGAGCAGCAGCCCCGGGGCGACGGGGGCCGCCTCACCGAGCTCGTAGCGCCCACCGGCCAGGTACCGGAGCACCAGGGCCAGCCCGGCCACCAGCCCGCCGGCGAAGCCGCCACCGGGCTGGTTGTGCCCGGAGAACAGCAGGAAGAGCGAGAACACGACGATGGGGTGGAACAGGAAGCGGGTGGCCACCTCGAGCACCACCGAACGCCGCTGGGGTGCCAGGGTCGACGTCGCCGCGAGCCACCGGCTCTTCGGCGCCCGCCGGGCGGTGACCGGGTCGTCCCCGGTCGTCTGCTCCTCCCCCGGCCGGTCGACCGCGCCGGTCCGGCTGCGGAGGAAGACCAGGCTCGCCACGCCGGTGGCCGCCACGACGAGCACGGAGAGCTCGCCGAGGGTGTCCCAGGCACGGATGTCGACGAGGATGACGTTGACGACGTTCTCCCCGTGCCCCTCCTCCAGGGCGAGCTCCGGGATGTCGGTGGAGGCCGGCGTGGCCGTGCGGGCGCTCAGCGCCGCGGCGCCGACCCCGGCCATCAGCACGCCGACGGAGACCGCCAGCACCCCCCGGATCGTCCGCTCGGCGGGGCGGTGCCGCTCGCTGATGTCCTTGGGGAGCCGGCGGAGCACCAGCACGAAGACCACCAGGCTGAGCGTCTCGACCAGGAACTGGGTCAGCGCGAGGTCCGGGGCGCCGTGCAGCACGAACAGCACCGCCAGCCCGTAGCCGGTCACGCCGACGACGAGCACCGCCGACAGCCGCTGCCGGATCGGCACGGCCACGGCCGCGGCGATCACCACCACCGCACCCACCAGCGCCTGCAGCGGGGAGTCCCAGGCACGCCACTCCTGCGGCCAGGGCGCCTGGAAGAGCAGCACCGACCCGGGCAGCACCAGGACGACGACGAGGATGGTGCCCAGGTAGGCGGGCAGCGACCCGCGCTGCGTCGTCCCGGTGACCAGGACCGCGAGCCGGTCGAGCGCCTGGAGGGTGTTCCAGTAGCCCTCGTCGGCGGAGGCGCCCACGGCCAGCCGGTGCTGCAGCCGGGTGAACTGCGCGCGCAGGAAGAAGATCGCGGCGCCACCGAGCAGGGTGACCGCGGAGAGCGCGAGGGCGGGCTGCAGGCCGTGCCACAGCGCCAGGTGCTCGGACTCGGGGGCGATCAGCGGCAGGGTCTCGGCGTAGCGGACCACCAGGTGGTCCAGCAGCGGGCTGGCCGGACCGGCGGCGAGCCCGGCCAGCGCCAGCACGGCCGGCGCGGCCAGGAACAGCGGCCCGGGGTGGTGCTCCAGCTCCGCCGGCGCGGTGTCCGGCAGCTCCGGCTTGCGGGCGAACGCACCCCACAGGAACCGGGCGCAGTAGGCGGCGGTGAACACCGAGCCGAGCACCAGACCGACCAGGACGACGACGGCGGTGACCCGGTCGGGCAGCCCGCCCTCCCACAGTGCGGTGAACGCGGCCTCCTTGCCGACGAACCCCAGGAACGGTGGCAGGCCGACCAGGCTGGCGGCGGCCAGCGTGCCGATGCCCGCGAGCACCGGCATCCGGCGGCCCAGGCCGGACAGCAGCCGCAGGTCGCGGACCCCGGTCGCGTGGTCGACCACCCCGACGGTGAGGAACAGCGTCGACTTGCTCAGCGCGTGCGCGATGGTCATGGCCAGACCGGCCGCGGCCAGCTCCTCGCTGCCGGCGCCGACCATGGTGATCAGGAAGCCGAGCTGGCTGACCGTGCTGAAGGCCAGCAGCAGCTTGAGGTCGTTCTGCCGCAGCGAGCGCCAGCCGCCGATCAGCATGGTGGCCACACCCAGGCCCAGCACGATCGGCCGCCAGCCGGGGACGTCGGCGAAGCCGGGGGCCAGCCGGGCGACCAGGTAGATGCCGGCCTTGACCATCGCCGCCGCGTGCAGGTAGGCGCTGACCGGGGTCGGCGCCTCCATCGCGGCGGGCAGCCAGAAGTGGAAGGGCACCATCGCCGACTTGGTCACCGCGCCGGCCAGGACCAGCACCGTGCCGACCACCAGCACCGGACCGCTGCCCGGGTCGGCGACGATCTCCGACAGCAGCCGGCTGCCGCTGGCGAAGGAGATCATCAGCAGCCCGACCAGCATGGCCAGGCCCCCGGCGGTGGTGAGCAGCAGCGCCTGGCTGGCCGCCCGCCGTCCGGCCAGCTTCCCCCCCGAGCCGCCGATCAGCAGGAACGAGAAGACGGTGGTGAGCTCCCAGAAGACGTAGAGCACCAGCACGTCGTCGGCCAGCACCAGGCCCAGCATCGAGCCCGCGAAGGCGGTCATCACGCCGGCGAACCGGCCCACGCCCTCCTCGTCGGGCTCGAAGTAGCGCGCGCAGTACACCAGCACCAGCGCGCCGACCCCGGTGACCAGGGCGGCGAAGGTGAGCGACAGGGCGTCCAGCCGCAGCGCGATCTGCAGGTCCAGCGCGGGGATCCAGGAGACGGTCTCGCGGATCTCGTCCCCGTCGATCACGGTCCCCAGCCGGGTCAGCACCCAGCCGAAGGCCACGCCCGGGACCAGGGCGAGGGCGAGGAAGGCCTGCCGCCCCCACCACCGCACGAGCAGCGGCGCGACCACCGCGGCAGCGAGGTGGAGGATCAGCAGCAGGCCCAACGGGTCCCTTCCGGTCGTCGTCGGCCGGGCGTGCGGGTGCACGCACCGCTGTTCGGCGCGATCGAATCGTTGCGCCCCATCTTCCCGGCGACCGCCGCTCCCGGCGACTCGAGGCGATCTTCACCGGCGCGGGCCGCGTTCCCCACCCCGATGCCCGTTCGTCGGCCCCGGTGCAGGGCCCCGCGGCGAGCCTGCGAGCCGTGGGGGGCACCGGGGTCCTTCCTCAGCCCTCGGCGATCTCCGCCGCGGCCAGCCAGTCGGTCTCGACCTGCTCCTTCTCCGCCTGCACCGCCCGCAGCTGCGCGTCCAGCTCGGCGGCCTTCGCGTAGTCGGTGGCGGCCGCGGCCAGCTGCTCGTGCAGCTTCTTCTCGTCGCCGTCCAGCTTGAGCATCCGGCGCTCCAGGCGGGACGCCTCCTTGCGGGCGGTCCGGGCGTCCGCGGCGCTGTGCGCGGGCGCCGGGGTGCTGCCGATCGGCGCCGCCGCACCCGACCCCGGCAGCGCGGCCTCCCCGGCAGCGCGCCGCCGCAGGTACTCCTCCACCCCGCCGGGCAGTGCGGCCAGCGAGCCGTCGCCCATCAGCGCGACCACCGAGTCGCAGACCCGGTCGACGAAGTACCGGTCGTGGCTGACCACCAGCACCGTGCCGGGGAAGCTGTCGAGCAGGTCCTCCAGCGCGGTCAGGGTGTCGATGTCCAGGTCGTTGGTCGGCTCGTCGAGCAGCAGCACGTTCGGCTCGGCCATCAGCAGCCGGAGCAGCTGCAGCCGGCGCCGCTCGCCACCGGAGAGGTCGCCCACCGGCGTCCACTGCCGGTTCGCCGCGAACCCGAAGCGCTCGGCGAGCGTGGAGGCGGAGATCTCCTGGTTGCCGATCTTCGCGATCCGGGCGACGTCCTGCACCGCCTCGAGCACCCGCTGCCGCGGGTCGAGCTCGGTGACGTGCTGGGACAGGTACGCCTGAGCCACCGTCTGGCCGACGACGACCTTGCCGGCGTCCGGCTGCACCTCGCCGACCAGCAGCTTGAGCAGCGAGGTCTTGCCCGCGCCGTTCACCCCGACGACGCCGATCCGGTCGCCCGGGCCGACGTGCCAGGTCAGGTCGCGGAACAGCGTGCGCTCGGCGGGCGCCGCCGGGTCCGCGGGACCGGCCGGGTCGGCGTCGTCGTCCACCGGGCCGCGGCCGCGCACCGTGTAGGTGACGTCCTCGACGTCGTAGACCGTCTTGCCGAGCCGACGCGCGGCGAAGCCGGCCAGCGCCATGGTGTCGCGCGCGGGCGGCTCGTCGGCGATCAGCGCCTGGGCGGCCTCGATCCGGAACTTCGGCTTGCTGGTGCGGGCCGGCGGGCCACGGCGCAGCCAGGCCAGCTCCTTGCGCACCAGGTTGAGCCGGCGCTCCTCGGTCACGTTGGCGATCCGGGACCGCTCGGCCCGGGCCAGCGTGTAGGCCGAGTAGCCACCCTCGTAGGCGTGCACCGCGCCGTCGGCGACCTCCCACGTGGTGGTGGAGACCTCGTCGAGGAACCAGCGGTCGTGGGTGACGACGATGAGGCCGCCGGTGCGGGCCTTCACGTACTCGGCCAGCCACGCGACGCCCTCGACGTCGAGGTGGTTGGTCGGCTCGTCGAGCACCAGCAGGTCCAGCGGGCGGATCAGCTGGGCGGCCAGCGCGACGCGGCGCCGTTCACCGCCGGACATCGGGGCGACCGGGGAGTCCAGCCCCATCCGGTCCAGCTCCAGCCCGGTGAGCACCGAGCGGACGGCGGCGTCACCGGCCCACTCGTGCTCGGCGGCGAACCGGGAGGGCGGCAGCACGACGTCGCGCACCGTCGTCCCCGGCGGCAGGGTGCCGGTCTGGTCGAGCACGCCCATCGCCAGGTCGCCGCGGCGGGTGACCCGGCCCGAGTCCGGCTCCTGGGTGCCGGTGAGGACGCCGAGCAGGGTGGACTTGCCGCCCCCGTTGCGCCCGACCACGCCGATCCGTTCACCGGCGGCGACGCCGAGGGAGACGTCGTCCAGGATCACCGTCGTCCCGTGGGCCTTCGACACCCGCTCGAGGTTGACCAGGTTCAGGGGTGCGCTCATCGCCGACCAGCATCCCAGGTCCACCGCCGGCGGCCGTCGGCTGCCCGCGGCAGCGGGTGTCAGCGCCGCCAGAACAGGTGGTGGGTCACCCCGCTCGGGCTGGGCACGACCTCGTGGTGGAACCGGTCGCCCAGCTCGTCGGGTGAGGTCCACAACCGGGAGCCCGCGCCGATCTCCACCGGGGCGACGGCGACGTGCAGGGTGTCGACCAGGTCGGCGTCCAGGAACTGCCGGATGGAGGTCGCCCCGCCGCCGAGCCGGACGTCCCGGCCGCCGGCCGCCGCCTTTGCCTGCGCCAGGACCGTGGCCGGATCGCCGCCGACGAAGTGGAACGTGGTGTCCGACAGGGTGAACGAGGGACGCGGGTGGTGCGTCAGCACGAACACCGGCGTGTGGAACGGCGGCTCGTCGCCCCACCAGCCCTGCCACTCGTGGTCGGTCCACGGTCCGCGCTGCGGCCCGAACTTGTTCCGGCCCATGATCTCGGCGCCGATGTTGCGGGTGAACTCACGCATGAAGTGGTCGTCCAGGCCGCGGGTGCCGCCGGGCTCGGTGCGGTTCGGCCAGCTCGCGGTGGCGAAGGCCCAGGCACCCAGCACCGCCGGGTCGGCGTGGCCGAACGGCCGCTCGAGGCTCTGCCCCTCCCCGGCGCCGAACCCGTCGCTGGACAGCATGACGTTGTGGACCCTGAGCAGTTGCGACACGGGACTCTCCTCGGACTCGTCGGTGCCAGGACAGACCACCGCAGGCCGCGGAACTCATCGCCGTCCGGCTCAGGCCAGCCGGGTGACCTCCACCGTCACGCTGTGCCCCTCGCTGCCCGGGCCGGAGAAGATGCCCTTGAGCGGCGGCACGTCGGAGTAGTCGCGCCCCCGGCCCAGGGTGACGTGCCGCGGCCCGACCGCCACCGAGTTGGTCGGGTCGTAGCCGGACCACCCGCCGTCCCACCACTCGACCCAGGCGTGGCTCTCCCCGGTGACCGCCTGGCCGATGCCGGCGTCGCGCGTGGGGTGCAGGTACCCGGAGACGTAGCGGGCCGGCAGCCCCAGCGCGCGCAGCAGGCCGATCGACACGTGCGAGATGTCCTGGCAGACGCCCTTGCCGTGGGTCCACGCCTGCATCGCGTTGGTCTTCACGTTGGTCGCGCCGGAGAGGTACTCGATGTGCTCCCGGACGAACCGGCAGACCACGTGCCCGGCCTCGCGCGGCCCGGCGTCACCGACCGCGGCGCGCACCGCGCGGACCACCGGGGCGTCCATCGCGGTCAGCGTCGTCGGCCGCAGCATCTCGCCGAAGCGGTCCAGCACGTCCGGCGTCGCCAGCTCCGCCCAGCCGACCGGGTCGGGCAGGTGCGGCTCCGGCCCGGCCTCGACCACCGACGTCGCGGTGACCACCAGCTCGGTGTGCGGGCCGTGCAGGTCGAAGGCGGTGACGGTCGCACCCCAGTAGTCGCGGTAGGCGAGCACCGTGGCGGCCGGCTCGATCTCCACCCGGGAGCGGAGCGTGGTCTGCCGGGTGCTGTTCTCCGGGGTCATTCGCGCCTCGTTGTACGAGGAGCGGACCGGGCCGGCGTAGCGGAAGGCACTGCGGTGCACGATCTGCAGCCGCCACCGGTCGGCACCGACCCGGGTGGGCACGGCCTGCACCGGGGAGTGCTGGGTCTGGAACTGGGTCATGGACTCAGACCGCCCCTTCGGGCACCCACACCTGGGGCGCCTGTTCGGTGAAGAACCGCGTGGTGACGGCCTCGCTGGCGGTCGAGCTCATCCGCTGCAGCTCGTCGAGGCGGGCCGGCAGGGTCGCCAGGATCTCGTCGGTCTGCATGAACTCCAGCATGGTCCGCGCCCGGCCGACGATCCGGTGCGCCTCGCCGGCGACGCCGATCCGGTGCCCCTCCCGCACGTTGGCCCGCTCCAGCTCGGCGAGGCAGCCCTCGGCCTGCTCGAGCGCGGCGAACACCGAGCGGGGGAACAACCGGTCCAGCAGCAGGAACTCCGCGGCCCGGCTGGAGTTCACCGCGCCGCGGTAGGTGCGCAGGTAGGGCTCGTAGGCGCCGGTGGAGCGCAGCACCAGCGTCCAGGACGGCGCCGAGTCACCGGCCAGCACGCGGGTGGAGAGCATCCGGGCGGTCATGTCCACGCGTTCCAGCGACCGGCCGAGGATCAGGAACAGCCAGCTCTCGTCGCGGCTCATCGTGGCGTCGGCCAGCCCGAAGACCATCGCCGAGCGCTCGCGGACGAACCGGAACAGCGAGTGCGGCCCGTAGCGGCGGGCCATCGTGCGCTGCTGGGGCAGCGCGTTGTGCGTGACGTTGAGCGACTCCCAGATCTCCGCCGACAGCACCTCGCGGGCACCGCGGGCGTTCTCCCGGGCCGCCGAGAGCGCGCCGACGATCGAGCTCGGGCTGGCCCGGTCGAAGGCGAGCGTCGCCAGCACCCGCTCGGTGTCGGCCTCGGACTCCGCGCAGGGCGCGCCCATCAGCGCGAGCAGGTTGGCGCAGGCCCGGCGCTCGTCGATCCACGGGTCCTCGACCAGCCGCTGGGTGTGCACGTCGAGGATCCGGGCGGTGTCGTCGGCGCGCTCCACGTACCGGCCGATCCAGAACAGCGACTCCGCGATCCGGCTCAGCATCCCGCGCTCCCCACCGCGCCGAGGTGGTCACTTCGGCGCCCCGGCCTCCCCTCCGAGCGCCCCGAGTTCGCCGAAGTGGCCACCTCGGTGCTGGTCCCTTGCTGCTGCTGCTGGGACTGGGCCAGGGCGTTGTCGTTGGGCGGGCCGGGGTCCTGCGCGGGCGGGTCGGCGGGCAGGTCGGCGGTGGTGAACTCGATCCGGGTGACGTCGTGCTCGGGCGCCGCCTCGGCCGCCGGCCGGGGCGGGGTGATCACCCAGGTGTCCTTGGAGCCGCCGCCCTGGCTGGAGTTCACCACCAGCTCGCCCTCCGGCAGCGCCACCCGGGTCAGCCCGCCGGGCAGTACCCAGACGTCGGAGCCGTCGTTGACCGCGAAGGGCCGCAGGTCGACGTGGCGGGGGGCGATCCGGCCGTCGATCAGCGTGGGCGACGTCGAGAGCCCGATCGGCTTCTGCGCGATCCAGTCCCGCGGGCTGCTGCGCACCTTGACCGCGAGCTCGGCCAGCGTCCGTTCGTCGGCCCGGGGCCCGATGACGATGCCCTTGCCACCGGAGCCGTCGACCGGCTTGAGCACCAGCTGGTCGACGTTGGCCAGCACCCACTCGACCACGTCGGGATCGTCGAGCCGGTGCGTCTCGGCGTTGGCCAGCACCGGCTCCTCGGCCAGGTAGTACCGGATCAGGTCGGGCACCCAGGTGTAGAGCAGCTTGTCGTCGGCGACGCCGTTGCCCACCGCGTTGGCGATGGTGACCCGCCCCGCCCGGGCGGCGTTGAGCACCCCGGCGCAGCCGATCACCGAGTCCGAGCGGAAGTGCACCGGGTCGAGGAACTCGTCGTCGATCCGCCGGTAGATGACGTCGACGCGCTGCTGCCCGTCCGTCGTCCGCATGCTCACCTGACCGCCGGAGCACACCAGGTCGCGGCCCTCGACCAGCTCGACGCCCATCTGCCGGGCCAGCAGGGCGTGCTCGAAGTAGGCGGAGTTGTAGACGCCGGGGGTCAGCAGCACGACGGTGGGGTCGGCGACCGACGGCGGGGCGGAGGCCTTGAGCGCGGCCAGCAGCCGGCCCGGGTAGTCCGCGACCGGCAGGATCCGGTGGTCGGCGAACAGCTCGGGCAGCACCTGGCTCATCGCCGCCCGGTTGGTGATCACGTAGCTGACCCCCGACGGCGAGCGGAGGTTGTCCTCCAGCACCCGGAAGTCACCGGCCTCGTCGCGCACCAGGTCGATGCCGCTGACGTGCACCCGGACGCCGTTGGGCGGCACCAGGCCGTGCGCGGCGCGGTGGAAGTGGGCGCTGGTGGTGACGACGCTGCGCGGCACGACCCCGTCGGCGAACACCTGGCCGGCGCCGTAGACGTCGGCCAGGAACGCCTCGAGCGCGTGCACCCGCTGGGTCACCCCGCGCTCGATCACCGACCACTCCGCCGCCCCGATCACCCGCGGCACGATGTCCAGCGGGAAGGGCTGCTCCTCACCGGCGTGCGCGAAGGTCACCCCGGCGTCGCGGTAGGTCTGGGAGAGGACGTCGGCGCGGGCGGCGAGCTCCTCGCCCGACATCGGCTGCAGCGAGCTGAAGAGCCCGGTGTACGGCGGCCTCGGCTGGGCCGGCGCCGCGAACATCTCGTCCCACTGCTGCCCGAGGGGGTAGCCGTCGAAGAGGTCCGCCATGCGACGAACCTAGACACGCCGTGTGTCCCGCGCGTTTCGGACGACCGGTGACGCGCGGGAACGCCCCCGGTGACGTGCTGGAACGGCCCCCTCGCAGGGGCCCGCCGCGAGCCAGGCGACCGGATGGAACGGCCCCGCTGCAGGGGCCCGCGCCGAGCTCGCGAGGCGCGGGGAGCAGCGGGGTCCTTCTTCAGGCGGAAGCCCGGCGGACCAGCTGGGTCGGCAGCACCCGGGACTCCGCGCGCTCGCCCTCGCCCTCGATCTGGCGCAGCAGCAGTTCGGTGAGCAGCGGGGTCATGTCGCCCAGCGGCTGGGCGACCGTGGTCAGCGGCGGGTCGCAGGTCGCGGCGACGGCGGCGTCGTCGAAGCCGACGACGGCGACGTCCTCGGGCACCCGGCGGCCCGCCGCCCGCAGCGCCCGCAGCGCACCGACGGCCATCGGGTCGGAGGCGACGAACACCGCGTCGAGGTCGGGGGCGTCCTCGAGCAGCTCGGCCATCGCCCGGGCGCCACCGGCCTCGGTGAAGTCGCCCTCCGCCACCAGCCGGGGCGCGGCCTCCACGCCGGCGGCCTGCAGCGCCGACCGCCACCCGTGCAGCCGGTCGACGCCGGCGATCATGTCCAGCGGGCCGGTGACCGTGCCGATGCGCCGCCGGCCGGTGCTGATCAGGTGCCGGGTGGCCAGCTCGGCGCCGCCCTGGTTGTCGGCGTCGACGTAGGCCAGCTCCCGGCCGTCGAAGGGCCGGCCGCAGAGCACCAGCGGGATGCCGGCCTCCTCGAGGATGCCCGGCAGCGGGTCGTCGCTGTGCACCGACATCAGGATCACGCCGTCGACGTGGCCCTGGCGGGCGTAGCGGCCGATCTTCTGCTGCTCGCGCTCGTCGCGAGCGGTGAGCAGCACCAGGTTGAGGTCGGTGTCGGCCAGGGTCGCCGACACCCCGCGCACGATGCTGGCGAAGAACGGGTCGCTGAACACCTGGGTGTTGGGCTCGTTGAGCACCAGCGCGATGGTGTCGGTGCGCCGGGTGACCAGGCTGCGCGCCATCCGGTTGGGGACGTAGCGCAGCTGCGCGACCGCCGACCGCACCGCCTCGCGGGCCTCCGGGCTCACCCGCGGCGAGTCGTTGATGACCCGGGAGACGGTGGCCCGCGACACGCCGGCGAGCACGGCGACCTCGTCCAGCGTCGGGGACGCCGGACGCGTGCTGGTGTCGGTCATCGGGCTCCAGTGCTCGGGGTGAGGTGTCCATGGTGCCTCGTGAGAGCGCTCCCGCACAGCCTCAGACCGTGTCCCAACCGTTACTTGACACTGGAAGGTGACCCACACCACTCTGTGCCGCACAGCCGTGAGAGCGTTCTCACACCCCGCAGCGGCCATGCATCGGAGCATCGCCCCGGGGTCTCCCCAGGAGGTCAGATGTCCCGTTCCACGCGAGGCAAGGCGGTGTTCGGGGCGGCGCTGGCCGCAGCCCTGCTGACCGCCGGTTGCGGCGGTTCCGGCGGTTCGAGCGCCAGCGCCGAGGACTACGACCCGGACGCCCCCGTCACCCTGACGGTCGGCACGTTCGGCACGATGGACTTCGACAACGCCGGTCTCTACGAGGAGTACATGGCGCTGCACCCGAACGTCACCATCAAGCAGAACAACGTCGCCCAGTCCGCGGCCTACTACAAGTCGCTGCAGACCCGGCTGGCCGCCAACTCCGGCCTCGACGACGTCCAGGCCCTGGAGATCGGCTTCATCGCCGACGTCGTGCGCAACCACGCCGACTCGTTCGTCGACTGGAGCCAGGAGGAGAACGCCGACGAGCTGGAGGGCAACTTCTACGACTGGAAGTGGGGCCAGGCCTCCACCCAGGACGGCGCCACGATCGCCCTCGGCACCGACACCGGCCCGCAGGCCATGTGCTACCGCAAGGACCTGTTCCAGCAGGCCGGCCTGCCCACCGAGCGCGAGGAGGTCGGGCAGCTGTGGACCAGCTGGGACGACTACCTCGACACCGCGCGCCAGTACAAGTCCACGACCAACGCCGCCTTCGTCGACAGCCCGGCGAGCATCTTCTCCTCCTCGGTCTACCAGGGCGACGTCGCCTACAACGACGAGGAGGGCAACCCCATCCCGGCGGAGAGCGACGGGGTCGAGACCGCCTGGGGCTACGCCAGCCAGGCCGCCGAGGAGGGGCTGACCGCCAACCTCAGCCAGTTCGGTGACGAGTGGAACGCCGCGTTCGCCAACGGCGCCTTCGCCACCATCGCCTGCCCGGCCTGGATGCTCGGCTACATCAACTCCCAGATGGGTGACGCCGGCGCCGGTCTGTGGGACATCGCCCCGCTGCCCGGCGCGGCCGAGTCGGGCAGCAACTGGGGCGGCTCGTTCCTGGCCGTCCCGGCCGACGGCCCGAACGTCGAGGCCGCGAAGGACCTGGTCGAGTGGCTGACCGCGCCGGAGCAGCAGGTGAAGATGTTCACCGAGGCGGCGCACTTCCCCTCCAGCCCGCAGGCGGCCGAGGACCCGGGCGTCCAGGACGCGGTGAACGAGTACTTCAGCGGCGCACCGACCGGCGCGATCTTCGGTGAGTCGGCGGCCAACATCCGCCGGACGCCGATCGGCCCGTACGACACCCAGATCCAGGAGGCCTTCACCACCGGCCTGACGGACATCGCCACCCGCGGGACCAGCCCCGACGACGCGTTCCAGGACGCTCTCGAGGCTGCCCAGCAGGCAATCGGCGGCTGAGCACCCCGCTCGGCACGCCGAACCGGACGCGGTGCCCGGGAGCGTCTCCCGCTCCCGGGCACCTGCACCGCTCCCGCCGACCGCACCGGCGGCGGGACCGGCTGCCCCGGCCGGGTCCCTGATCGAAGGACCCCTCGCCCGCCCGACCCGCGCACCCGACCGTCAGGACCTCGTATGACCATCGCGAGTGGCACCGTCCGCGAGGCGGCCATCGCCGCACCCCCACCCGATCCCGCTGCCGCCCCGGCCGCCCCGCGCAGGCGGCGGCGCCTCACCCAGAACCGCTGGGGCTACGCCTACGTCGCCCCGTTCTTCCTGGTCTTCGCGGCCTTCAGCCTGTACCCGTTCCTCTACACCGCCTGGATCTCGCTGCACCGGACCAGCCTGAGCAACATCAGCGGCGGTGAGTTCGTCGGCCTGGAGAACTACCGCAACCTGCTGCAGAGCGAGTTCTTCTGGAACGCCGCCCGCAACACGCTCACCATCGGGATCCTCGCCACGGTCCCCCAGCTGTGCATGGCCCTGGGCCTGGCGCACCTGCTCAACTACAAGCTCCGCGGCCGGACCTTCTTCCGCACCGTGATGCTGATGCCCTACGCGACCAGCATCGCCGCCGCGACCCTGGTCTTCGCCCAGCTCTTCGGCCGCGACTACGGCCTGATCAACACCGCACTGGAGGCCGTCGGCCTGTCCCGGATCGACTGGGAGGCCGGCACCTGGACCAGCCAGATCGCCATCGCCGTGATCGTGACCTGGCGCTGGACCGGCTACAACGCACTGATCTACCTGGCCGCGATGCAGTCGATCCCCGGCGAGCTCTACGAGGCCGCGGAGATCGACGGCGCCAGCAAGTGGAAGCAGTTCCTGCACGTGACGATCCCGTCGCTGCGCCCCACCATCCTCTTCACCGTCGTCATCTCGACCATCGGCGCCGTGCAGCTGTTCGGTGAGCCGCTGCTGTTCGCCGGCAACGGCACGACCAGCGGTGGCTCGGCAGGTCAGTACCAGACGCTGGGCCTGCTGATGTACCAGCAGGGCTGGACCAACTTCCACATCGGGCAGGCGGCCACCACGGCCTGGGCGATGTTCCTGATCATCCTGGTGATCGTGGGGGTCAACGCCGTCATCGGCCGCCTCCGCGCCCGGGCCGAGCGGTAGGAGGCGGGCATGGCGACGATCGCCCTCCCGAGCACGGAGAACACCCAGGCACCCCCGCCCCCCACCGCGCGGCCGACCCGGCGGGGCAAGGGCGCCGGCGGCAAGAACACCAAGGCGGGTCCGGTCGCCTACACCCTGCTGACCCTGGTGTCGCTGGTGTCGATCTTCCCGCTGTACTGGACGGTGGTGGCCGGTTCGCACACCAACGCCGAGATCGCGGCGACCCCGCCGCCGTTCCTGCCCAACGCCAGCTTCTTCGACAACATGCGGCTGGCGCTGGACCAGGCCCCGATCGGGCTGGCCATCCTGAACTCGGTGCTCGTCTCCAGCGCGATCACCGTGGGCACCGTGCTGTTCTGCACGCTGGCCGGGTTCGCCTTCGCCAAGCTGCAGTTCCGCGGCCGCGGAATGCTGCTGGCGCTGGTGATCGGCACGATGATGGTGCCCACCCAGCTCGCGGTGATCCCGCTGTTCATGATGATCGCCGAGCTGCAGTGGGTGAACCAGCTGCAGGCGGTCATCCTGCCCACCCTGGTCAGCGCCTTCGGCGTCTTCTTCATGCGCCAGTTCCTGATCTCCGCGCTGCCCAACGAGCTGCTGGAGGCCGGCCGGGTCGACGGCGCGTCGACCTTCCGGATCTTCCGCTCGATCGTGCTGCCGGTGGCCCGCCCGGCGATGGCCGTGCTGGCGATGCTCACGTTCCTGACCGCCTGGAACGAGTTCTTCTGGCCGCTCATCGCGCTGACCACCGCCAACCCGACCGTCCAGGTCGCGCTGGCGGGGCTCGGCTCCGGCTACGTCCCGCAGCGCGCGGTGATCATGGCCGGCACCCTGTTGGGCACCCTGCCGGTGCTCATCGTCTTCGCGATCCTCGGCAAGCAGATCGTCGGCGGGATCATGCAGGGCGCGGTGAAGGGATGACCGGCGCCCACCCCCCGATCCCCCTCCCCCTCAGCCGGAAAGGCGCCTGACATGGCCACCGTCACCTTCGACCACGCCACCCGGATCTACCCCAAGGCCGAGCGGCCCGCGGTCGACGCACTCGACCTGGAGATCGCCGACGGCGAGTTCCTCGTCCTGGTCGGCCCCTCGGGCTGCGGCAAGTCCACCTCGCTGCGGATGCTGGCCGGGCTGGAGGAGGTCGACTCCGGCTCGATCGTCATCGGCGAGCGGGACGTGACCGACCAGCCGCCCAAGGAGCGGGACATCGCCATGGTGTTCCAGAGCTACGCCCTCTACCCGCACATGACGGTGGAGGAGAACATGGGCTTCGCGCTCAAGCTCGCCGGCATCTCCAAGGACGAGCGCGCCACCCGGGTGCGGGAGGCGGCGAAGATCCTGGACCTGGAGCCGTACCTGTCCCGCCGGCCCAAGGCCCTCTCCGGCGGCCAGCGGCAGCGGGTGGCGATGGGGCGGGCGATCGTGCGCAACCCGCAGGTGTTCCTGATGGACGAGCCGCTGTCCAACCTCGACGCCAAGCTGCGCGTGCAGACCCGCACCCAGATCGCCGCCCTGCAGCGCCGGCTGGGCACCACCACCGTCTACGTCACCCACGACCAGGTCGAGGCGATGACGATGGGCGACCGCGTCGCGGTGCTCAAGGACGGCCTCCTGCAGCAGTGCGACACCCCCGGCTCCCTCTACGACCGGCCGGCCAACGTCTTCGTCGCCGGCTTCATCGGCTCCCCGGCGATGAACATCGCCACCGGGCCGGCGGTCGACGGCGGCGTGCAGCTGGGCGGCGCGGTGCTGCCGGTGCCCCGCGAGCAGCTGACCCGGGCGGCGGCCGGCAACGGCCAGGTCACCGTCGGCTTCCGGCCGGAGGCCGTCGTGCTGGCCCCCGCCGGGAACGGCGTCCCGGTCCACGTCGACCTCGTCGAGCACCTGGGCAGCGACGCGTTCCTCTACGCCCACCTCACCGGCAGTGCCGACGACGGCGCCGAGGTGATCATCCGCACCGAGCCGCGCACCACCGCGGCCGCGGGCGACCGGGTGCACGTCTCCGTGCTGCCCGGCCAGCTGCACGTCTTCGACCCCACGAGCGGCCTGCGCGTCGATTGACGCGCACACTTCTCCACGACTCGCGCGCCCCAGCGGCGGGGCGCGCCGGCCACACCCGTCCCCAGCAAGGAGCACACCCCGTCATGACCTCCACCGACGTCCGCGAGGACCGGACCGCCGGCCTCCTGTTCCCCCCGGGGTTCGCGTTCGGCGCAGCCACCGCCGCCTACCAGATCGAGGGCGCCGTCGACGTCGACGGCCGCGGCCCGTCGATCTGGGACACCTTCAGCCACACCCCCGGCAAGACCCACCTGGGCCACACCGGCGACGTCGCCTGCGAGCACTACGCGCGCTACCCGGCCGACGTCGCGCTGATGAAGGAGCTGGGGCTGGACGCCTACCGCTTCTCCGTCTCCTGGTCGCGGATCCTGCCCGAGGGCACCGGCCGCATCGAGCAGCGCGGGGTGGACTTCTACCGCCGGCTGGTCGACGAGCTGCTCGACGCCGGCATCGCCCCGTGGCTGACCCTCTACCACTGGGACCTGCCCCAGGCGCTGCAGGACAAGGGCGGCTGGACCGACCGCGACACAGCCTACCGCTTCGCCGAGTACGCCGGGGTGCTCTACGACGCCCTCGGTGACCGGGTGCCGCACTGGTCGACCCTGAACGAGCCGATGTGCAGCTCGCTGCTGGGGTACATGGCCGGCCAGCACGCCCCGGGCCACACCGACCCGGTCGAGGCCTCCCGGGCGGTGCACCACCTGCTGCTCGGTCACGGCCTGGCGATCCAGACGCTGCGCGACAAGGGCGCCGACCACCTGGGCATCACGCTGAACTTCACCCCGATGAAGCCGGCCACCGACTCCGCCGCCGACCTCGACGCCGCCCGCCGCCTCGACGGCCAGCAGAACCGGATGTTCCTCGTGCCGGTCGTCACCGGGGAGTACCCGGCCGACGTCGCCGCGGACCTGGCCGCCGCCGGCGCCCCGCTGCCCGTCGAGGACGGCGACCTGGAGATCATCTCCACCCCCGTCGACTGGCTGGGCGTGAACTACTACTTCCAGTCGACCGTGCGGGCGGTCAGCGAGCCCACCGGCAAGCAGTCGGCGTTCATCGGCGCCGAGCTGGTGGCGGACCTCGAGCCCGAGGGCCCGACCACCACGATGGGCTGGGGCATCAACCCGGAGGCGTTCACCGAGCTGCTGACCTGGATCAGCGGGGTCGCCCCGGGCCTGCCGATGTTCATCACCGAGAACGGGTCGGCCTGGCCGGACCAGGTGTCCGCCGACGGGCAGGTGCACGACCCGGAGCGGGTCGACTACCTGCTGCGGCACCTGTCCGCGATGACCGAGGCGATGCAGGCCGGCGCCGACGTGCGCGGGTACTTCGCCTGGTCGCTGCTGGACAACTACGAGTGGGCCCGCGGCTACGACCAGCGGTTCGGCATCGTGCACGTCGACTACGAGACCCAGGTCCGGACGCCGAAGGACAGCGCCCGCACCTACGCCGACGTCATCCGCAGCGCCAAGGACGGCGTGTGACGGCCGACGGGTCCAGCGCCGACCTCGCGGGACGCCGGGTGCTGCTCACCGGCGCCTCCCGCGGGGTCGGCGCGGCCGTCGCCCGGAAGCTGGTCGCGGCCGGCGCCGACGTGATCGGCACCGCCCGGGACGAGCAGCGGCTCGCCGAGCTCACCCGGGAGCTGGCCGACGGCCGCGGCACGTTCACCCCGGTCGTCGCCGAGCTCACCGACGAGGCCACGCCGCACCGGCTGGCCGAGGCGGTCGGGGAACGGTGGGGCGCGCTGGACGTGCTGCTGAATAACGCGGGGGTGATGCTCGCCCGCGAGCCGCGGTTCGAGGACGAGCCGGCGGGCACGCTCGAGGAGAGCCTGCTGGTCAACTGCGTCGTCCCGCACCGCCTGGTGCTGGCGCTGCTGCCCGCGCTGCGCAAGGCCGAGGAGCCGCGGGTGGTGCACGTCAGCTCCGGGGCGGGCACCACCGAGCTCATCCGGGACGCCGGCATCGGCAGCTACCGGGTCAGCAAGTGGGCGCTCAACGGGCTGGTGCTCATGCAGGCCGCCCAGCTCGCCGGCGAGGTCGCGGTCAACGCCCTCGACCCGGGCTGGGTGCGCACCGACCTCGGCGGCCAGGAGGCCCCGGGCACCCCGGAGGAGAGCGCGGAGGGCGCACTGGCGCTGCTGCGCGAGCCGACGACGGTGACCGGCCGGATCTTCAAGGACGGCACCGAGATCGACTTCTGAGAGCTCGTCCGCTGACGCCGGGAGCATCGCAGGGAGCGCCAGCGACCGAGGAGCGGACCGAAGACTGCTCGTCCGCTGACGCCGGGAGCATCGCAGGGAGCGCCAGCGACCGAGGAGCGGACCGCAGACTGCTCGTCCGCTGACGCCGGGAGCATCGCAGGGAGCGCCAGCGACCGAGGAGCGGACCGCAGACTGGAGGAGGCACCGTGCTGGACGACGAGGTCCGCACGCAGGTCCTGTCGGCTCTCCTGGTCACCCAGCGGCACAGCTGGGACCAGGGGCTCACGGCCGCCGTGCTCGAGGTGTCGGGCACGGCGGCCGCGCTGCGCGTGCTGGTCGACGACGCGGTGGCCCGGCAGCTGCCCGACGGGCGGCTGGCCGAGCTCGACCCGCGCTGCTCGGTGAACGGCGGGGCGGTGGCCGAGTTCGTCGACCTGGTGGCCGGCCGCACCGGCGACGAGGGCCTGGCCGCGGCCGTCGCCCGGCAGCGCGGCTGGCTGCTCGGCGGGGCGCCCCGGGCCGACGACGGCACGTTGTTCCACCTGGTCGAGGGCCGGCAGGTGTGGGCCGACACCGTGTACATGGTGGTGCCGTTCCTCGCCGCCACCGGGGCCGCGGTCGCCGCGCTCGACCAGCTCGACGGGCACCGGGCCCGGCTGCGCGACCCGGACACCGGGCTGTGGGCGGCCCGCTGGGACGAGGACACCGGCCGGCCGGCCGACGCCCGCGCCTGGGGCACCGGCAACGGCTGGGTGGTGGCCGGTCTGGCCCGCGCAGTCCGCTGGCTGCCCGGGCGGCGCGGCGTGGAGGTGGCCGCGGAGGTGCGCGGTCTGCTGACGGCGGCCGCCGCGCTCCGCCGTCCCGACGGACTGCTCGGCGACGTGCTCGACGACCCGGCCAGCCGACCGGACCCGACGGTGGCGGCGATGTTCGCCTGGGCGGCCCTCACCGGAGCCGCCGAGGGCTGGCTCCCGGCCGACTGCGCCGGCCTGGGCAGCGAGCTGCTGGCCGCGGCGGTGGACCGGCTCGACCCGCTGGGCCGGGTGGGCGGGGCCAGCGCGGCGCCGCACTTCGACCGGCCCGGCCACTCCCCGGAGGCACAGGCGTTCCTGCTGCTCGCCGAGGCCGCGGAGCGCCGCTGGCGACGGGACCACCAGGCCGGGTGACCCGCGCGGGGAAGACGTCCGGCTCCGGCCGACTTACAGTGGCATCTGGTTGAGCATTCAACAGAAGTGAGGCCACCATGCCCGCCGTCACCGTCGAGGACACCACCGCCCTGCCCCGGGTGCCGCTGCCCGCGCCGCGCACCGTCCAGCGGCGCACCCGCTCGGTCACCAGCGCACCGCAGGGTTACGAGGGCGAGGGGTTCCCGGTCCGCCGCGCCTTCGCCGGCGTGGACCTGCGTGACCTGGATCCGTTCCTGCACATGGACCAGATGGGCGAGGTCGAGTACGCCCCGGGCGAGCCGAAGGGCACCGCCTGGCACCCGCACCGGGGCTTCGAGACCGTCACCTACCTGCTCGACGGCACCTTCGAGCACGCCGACAGCCACGGTGGCGGCGGCACGATCAGCAACGGCGACACCCAGTGGATGACCGCCGGCTCAGGGGTGCTGCACATCGAGAAGCCGCCGGAGGCGCTGGTGCTCAGCGGCGGCCTGTTCCACGGCCTGCAGCTGTGGGTGAACCTGCCCCGGGCCCGCAAGTGGGTGGAGCCGCGGTACCAGGACCTGCGCGCGCACGAGTCGGTGCTGCTGGCCAGCCCGGACGGCGGCGCGCTGCTCCGGGTGATCGCCGGCGACGTCGGCGGGCACACCGGCCCGGGCAGCACCTACACCCCGATGGCGATGGTGCACGCCACCGTCTCCCCCGGTGCCACGCTGCAGCTGCCCTGGCGCCCGGACTTCAACGCCCTGGTCTACGTGCTCTCCGGCAGCGGCGCGGTCGGCATCGACGGCCACCCGGTGCACACCGGCCAGCTCGCCGTGCTGGGCCCCGGCGACACCGTGACCGTGCACGGCACCCGGCCCGGCGACCGGCACGCGCAGTCGCGCACCCCGGACCTGGACGTCGTGGTCCTCGGCGGGCTGCCGATCCGCGAGCCGATCGCCATGTACGGGCCGTTCGTCATGAACACCCGACAGGAGCTGCTGGACGCCTACACCGACTTCTCCGCCGGCCGGCTGGGCAGCGTCCCGGCCCAGCGCGTGGCGCACGGTGACGTGCGCGGCGAGACGGCGTAGGAAGCCGGCCGTGAGCACCACCGGGACGCGTCCCCGGGTTCGCCGGCCACCGGCTGGCCGCCCCAGCGCTGCCCCCGACCCCGGTGCAGGCCCGCGGCCGGGAACGCTGAGGCAGGTCCGCGGGTCGGGCACCGCGCACCGACGCCGACCTGCAGGTCCTCCCAGCAGCGCCTAGTTTCGACACCGGTGCGCCGGGAAGTCTGGTCGGCAGGCCCGTCCCCGACCCCTGGAGCCGCTCGGTGACCCTGCTCGTCGCGCTCGGAGCGCTGCTGGCGCTCACGGCGCTGGCCCCGTTGCTGGTCCGCCGGCTGGGGCCGAGCACCGGGTACGTCCTGGCGGCGGGGTTCCTGCTGGTGGGCGGGCTGCTGCTCACCCACACCCCCGCGGTGCTGGCCGGCTCGGTGGTCGAGCGGTCGGTGGAGTGGCTGCCGAGCCTGGACGTCTCCCTCACCCTGCGGCTGGACGGCGTCTCGCTGGTCTTCTGCCTGATCGCCCTCGGCGTCGGTGCCCTGGTGCTGGCCTACTGCCCGCACTACATCGACGAGGAGGAGGCCCGGGGACCGCTCTACCCGCTGCTCACCTTCTTCGCCGCGGCGATGGTCGGGCTGGTGCTGGCCGACGACCTGGTGCTGCTCTACGTCTGCTGGGAGCTGACCACCCTCTGCTCGTTCGCCCTGATCTCCACGGCGGGCACCCCCGCGACCCGCGCCGCCCGGCAGGCACTGCTGGTCACCGTGACCGGCGGGCTGGCACTGCTGGCCGCCGTCGTCCTGATCTCGGTGACCGCGGGCACCACCCGGCTGTCCGCCGTCCTCGCCGACCCGGCCGTGGTGCTCGACTCCCCGGTGGCGCTGCCCGTCGGGGCGTTGCTGGCGGTCGCCGCCTTCACCAAGTCCGCCCAGCTGCCGGTGCACTTCTGGCTGCCCGGCGCGATGGTCGCGATGACGCCGGTGAGCGCCTACCTGCACGCGGCGACGATGGTCAAGGCGGGCATCTACCTGCTGATCCGGTTCAGCCCGCTGTACGCCGACCAGCCCGCGTGGCAGGCGACCCTGATCGTGGTCGGGCTGACCACCGCCGTGGCCGGGGCGGTGATGGCGCTGCGCGAGCACGACCTCAAGGCCGTGCTGGCCCAGTCGACGGTCAGCCAGCTCGGCCTGCTGGTGGCCGCGATCGGGGTGGGCACCTCCGAGGCGCTGGCCGCGGCGCTGCTGCACACCATGGCGCACGCGTTGTTCAAGGCGACGCTGTTCATGCTGGTGGGGATCATCGACGAGGAGACCGGCCGCCGCGACGTGCGGGAGCTGTCCGGGCTGCGCCGGGTGATGCCCTGGACGGCGACCTTCACCGGCCTGGCGGCGCTGTCCCTGGCCGGAGTGCCACCGCTGCTGGGGTTCGTCAGCAAGGAGTACCTGTTCGCCGGCTTCCTCGACACCGAGCTGGCGCCCTGGGCCGGCCCGGTCGCCGCGTCGGCCGCGGTGCTGGCCTCCGCGTTCACCGTCGCCTACAGCGCACGCATCGTGTACGGCGCGTTCGGTGGCGGTGCCACCGAACCGCCGGACCTGCACGAGCCGGCGGCGTCGTTCCTCGCCCCGGCCGCGGTCGCCTCCGTCGCCGGTCTGCTGCTCGGCCCGGCCGTCTCGCGGCTGGACCCGCTGGTGGGGGCCGCGACCGGCGCCGCGCTGCCCGGCGCGGACCCGCCGGAGGTCTACCTGTGGCACGGGTTCACCCCGGAGCTGGGCATGTCCGCGGTCACGCTCACGGCCGGGCTGCTGCTGTTCTGGCAGCGCGACGCGGTGGACCGCGTGCTGCAGCGCATGCGGTTGCCGGACAGCAGCGAGCTGTTCGAGGGGGCCCACACCCGGCTGCTGCACGCCGGCACCGCGCTCGGTCGTCCCGACCGGGTGCCCGCGCTCGCCGCGCACCTGGCCCGCCCCGTGCTGGGGGTGGCGGTGCTGGCCGGTGTCGGCGTCATCGCCCTCGGCGACCTCCCGCCCCGGGCGGGGAGCTCGGAGCCGGTCGAGTGGCCGTTGCTGGGGCTGCTGGCGCTCGCGCTGGCCGGTGCGGTGGTGACCGGCTCGGCGCTGGTCCTCGTCGCCCTGGTCGGGGTGGTGGGCCTGCTCGTCTCCGTGTGGCTGGTGCTCGCCGGCGCGGTCGACGTGGCCCTCACCCTGCTGCTGGTCGAGGTGCTCACCGCCGTGGTGCTGGTGCTCGTGCTCCGCGGCACCCCGACCGGGCTGCCGCACGGCAGCCGGGCCCGGCGCTGGCCGGCGGCTGCCCTGGCGGGGGCGGTCGGGCTGGCGGGAGCCGGGGCGACGGCGGCGTTCACCGGCCGCCGCGAGCTCTCCCCGGCCGGCGACTTCTACCTGGAGCGGGCGGACGACCTCACCGGCGGGGGCAACGTGGTCAACACCGTGCTGGTCGACTTCCGTGGCCTGGACACCTTGCTGGAGTCGGTGGTGGTCGGCGTCGCCGCGGTCGGCCTGCTGGTCCTGCGCGCCCGCGCCGGCACCGCTCGCCCGCCGGCCACCGGCGCCCGGGACTCGATCGCCGGCACCGGCACCCCCACCGAGGACGTCGTGCTGCGGGTGAGCACCCGGGTGCTGGTCCCCGGCATGCTGGTCCTGTCGGCGTTCCTGCTCTGGCGCGGGCACGACGCCCCGGGCGGCGGGTTCATCGCCGCGCTGGTGGCCGGGATCGCCGTGGTCCTGCAGCGTCTGGTGCTCGGCCCCTACCCCCGCCTGAGCCGGGCACTGCGGGGCCGGCCGCTGACCGGCGCCGGCATGGTGGTCCTCATCGGGGTCGCCACGGTGCCACTGCTGTCCGGCAACCCGCCGCTGCAGCCCTTCGACGTGCCGGGGCTGTCCGCCCTGGGCGCCGGCTCGTCGCTGCTGTTCGACCTCGGCGTCTCCCTGCTGGTGCTCGGGCTGGTCGCCGCGACGACGGACACCCTCGCCGACCGGGCCGCCGGGGACGACCGCGGCCGCACCCCGGCGAGGGGCGCCGAACACCCGGCCGACGACGGCCTCGCGGCCGTGGGGAGCTCGCGGTGACCGCCGCGCTGGCCGTCGGGCTCCTGCTGGCCGCCGGCGTGTACCTGGTGCTGCAGCGCACCATGCTGCGCGTGGTGGTCGGGTTCGTCCTCCTCGGGCACGCGGTCAACCTGCTGGTGCTGGCCGCCGGCGGATCACACCGGCGGGGGCTGCCGCTCCCCGGGCAGAACGGGGACGAGCCGGCGGCCGACCCGCTGCCGCAGGCCTTCGTGCTGACCGCGATCGTGATCACGTTCGCGATCACCGTCTACCTGCTCGGCCTGGCGCGGGCCGGCCGGGTCGACCCCGAGGACGACGACGGGACGGTCGACGACCCGGGCACCGCCTCGGCCGGGGTCCCCGTCGACGCCGTCCCCGACCCGGTCACCCCACCGGCCCCGGACGTCGCCGGCGACGATGCGGCCGGCCCGCGGTGAGCGCGCTGCTCGCCGCCCCGGTGCTCGCCCCGCTGCTGGCCGCCGGGGCGCTGCTCCTGCTCGGCCGACGGCGGCCCGGCTCCTCCCCGGTCGACCGCGCGGTGGGGATCGCCGTCAGCGCGGCGGTGGTCGTGATCGCCGTGGTGCTGCTGGCCGGCGCGATGGGCGGCGAGATCCCGGTGCTGCGGGTCGCCGGGTGGCCGACGGTCGTCGCGATCACCTTCGCCGCCGACGCGCTGAGCGCCCTGATGCTGCTGCTGACCTCGGTCGTCGTGCTGCTGAGCCTGGTCTACGCGATCGGCACCGGGGAGGACGACGCCCCGTTGACGGTGCCGCTGGTGCTGGTCATGTCCGCCGGCGTCTCCGGTGCGCTGCTGACCGCGGACCTGTTCAACCTCTTCGTCTTCGTCGAGGTCATGCTCGTGCCCAGCTACGTGCTGCTCGCGCTGGGCCGGGAGCGGCAGCGGGTGGCGGGCAGCCGGCTCTACGTCACCGTGAACCTGCTCGCCTCGACGATGTTCCTGGCCGGCATCGGCCTGCTCTACGGCGTGACCGGCACCGTGCAGCTGGGCGAGCTCGCCGGGGTGGCCGCGGCCGGCACCCCGGCCGCGCTCGCCGCCGGGGTGGCGATGCTGGCGATGGCGGTGAAGTCGGCCGTCGTGCCGTTCCACAGCTGGCTGCCCGGCTCCTACGCGGTGGCCGGGCCGGCGGTGACCACGCTGTTCTCCGGACTGCTCACCAAGGTCGGGTTGTACGTCCTGTTCCGGCTGTACGCGGTGCTGTTCGACCGCGACCCGGACCTGCGCTGGCTGCTGCTGACCGCGGCCGTGCTGACCATGGTGGTCGGGGTGCTGGCCGCGGTCGGGGAGAGCAGCATCCGGCGGGTGCTGCTGTCGCACATGGTCAGCCAGATCGGGTACGTGCTGGTCGGCCTCGGGCTCGCCACGCTGGCCGGGTTCACCGCGGCGCTGTTCTTCCTGGTCCAGTACGTGCTGGTGAAGGCGGGTCTGTTCATGGTCGGCGGCGCGCTCCGCACCCGGTACGGCACCGACACCCTCGACCGCCTCGGCGGGCTGGCGCGCCGCGAGCGGGTGCTCGCGGTGGCCTTCGGGGGCTGCGCGCTGGCGCTGGTCGGCATCCCGCCCACCTCCGGTTTCGTCGGCAAGCTGCAGCTGGCGTCGGCCACGGTGGCCGCCGGCGCCTGGTGGGTGACCGCGGCGCTGCTCGCGGTCAGCCTGATCACCCTGGTGTCGATGCTGAAGGTGTGGAACCGGGTGTTCTGGGTCCCGCCGGACGACGGTCTCCCCGAGCGCGTCGACGAGGCGGGGCAGGCCGACGAGGCCGGGCGGGCCGCCCCGGCGGGGCCCGGCGCCGGCGGCACCGGGAGCACGGCCACCCGGCCCCGGGCCGGGCGCGGGGTGCGGGCGGCGCTGGTCGGCCCGCCGCTGCTGCTGGCCGGCACCGCGCTGGTGCTGGGGGTCTGGGCCGAGCCGCTGCTGCAGGCGGCCGGCGCGGCGGCCGCCGGCCTGGTCGACCCGGGCGACTGGGTGACCGCGGTGACGACCCGGTGAGCGCGGTCGGGCGCACGCTGCGGCACGCCGGCCGGCTGGTCTCCTTCGCGGTGAGCTACGCCGGGCGGTTCCTGCTGGCCAACTTCGAGGTGGCCCGGGAGATCGTCACCCCCGGCATCGGGGTCACCCCGGCGGTCATCCGGCTCGAGCTGGGCGGCCGCACCGACCTGGAGGTGGCCTCCTTCATCGCCCTGATCGGGCTCACCCCCGGCACGATGGTGATCGCCTCGCACGACCGGCGGGCGGAGGGCGGCACCGTCGACGTCGCCGCGCACGTCATGCACGTCAGCGACGTGGCGGAGACCCGGGACGAGCTGTACCGGCTGGAGGACCGGATGCTGGCCGCCTGGCGGCGCAGCGGGGAACCCTCCGGCCGGTCCACCGGGCGGGCCGCCGGGAAGCCGGCCGCACCGGAGAGGGAGGAAGGCTGATGGTCCTCGACGCGGCGCTCGTCGTGCTCGCGCTGTCACTGCTGGCGGCCGTGGCGCGCATCGTCTTCGGGCCGACCGATGCCGACCGGGTGCTCGGGGTCGACTTCGGGTTCGTGGTGACGCTGTGCGCGGTCGCCGTCCTGTCCGTGCGGATGCAGGCGCCGGCGCTGCTCGACCTGGTGCTGGTGGGCACCCTGGTCGGCTTCCTGGCCACGGTGGCGCTGGCCCGGCTGGTCGCGAGGCGGTCCCGGTGAGCGCGCTGGGCGACGTCGTCCTGCTGCTGGGGGTGGCGCTGGTCGGGGTGGCCGCCGTCGGCCTGCTCCGGCTCCCCGACGTCTACAACCGGACCAACGCCGTGGCCAAGGCCGCCAGCCTCGGGCTGGTCTGCGTGCTGCTCGGCGTCGCGTTGCAGGTGTCCGACACCGGCGCCACCGTGACCCTGCTCGTCGCCGCCGCGCTGCAGCTGTTCACCGTGCCGATCGCCGGTTTCGAGGTCGGCCAGGCGGCGCGGCTGACCGCGGCCCCGCTGACCCGGCGCACCCACACCGACGAGCTCGGGGTGAGCGACCGGGAGCCTGAGGACGGGTCCGGCTCCCGGTGACCCGGGCGCGCGCGGGTCACTCGTCGGCGCGCAGCCGCTCCCACTCGGCCCGGCGGGCGGCCTGCTGGTCGGGGTCGGGCACCGGCAGCGAGGCCAGCAGCCGCCGGGTGTAGGCGTGCTCCGGCGCGCCGAGCACCTCGGCACCGGTGCCCTCCTCGACCAGCCGACCGCGGAGCAGCACCGCGATCCGGTCGGCCAGCAGGTCGACGACGGCCAGGTCGTGGCTGATGAACAGCGCGGCGAACCCGAGCTCCCGCTGCAGCTCGGCGAAGAGCTCCAGCACCCGGGCCTGCACCGAGACGTCCAGGGCCGAGGTCGGCTCGTCGGCCACCAGCAGTTCGGGGTCCAGTGCCAGCGCACGGGCCAGGCTGGCCCGCTGCCGCTGCCCACCGGAGAGCTCGTGCGGGTACCGGTCGCCGAAGGCCCTGGGCAGCTGCACCGCCTCGAGCAGCTCGTCGACCCGCCGGCGGGCGGCACGGGGGTCCTTCGCCCGCTTGTGCACCACCAGCGGCTCGGCCACCGCGTCGGCGATGGTGAGCAACGGGTTGAAGCTGGTCGCCGGGTCCTGGAAGACGAAGCCGATCCGCTCGCGCACCGGGCGGAAGGTGCGCTCCCGCATCCCGTTCATCTCCGTGCCCAGCACCTGCAGCGACCCGCCGCTGACCTTGGTGAGCCCGGCGATCGCGCGGCCGATCGTGGTCTTGCCGCTGCCGCTCTCCCCCACCAGCCCGAGCACCTCGCCGGGCCGGATGTCGAAGCTGACGCCGTCGACGGCGGTGAAGTCGGGCTTGCGCAGCCGGCCGGGGTAGACGATCCGCAGGTCCCGCGCCGAGACCACCGGGGTGGTCCCGGCCCAGCCCGGCGCGCGCTGCTCGGCCCGCGCCCGGGCGTTCACCGACCCGCCGCCCAGCCGCGGGACGGCAGCCAGCAGCTGCTGGGTGTAGGGCTCCTTCGGCGACGCGAACAGCGTGCGGACGTCGGCCTGCTCGACCAGCTCCCCGCGGTACATCACCGCCACCCGGTCGGCGAGGTCGGCGACCACGCCCATGTTGTGCGTGATCAGCACGATCGCTGCGCCGAAGTCGTCGCGGCAGCGGCGCAGCAGGTCGAGGATCTCCGCCTGCACGGTGACGTCCAGGGCGGTGGTCGGCTCGTCGGCGACGATCACGCCGGGGTCGAGCACCAGCGCCTGGGCGATGACGATGCGCTGCTTCTGCCCGCCGGAGAACTGGTGCGGGTAGTGGTCGATCCGGGTCTCCGGGTCGGGGATGCCCACCCGGCGCAGCACGTCGATCGCCTTGGCCCGGGCCTCGGCCTTGCCGAGCTTGCCGTGCGCGCGCAGCCCCTCGGTGATCTGCCAGCCCACCGGGTAGACCGGGTTCAGCGCCGTCGAGGGCTCCTGGAACACCATCGCGGCGTCCTGCCCGCGCACCTGGCGCAGCTGGCTGCCCCGCAGCGTGACGACGTCGTGCGAGCTGCCGCCGTCCCGGCTGCGCAGCACGACCGCGCCGCGCGCGGTGGCCGTCTCCGGCAGCAGGCCGAGGATGGTGCGCGCGGTGACCGTCTTGCCGCTGCCGCTCTCCCCGACGATCGCCAGCACCTCACCGGCGGCGACCGTCAGGCTCACGTCGCGGACGGCGGCCACGGTGCCGGCGTCGGTGGCGAAGGAGACCGCGAGGTCGCGGATCTCCACGACGTCACCGCTGCCCGGCCCGGTCGCGTTGGTGCCGGTCGCGTCGGTGCCGGCCGTGTTGGCGGTGGTCATCTCCGGTCTCCCCGTCCCTGGTTCTCGAGCCCATCGACCCCGCCCGGCCCGGCGCTCAGCGCACCGCCGGGTACCGCGGACACCTCGGCCGCACCCTCGGGCTGCTGCTGGGCGGCCCGGCGGCGGGTGCGCAGCCGCGGGTCGGCGAGGTCGTTGAGGCTCTCCCCGACCAGCGTGAGCCCGAGCACCACCAGCACGATCGCCAGGCCCGGGAACAGCGCGGTCCACCAGATGCCGCTGGTGACGTCCGAGAGCGCCCGGTTGAGGTCGAAGCCCCACTCGGCGGCCTCGGTCGGCTCGATGCCGAAGCCGAGGAAGCCCAGCCCGGCGAGGGTGAGGATCGCCTCGGAGGCGTTGAGCGTGAGGATCAGCGGCAGCGTGCGGGTGGCGTTGCGCAGCACGTGCCGCAGCATGATCCGCCGGTTGCTGGCGCCGATCACCCGGGCGGACTCGACGAACGCCTCGGACTTGATCCGCACCGTCTCCGCGCGGACCACCCGGAAGTACTGCGGGATGAAGACCACGGTGATCGAGATGGCGGCCGCCCAGATGCCGCCCCACATGCTCGACTGCCCACCGCTGATCACGATCGCCACGATGATCGCCAGCAGCAGCGGGGGGAAGGCGTAGATGGCGTCGGCGACGACCACGAGCACCCGGTCCAGCCAGCCGCCGAAGTAGCCGGAGACCAGGCCGAGCAGCACGCCGAGGACCAGCGACAGGGCGATCGCGACGATGATCACGTACAGCGCCGTCCGGGAGCCCCAGATCACCCGGGACAGCACGTCGTAGCCGCCGACGGTCGTGCCGAGCCAGTGGTCGGCCGACGGCGGCTGCTGCGCGCCGAAGGAGCCCTGCGCGTCGCGCAGCTGGCTGTACTCGTAGGGCGCCAGCAGCGGGGCGAACACCGCGGTGAGCACGAAGACGGCGGCGAGTACCAGCCCGGCGACGAGCATGCCGCGCTGCAGGCCGACGCTCTGCCGCAGCTGGTGGACGACGGGCAGCTGCCGCCAGGTGCGGCGGCGGCCGGTGGACGCGGTGGCGGCGTCTGTGGCGGTGGCCATCTCAGTACCTCACCCGGGGGTCGATGAGCGCGGCGATCACGTCGACGACGAAGTTGGTGACCGCGACGATGACCGCCAGCAGCGCGACGATCCCCTGGACCGCGACGAAGTCGCGGGCCTGCAGGTACTGGGCGAGCTGGAAGCCCAGGCCCTTCCACTCGAAGGTGGTCTCGGTGAGCACCGCGCCGGCCATCAGCATGGCGATCTGCATGCCGATGACGGTGATGATCGGGATCAGCGCGGGGCGGTATGCGTGCTTGCGCAGCAGCCGGTACTCCCCGACCCCGCGCGAGCGGGCGGCCTCGACGTAGCCGCTGCCCAGCGTGCCGATGACGTTGGTGCGCACCAGCCGGAGGAAGACCCCGGCGGTGAGCAGGCCCAGGGCGACCGCGGGCAGGACGGCGTGCTGCAGCACGTCGACGAGCACGTCGGGGTCGCCGGTGCGGATCGCGTCGATCAGGTAGATGCCGGTCTGCCCGTCCAGGCGCTGCAGCTCGATCTCGGTCCGGGTGGAGGCCCGCCCGGCGACCGGGAGCCAGTCCAGCTGGACGGCGAACACGAGCTTGAGCAGCAGGCCGGCGAAGAAGACCGGGGTGGCGTAGCAGAGGATCGCGAAGACCCGCAGCATCGCGTCGGGCCCCCGGTCCCGCATGTAGGCGGCGAGCTGCCCCAGCGGGATGCCGACGACGAAGGCGACCAGCAGGGCGTAGAAGGTCAGCTCGAGGGTGGCGGCACCGAACGTGGTGAGCACCTCGGTGACCGGGCGCCGGTCGCTGAGCGTGGTGCCGAAGTCCCCGGTGAAGACGTTGCCGAGGTACTCCAGGTACTGGGTGAACAGCGGCCGGTCGTAGCCGGCCTCCCTGATCCGCTCCTGCAGCTGGTCGGCCGGCAGCCGGCCGCCGAGCGCGGCGGTGATCGGGTCACCGGTGGCGCGCATCAGGAAGAAGACGGTGGTGACCAGGATGAAGATCGTCGGGAAGATCAGCAGGAAGCGGACGAGGAGGTAGCTCCCCAGTCCGCCGCCGGTGCGCCGTCGGCGGCTCGCGGGTGGTGCGGCCGGCTCGGTGGCTTTCCCGGCCAGCTCGGAGGTCGTGGTCATCGCTCCCAGTCCATCAGGACGACCCGTCGGAGGGCGGGCCGGGGTGGTGCGGAGGGTGGATCAGCCCTTGGAGAGGGCGCCGTACCGGAACTTGAACGACGGGTCCAGGGTGTCCTGGGCGCCGTCGACGTCGGTGCCGGTGACGGCCACCTGGGCGCCCTGCAGGTACGGGACGGTCGACAGGTCGTCGGCCACCAGCTGCTGGATCTGCTCGATCAGCGCCTGCCGCTCGGCCGGGTCGGCCGTCGTCGCCTGCTGCAGGATCAGGTCGTTGACCTGCTGGTTCTCGTAGTGGTTGCCCAGGAAGTTCTCCGTGAGGAAGAACGGCGTCAGGTAGTTGTCGGCGTCGGAGTAGTCCGGGAACCAGCCGAGCTGGTAGGCCGGGTAGACGTCGGCGGTGCGCTGCTCGGAGTACTGCGTCCACTCGGTGGTCTGCAGGTCGACGGTGAACAGCCCGGAGGACTCCAGCTGGTCCTTGATCAGGGCGTACTCGTCACCCGAGGACGGGCCGTAGTGGTCGTTGGAGTACTGCAGGTTCAGCTGCACCGGGGTCTGCACCCCGGCGGCCTGCAGCAGCTGCGCGGCGGCCTCGGCGTCCGGGCCGCCCTCGCCGTCGCCGTACTTCTCCCGCAGCGGCTCGACGGCACCGGTCAGGCCCTCGGGCACGTAGGAGTACAGCGGGGTGAAGGTGCCCTTGTAGACCTGCTCGGCCAGCTCCTCGCGGTCGATCAGCCCGGCCACCGCCTGGCGCACGGCCAGCGCCTTGGCCGGGTCGGCCTCCGGCGTGGTCGCGCCGTAGGGCTGGGTGTTGAAGTTGAAGACGATGTAGCGGATCTCGCCGCCGGGGCCGTCGACGACCTGGACCTCGTCGTTGCCGCGCAGGTCCTCGACGTCGGTCGCGCTCAGGCTGCGGAAGGCAACGTCGATGTTGCCCTCCTGCACGTCCAGCTTCAGGTTCGAGGCGTCGGCGTAGTAGCGGACGCTGACCTCGTCGGTCTTCGGGGCCCCGAGCAGGCCCTCGTAGCCGTCGAACGCCTCGTAGGAGACCAGGTTGTTCTGGTCGTAGTCGGTGATCGTGTAGGGGCCGGCGAAGGCCTGGCCGTCGACGATCTCCTGGTCCGGGGTGAGCGCGTCGGCGGCGAAGACGTCCTCGTCGACGATCGGGCCCGCGGGGCTGGACAGGATCTGCGGGAAGACCTGGTCGTTGCCCGTCTTGAGGTTGAACACGACGGTCTGCTCGTCCGGGGTCTCGACGCTGTCGAGGTTGTACAGCAGCGACGCCGGGCCGCTCTCGTCGTTGATCGCGACCATGCGGTCGAAGGAGAACTTGACGTCGGAGGAGGTCAGCTCGTTGCCGTTGGCGAAGGTGAGCCCCGGCTTGAGGGTGACCGTGTACTGCGTCGGCGAGGTGAACTCCGCCGACTCGGCGATGTCCGGCTCGACGTCCGGGCTGCCCAGCGGGGTGTTCATCAGGAACGGGTAGACCTGGTTCATCACGGCGAAGGAGCCGTTGTCGTACGAACCGGCCGGGTCGATCGTGGTGATCTTGTCGCTGGTCCCGATGATCAGCGACTCGCCGCCACCGCTCCCACCGGAGCCGCCGTCGTCGCTGCCGCCACCGCACGCCGCCAGCGCGAGCGCCGTCGCCGTGATGCCCGCCGTCGCGACCAGCGCACGCCGGCCGCTCCTGGACACGGAGTTCATCCGCCACCTCGTTCTTCGTCCAGGCGGCCCGGTGGGCGCACAGGCGCCCGCCCCGGCCGCCTGTGGTCATGGGAATGCATGACTAACACACCTTTCCCACCAGACGGGACGGCGGGTGCCGACCTGTGATGGTGTTGTGACCCCGCGGCCGTTCATCTGAGGGGCACGTCACGTCCACCGTCTGGCAAGGCCGGCCGCTGCCGGCCCGGGGCGCTCAGAAGCTGCCGCCCCCGCTGAAGCCCCCGCCACCACCGAAGCTGCCGCCCCCGCTGAAGCCGCCACCGCCACCCCCGCCGCCGAAGCCGCCGCCGTAACCGCCGCCGAGGCCGCCGAGCAGGAGGCCACCGAGCATCCCGCCGGCCATGCCCCCGGCGAACCCGCCGCCGAGCCCGCCGCCGCCGCGGCGGTAGCCGCCGCCGTACCCGCCGGACATGTAGTCCTGTACGTCCTGCTGAGCCTGGGCCAGCGCCTGCCGGGCGAGTGCGTCGGCCCGCTGCGCCGACCGCAGCGCCGCGACCGGGTCGTCCGCGGCCGTGCGCGAGGCGTCGTCCAGGCTCCGGTCGGCTTCGGCGAGCCGGGTGCGGGCCACGCTGCCGACGGCGCCGCGGCGGGTGGCGATGAAGTCCTGCGCCACCGCGATCGAGGTGTCCGCCGCCCGCACCGCCTGCTGCAGGTGCGCGGCCGCGCGCTGCTGCTGCTGGCGGAGGTCCCGCGCCGGCTCGAGCGCGGCCTCCAGCGCCAGGTCGGCCTCGTCGAGCTGCCGCACGACCGCCAGCGGGTCGGGCAGCGCGCCGTCGCGCGGCTGCCACTGGGCGGTGGCGGCGGCGAGCGCGCTCTCCGCGCGGGCCAGCTGCTCGCGCAGACCGGGGGTGTCCACCCCGCGGCCGAGCAGCGCCTGGGCCTCCGCGATGTCCTTCTCGGTCTCCGCCCGCACCGCGGTGAACCGGTCCCCCGCCGAGGCCAGCTCGCCGGCCACCCGGCCGACCGAGTCCAGCAGGGTGCGGGCCTGCGCCAGCGCGTCCTCGGCGGTGCGGACCGCCGGCACGGCGGCCGCCGAGCGGCCCTCCTCGAGCTCGGCCCGGCCGTGCGCCAGCGCCTGCTCGGCGAGCTCGGTCCGCGCCTGCGCCTCGGTCACGTTGTCGGCGACCGGCGACCAGGCGCTGCGGGCGTAGCGCTGCTGCAGCTGCTGGAGCGTGCGCTCGGCCTCGGGCAGCCGGGCGCGCACCGTGTCGACCATCGGGACGAGCGCGGCCAGTGCCTCGGGTGCGGACTCCTCGAGGTGACGCAGCCGGGCGTAGGCCTCCGACTGGGCGTCCAGCCGGGCGGACGATGCCGCGGTGAGCTGCAGCAGCTCGGTGAGCATGCGGCGCTGGGTGGGCTCGTCCTCGGGGATGTCGTCGTCGAGCTCCTGGCGGATCGTGAACGCGTGCGACAGCTCGGCCTTGGAGGCGTCCAGCGCCTCCTGGAACCCGGCGACCGGCTGCTCGCCGTACTGCGACCGGGCGTAGGCGAGGTCGAGCTCGGAGGTCTTGACCGCCTCGTCGAGCGCCAGCAGCTCCTCGCTGGCGCGGAACATCAGCTGCTCGGTCGGGGTGCCGTGGTGCGGGTCGCGGGCGGCCGCCTCGGCGGCGGCGCGCTCCCGGGCCGCCCGCTCCTGGGCCGCCTGCTGCTTCTTGCGGCGCCGGCTGCGCACCAGCGCGTACCCGCCACCGCCGACGAGGGCGATCGCGGCGAGCACGCCCAGCGCCCCCGCTCCCCCGCCATCGGTGGAGCCGGCCGATCCACCGCCGGTGCGGATCCCCTCGGCCAGCGTGACCGCGGCCCCGGCCCAGTCACCGCTGCCCAGCTCTGGTTCGACGTCGGTGGTGACCAGCGAGGCGAACTCGGCCTCGGTCACCGGGCTGTTGGGCCCAACCTCGAAGCTGGTGAACTGGTCCTCCGTGGCCACCGCGAACAGGGCCTCGTTCGTGCCCAGCCCCGCCAGGTCGAAGGCCTGCTCGGCCCAGGCGCCCTGGCTCAGCCCGTCGAAGGACTCGACGTAGACGACGTACAGCTGGGTGCCGTCCTCGGTCTGCAGCTCCTGCAGCGCGGACTCGACCTCCGCCTCCTCCGCGCTGCTCAGCACGTCGGCCTGGTCGACCAGCTGCTCGGTGGGCGCGAACGGGGGCACGGCCAGGGCCGGGCCGGCGCCGAGCAGCACACCGGCCGCACCGAGGACGCCGACGGTCAGGGATCGCACGGGGAGGCGCATGCACCCATCGTCGCCGATCACGCTGTGCCGCGCTCCAAGCCCGCTCCGGCCGGGACGCCGGGACGGCCCGGCCGCGTGCTGCCCGGTCAGCCGGCGAGCTCCTGCATCACCGTGAACGGGGCGCCCTGCGGGTCGGCGACCACGGCGACCCGGCCGTAGGGGGTGTCCTCGGCGGGCATCAGCACCGTGCCGCCACCGGCCTGCACCGCGCGGACCGCGTCGTCGGTCGAGGCCACGGCGAACGCCGTCAGCCAGCCGCGGGGCAGGCCGGGTGTGACGCCGCCGAGGCCGCCCAGCGGATGGTCCCCGGTCGCGAAGGTGCAGTACCCGCCGGCATCGGGGATCTCGTCGAAGCGGAAGTCGAACACCGCGGCGTAGAACTCCCGCGCCGCGGCCGGGTCGTCGACCGCGACCTCGTTCCAGACGACCGCGCCGGGCTCGTTGAACACCTGCACCCCGGTGGTGGTGCCGGCCTGCCAGAGGCCGAACGGGTTGCCCTGCGGGTCGGCGGCGATCGCCATCCGGCCGGCCGGGCCGACGTCCATCGGTGGGGCGAGCACCGCACCGCCGGCCGCGGTCACCCGGGCCGCCGTCGCGTCGGCGTCGTCGGTGGCGAAGTAGGTCGTCCAGCGGGGTGGGTCGGCCGGGTCCTGCTGCGGGCCGAGCCCGGCTGCCTCGTGCCCGTCCTTCAGGCACATCAGGTAGCCGCCGGAATCCGGGCCCGGGTCGCGGTGGGTCCAGTCCAGGAACGCCGCGTAGAACGACCGGGCGGCGTCGACGTCGGGGGTGCCGAGATCGACCCAGCAGGGCGTGCCGGGGGGCCAGGCGGTGTCGCGAGTGGGCATGTCTCCTCCTCGGGAAGGACTGCGCTCGGTCGGGCGGCCGAGGCGACGACCGTCCCGCCGGGGTCCGACGCTTTCCCGACCTCCCGGGCCCGGTGCACCGGCACTCCGGCGGAGGACTCCCGTGTCGCTGCCGTGGGTAGGTGCCCGGGCACCCACCGAGGCCAGGAGGCCCCGTGCCCGACCACCACCGCGTCCCCGCCGCCGACCTGCCACCCGGTGCCGTGCGCCCGGCCGGCTCCTGGGCGGTGACCAACTCGGCCGGGCGGCTGTCCGCCGTCTCCCGGCGCTGCCGCCACCAGCTCGCCGACCTGGCCGAGGGCACCGTCGACGCCGAGGGCTGCCTGGTCTGCCCGTGGCACCAGGCCCGCTACGACACCTCCACCGGGGAGATGGTCACCGGACCGCGCGGTTTCCTCGGCTGGCACGGGCCGACGCCGGGCTACACGACGCTGGTGCGCTGGTTCGGCCAGGTGGCCCGGCTGCGGGTCCGCCGGGCGGTGCGCTCCGGGGACGACGTCGTCGTCCACGGATGAGCTCCCTCTCCTCGCCGAAGTGGCCACTTCGGCGAGGAGGGAGCTCAGAACGCCGGGATGACCGCGCCCTCGTAGGTCTCCTCGATGAAGGTGCGCACCTCGTCGGAGTGCAGCAGCTCCTCCAGCTGCTGGATCCGCTCGTCGTCCTCGTCGCCGGTGCGCACGACCAGCAGGTTGGCGTTGGGGTTGCCCTCCGCCTCCTCCAGCGCCAGCGCGTCCTCGGCCGGCACCAGGTCGGCGTCGATGGCGTAGTTGCCGTTGATCACCGCGGCGTCGACGTCGGTGAGCGAGCGGGGCAGCTGCGCGGCCTCGATCTCGGTGATCTGCAGGTTCTTCGGGTTCTCCTCGACGTCCAGCGCGGTGGGCGCGGAGTCCCCGGTGTCGGCCAGCGTGATCAGGTCGTTGGCGGCCAGCAGCCGCAGTGCGCGGCCGGCGTTGGTCGGGTCGTTGGGGATCGCCACGGTGGCGCCGTCGGGCAGCGCGGCCAGGTCGGTCAGCGACTCGGAGTAGATGCCCAGCGGCTCGATGTGCACCGGCGCCAGCGGGGTGAAGTCGTACCCGGCGCTGGCCTCCTGCTCCTCCAGGTAGGGGATCGTCTGGAAGTAGTTGGCGTCGATCGACCCGTCGGCCAGCGCGGTGTTCGGCTGCACGTAGTCGGTGAACTCGACGACCTCCAGGTCCAGGCCGGCGTCGTCGGCCAGCTCCTCGTCGATGTACCGCAGGATCTCCCCGTGCGGCACCGGCGAGGCGCCCACCTGCAAGGGCTCGTCGGCGCCGGAGAGCTCGGCGTCGCCGCCCCCGCAGGCGGACAGGGTCAGCGCGGTGGTGAACGCGGCGGCGGTCAGGGTGAGCTTCGAGCGCATGGGTGTCCTCGTCTTCCGGAGTGGTTCGGTCGTGGGGTCAGGCGTGGGCGAGGCGGCGCGCCCAGCGGTCGCCGGCCCACTGCAGGGCCTGGACGACGGCGAGCAGCACCACGACGGTGACCACGGTGATGTCGGTGCGGAACTGCTGGTAGCCGTAGCGGATGGCGAAGTCGCCCAGCCCGCCGCCGCCGATCGCCCCGGCCATCGCCGAGTAGCTGATCAGCGCGACGACGGTGACGGTGATGCCGGCGACCACCGACGGCAGCGCCTCGGGCAGCAGCACGGTGCGGACGACGTCGCGCCGGCGGGCGCCCATCGCGAGGGTGGCCTCGACCTTGCCGTGCGCCACCTCGCGCAGGCTGGTCTCCACCAGGCGGGCCAGGAACGGGACGGCGCCGATGGTCAGCGGCACGATCGTCGCGGTCGAGCCGATCGTCGTCCCCACGATGCCGCGGGTGACCGGCGCGACCAGGACCAGCAGGATGATGAACGGCAGCGAACGGCCCAGGTTGACGACCAGGCCGAGCAGCCGGTTCAGCAGCGGGTGCGGCGCCAGCGCACCCGGGGCCGTCACCGTCAGCAGCACCCCGAGCGGGACGCCGAGCAGCACGGTGAGCGCGGTGGAGACGCCGACCATGTAGAGGGTCTCGCCGCTGGCGTCGACCAGCTGGGGCGCGATCCGGTCCCAGTTCACCGCTGCACCTCCGGGGCGTCGGCGAGCTGCTGGACGTCGGGTGGCCCGGGGTCCGCAGCAGGCTGGTCGTCGGCGCCCGGCATGCGGCGTTCCCCGGTCGGCACGGCCCGCTCGACCAGCGCGCCGTCCGCCCGCAGCCGGGCGAGGGCGGTGTCCAGCCGGCCGCCGTCGTCGCCCTGGACCCGCAGCAGCAGCCGGCCGAACCGGTGACCGGCGACGGACTCGACCGAGCCGCCGGCCACCTCAACCGAGAGCCCCAGCTCGCCGGCGAGCACCCGCAGCACCCGCGCCTCGGGGGCCGCGTCGGTGACGGTGACCGCGACCAGGTCGCCGTCCCCGGTGGGGTCGACGGGCGGCGCGGGGACCAGCTGGGCGGCCAGCGCCGAGTCCGGGCGGGTGAGCACCTCGGCCAGCGGGCCACCGTCGACCACCCGCCCGTCGCTCATCAGCACCGCGCTGTCGCAGACGGCCTTGACCACGGCCATCTCGTGGGTGATCAGCAGCACGGTGAGGCCGAGCTCGGCGCGGACCTGGCGGAGCAGGTCGAGCACGCCGGTGGTGCTCGCCGGGTCGAGCGCCGAGGTCGCCTCGTCGCACAGCAGCACGGTGGGGCGGGCGGCCAGCGCCCGGGCGATGGCGACCCGCTGCTTCTGGCCACCGGAGAGCTGAGCGGGCCGGGAGCCGTGCCGGTCGGCCAGCCCCACGAGGTCGAGCAGCTCGGCGACCCGGCGGCGGCGCTCGGCGCGGCCCACCCCGGCCAGCTCCAGCGGGTGCTCGACGTTGCCGGCGGCGGTGCGCGAGTCGAGCAGGTGGAAGTGCTGGAAGATCATGCCGACGCTGCGCCGGGCCCGGCGGACGCCGTCGTCGTCGAGGTCGGTGAGCACCTGGCCGTCGACGGTGACCGTGCCCGACGTGGGCCGCTCCAGCAGGTTCACCAGCCGGGCCAGCGTGCTCTTGCCCGAGCCGCTGGGGCCGACGACGCCGGCGAACTCGCCGCGGGCGACCGACAGGCTCACGCCGTCGACGGCGACCACCTCGCCGGCACCGCGGCGGGCGGGGAAGACCTTGCGGACGTCGGACAGCTCGATCATGGGCGGGTCCTCGGGCAGGGGCGGGCGGTCGGGCGCTGCTCCCCGGGGCCGGCGTCATCGCGCACGGACGCCGTCCGGGAGCTCCTCGGCGGGAGGGGCGGGACGCCGCCGGTCAGAGCGTGCTGGCGACGCGCATCAGGTCGATGGCGCGACGACGCGTCAACGAACCCGGCTCGACCACTCGTCCAGACTCCCCCGCTCCCGCCGCGCCCGCCACTTCCGGGCCCCCGCTGTGATGGAACGCTCAACCACCGCGCCGAAGTGGCCACTTCGGCGCGGTGGTTGCCTCATGCGTCGATGCGGCGGCGGCCCTCGAACGCCCGCCCCAGGGTGACCTCGTCGGCGTACTCCAGGTCGCCCCCCACCGGCAGGCCGCTGGCCAGCCGGGAGACGGCCAGCCCGAGCGGCCCGACCAGCCGGGCCAGGTAGGCGGCGGTCGCCTCGCCCTCGAGGTTGGGGTCGGTGGCGATGATCAGCTCGGTGACCGTGCCGTCCATCAGCCGGGTCATCAGCTCCTTGACCCGCAGGTCGTCGGGGCCGATGCCCTCGATCGGGCTGATCGCACCGCCGAGCACGTGGTACCGCCCGCGGAACTCCCGGGTGCGCTCGATCGCGACGACGTCCTTGGGCTCCTCGACGACGCAGATGGTGTCGAGGGTGCGGCGCGGGTCACGGCAGATCCGGCACTGCTCGCCCTCGGCGATGTTGTAGCAGGTCACGCAGAAGCGGACCTCCGCCTGCACCCGCTGCAGCGCGGCGACCAGCCGGCCCACGTCGGCCGACTCGGCGGCCAGCAGGTGGAAGGCGATGCGCTGGGCACTCTTCGGGCCGACGCCGGGCAGTCGCCCGAGCTCGTCGATCAGGTCCTGGACAGCGCCCTCGTACACGGTTCTCCTCGGGAAGGCAGGAACTCCCGCGGGGCTCCGGCCGCGGCCGGAGCGCCGCGGGGGG
>NZ_JBJHAQ010000012.1:0-120332 GCF_054051115.1 Modestobacter sp. SYSU DS0904 | reverse complement strand
GTGACCGTCCCCAGCGCGGCGGCGGCGGGGATCGTCCGTCCTGGCAGGACCGCAAGCCCGCCGGTGACCGTCCCCAGCGCGGCGGCGGCGGGGATCGTCCGTCCTGGCAGGACCGCAAGCCCGCCGGTGACCGTCCCCAGCGCGGCGGCGGCGGGGATCGTCCGTCCTGGCAGGACCGCAAGCCCGCCGGCGACCGTCCGCAGCGTGGTGGTGGGGATCGTCCGCAGCGCAGCGGCGGCGGCGACCGCCCCTCGTGGCAGGACCGCAAGCCCGCCGGGGACCGTCCCCAGCGCAGCGGCGGCGACCGCCCCTCGTGGCAGGACCGTCGTCCGGACCGAGCGGCCGGGCGTCCCACCGGTGGTCCGGACTGGCAGGAGCGCCGGCCGGATCGTTCCGGCGCCGCCGACCGTCCGTCCTGGCAGGACCGTCGCCCCGCGCGCGCCGAGGTCCCCTCGGATGACGCCGGCCGTCGCCCTGCCGGGCCGGAGCTCCCGGAGTGGGCAGACGTCCGGGAGCTGGACCCCGCTGTCCGAGCTGCGCTCCGCGGTCTGGACTCGCGCAACTCCGACGTCGTCGGGCAGCACCTCGTGGCCGCGGGAGGGTTGCTCGAGGAGGACCCTGAGCTCGCCCTGCAGCATGCCCGGGCAGCCCGGGACCGTGCTTCCCGGCTGGCCGTCGTCCGTGAGGCGGTCGGGGTCGCCGCGTACCACGCCGCCGACTTCGCCGAGGCAGCCCGTGAGCTCCGTGCCTACGCCCGGATGACCGGTGATCAGGGCTACCGCGCCGTGCTCGCCGACTGCGAACGGGCGCTGGGACGTCCGGAGACCGCACTGCGACTGGTTCAGGAGGCGCTGGAGACGTCGCCGGAGGGTGACGAGCTCGTCGAACTGCAGCTGGTCGAAGCTGGTGCCCGTCAGGACATGGGGGAGGAGCGCGCCGCCGTCCTCGTCCTTGAGGGCGCACTCGGCGGTCGGCCCACCCCCGCAGATCTCGGTGCCGCCGACCTCGGCCGCCTCCGGCTGGCCACCGCCTACGCCGACCTGCTCGCCGATCGGGGCGATGAGGACGTCGCACAGCAGTGGTACGCGGCGATCGCGGCGGCCGACCCCGACGACCTGACCGGTGTCAGCGCCCACTTCGCCGAGGACCCCGAGGACGAGGCCGCAGCCGACCCGGTGCCCGCGGACGCGGCCGAGGAGCTGGGTGCGGACGAGGGGGAGCCCGCCGACGGGGAGCGCGTCGACGGGGAGCCCGCCGACCTCACCTCCACGCCGGAGGACGAGCCGTTCGACGAGGAGATGCTCGCCGCGGTGTCCGGCCCGGTGACCGAGGCCGACATCGAGGCGGAGGTGGCCGAGCTGCTGGGGGAGACCCCGCCGCCGGTGGAGCGCGACCACACCCGCCTCTTCCAGGAGCCCCCCGGTACCCCGGACGAGCAGGACCGTCTGACGGACTGATCCGCGTCGTCCACACCGGCCAGGGCTGTCCACAACTCGCGGACAGCCCTGGCCCGTCGGTCTGCGTCCCGGCGACGCTTGCCACCATGAGCCTGGCCGTGATCGACCGGAACGACGTCGTGCTGCGTGGGCGGCTGCCCGCCCCGCCGGAGCTGCGCCCGCTGCCCAGCGGCGAGACGCTGCTGCTGTTCAAGCTGGTGGTCAGACGCGAGAACCCGCGTCCCCGCGCACCGAAGTCCGACATCCTCACCTGCGTGAGCACCGTCCCCACCCTGCTGCGCTACGCCTCGGCCTGGCGCACCGACGACGTGGTGGAGGTCGAGGGGTCGCTGCAACGCCGCTTCTGGCGCACGCCCACCGGCACCGCCGTGGCCTACGAGGTCAGCTGCCGGCGGGGGCGCAAGCTGCAGCGCACCGGCCGCCGCGCGGCACGCGAGCCGGCGTGACGGCAGTCAGTCCTCGTGCGGTCGCAGCACCAGTCCGGTACGCGGCTTGGGCACGAAGAGGGTCGACTTCCGGGGCATCCGGGCGCCGCTGCGGGCGACCGCGGCGACGTCCGCCGGGGCCGGGGAACGGAGCAGCAGGGCCACGCCGGCTCGTTCGCCGGCCAACCGGAGCGCCTGGTCGACGTCATGGGCGACGAGCACCGACGCGGGGTCGTCAGCACGGTGCCACAGGTGGCTGAGCAGCCCGTGGTGGGCCAGCACGACGTCGAGCTCCCGCCACGCCGGCGGTGCGTCCGCCGGCACGGTCGCCCGCAGGGCCGCCGTCGGGGCCGACAGCTCCACCACCCGGGCGCCGTCGGTCACCAGGAAGACCGCGCCGGTCGTGGCGTCGGCCCCTTGCGCCCAACGGCGGCAGACCTCGGCGAGCTCCCCGTCGGCCGGGGTGACGTCCCGCGCGGTCAGCCCGGTGGCGGCCAGTTCGACGGCGGCCGCCAGCGACATGTCGGGCACGACCCGATGGATCGCCTGCACCCGCAGCCCCCCGGGCCCCATCGGGGTGAGCAGCGCCAGCACGGCGCACCGCGCGGAACCACCGGTGGTCTGGTGCGCCCGGGCAGCGGCGAACCGGTGGTGACCGTCCGCGATGACCGCCTGGGTCCGCCCCAGTGCGGCGACCAACCGCTCGAGCACCGTCCGGTCGGTCACCCGCCACAGCCGATGCGTCACCCCGTCCGGGTCCGTCACGTCGAGGGTGGGCGTCCCCTCCCCGGCGCGTCGGGTCAGCTCGGCGACCTCGGGCTCGGGGTCGTGGGCCAGCACGATCGGCTCCAGGTCGGTCCGGGTCTCGTCGAGCAGCGCCCGGCGCCCCTCCACGGCCGGTGCGAAGGTGTCCTCGTGCGGCAGCACGGCGGTCGACCCTGCCGGCGGCACGCGCACCGCACCGAGCCACCCGACCGTCGCGGCGGTCCCGGGGGTGTCCATCTCGTACCGCCACAGCGCCGGCACGTCCTCCCGGACGAGCACCTGCTCGGCCAGCCACTGCCGCAGGTTGGCCGCGGCCGCGCGCGCCGACGCACGGTCACGTGCGCTGCGGCCGCCGGGGACGGGGTCGACGTGCGGCAGGATCAAGCGGACGATGTTGTGCGGGTCGGCCTCGGCCAGGCGGTCGCGGCCCCCGACGGTGACCAGGTCGTACGCCGGCGAGCTCACCCGGCCCAGCTGCGCGGGGTCGTGCTCCCGATAGACCAGGGCGCGGAAGGGCCGGACGTCGAGGCCCGTCGCGGCGGAGGGCGGGACGTCCGCCGGCGGGTTGGGCACCGCACGATGGTAGGAGCGCGTTCCTGGTCGGCCGGCGCCGGCCGGGCGTCGGCGAGGTCGGGCCGGGGCGACGGGAGAGGAGCGGTGGTGGAGGCAGGGCAGCCGGACGGCGGCGTCTACGAGTGGTACCAGCGCGGTCTGCAACTGCTGAACGCCGGACACCCCGATGCCGCGGCCACGCTGCTGGAGCGGGCGGTCCGTGCCGAGCCGGGCTCCCGCAGCGCACTCGAGGCGCTGGCCCGCGCCCAGTACGACGCGGGGCGCTACCGGGAAGCCATCGACAGCTTCACCCGCATCATCGACGCCAACCCGACCGACGACTACGCCCAGTTCGGGCTCGGGCTCGCCGCCAGTCGCGCCGGGGAGCTGGAACTGGCCGCCGAGCACCTGGCCCTCGCGGTCGCCATGCGGCCCGACCTCACCCACTACGACCAGGCCCTGCGCGGCGTGCGCGCCCGCCGGGACATCGCCCAGGAGCTGCCATGACCCACCCGACACCCGCCCACCGCCTGCCCGCGCACCGTTGCGGCGCCGCCGCGTGAGCACTCCGGAGCGCCCACCGCTCGCCGCGGGCAGTGACCGTGCACCGGCCGGCGAGTACGACGTCGCGCTGCTCGACCTCGACGGGGTCGTCTACGTCGGCCCGAAGGCGGTGCCCGGTGTGCCAGCGGCCCTCGCCGCCGCGCGCGACCGGGGCATGCGGTTGGGCTTCGTGACCAACAACGCCGCGCGCACCCCGGAGCAGGTCGCCGACCACCTCACCGAGCTCGGCGTCCCCGCCGCGGCGGAGGACGTCATCACCAGCTCGCAGGCCGCCGCCACGGTCGTCCGGGAGCTGGTCGGTGCGGATGCGCCCGTCCTGGCCGTCGGCGGGCCCGGCGTGGCGGCCGCCCTGACCGCCGCCGGGCTCCGGGTCGTCGAGCGGGCCGAGGACGAGCCCGCTGCCGTCGTGCAGGGCTACGGGCCCACGGTGGGTTGGGCCGAGCTCGCCGAGGCCGTGGTGGCCGTCCGCAACGGTGCCCGGCACGTGGCCACCAACACCGACGCCACCATCCCGTCGCCGCGCGGGGTCCTGCCGGGCAACGGCGCCCTGGTCGGGGTGGTCAGCACGGTCACCGGGCAGGCCCCGCTGGTCACCGGCAAGCCCGACCCGGCGATGCACGCCGAGTGCGTCCGCCGCACCGGCGCGGCTCGCCCGCTGGTGGTGGGCGACCGCCTGGACACCGACATCGAGGGCGCCCGGCGCGCCGGTGCGGTCAGCCTGCTGGTCCTGTCCGGGGTCGCCGGCCCGGCCGATCTGCTGGCCGCGGTCCCCGAGCACCGACCGGACCTGCTCGCCGCCGACGTGGCCGGGCTGCTGACCCCCCACCCGGCGGTGGAGCCGGTCGAGGGTGGGTGGCGGTGCGGCGGCTGGCTGGCCGAGGCCGCCGGCGATCACCTGGTGCTGCGCTCACCCGGCGCCGGGGAGGCCGGGGCGGACGGTGGTGAGGCCGGTGGCGACGGGCTCGACGGTCTGCGCGCCCTCGCCGTGGCCGCCTGGGCGGCACCGGGAGAACCCGATGCCGACGGTGGGCGGCGGCCGCAGATCAACGCAGCCGACGCCCCGGCCGCCGCGGCGCTGACGCGGTGGGGGCTCGGCGACGGCTGACCGGGCCGCCGGAGCGGGGGAGACCGGCGCCGGGTCGCCGGCGCGACCTCAGAGCATCGAACGGAGCCGGAGCATGTCGCGCAAGCCCGCCTCCAGCTTCACCCGGCCACTGGCCCAGGCCGGGGTGAACGACAGGTCGCCGGCGGTCAGCGCCAGCAGGTCGTCACTGGTCATGGTCAGCCGGATGTCGGCCTTGGGCACCGCCGGACCCTCGGGCACCGCCGTCATGTCGTGCACGGCGCCCTGGGCGAGCCGGCCCTGCACCACCTGCCCGAGATCGGTCAGCCGGCAGGAGACGGTGCGATCGAGGTCGCGGGCCGCGTCCTTCGCGGCCAACCGGCCGACGAAGCCGGTGAGAGCGGTCATGCACTGTTCCAGCGTCGCCACGGAAGGGGGTGCCTCCTCCAGCCGGTGGCCGGGCAGGTCCCGGCCGGGGCAGTCCGGAGCGGCACGCTACCGGCGCACCCCGACACCCCTGCCGCCCGGGCGGTACCGGGCAGCCGATGGCCGGCGCCGGGAGGCCGCCGGTGCTCGGTCGGCCCGCGGAGAGTCCGGACCGGCCGGTAGCCTCCGACGTGGTCCCGCCGCCGCCACCCTCCGGGGGCGGGCCCGGTCCCGGCCACCGCAACCCGGCCCGCCGCCCTGCACGCCCAGCCGGACAGCCCGCCGGTCCACCGACGGGTCAGCCCGATCACCGATCCCCGCGGAGGAGGACCACCGTGAGCCATCCCGACCGACCGCGTCCGGTGCCCGGCCCCCCGCGTCCGGTGCCCGGCCCCCCGCCCACCTCCACCGTCGGGCCGGTGGCCCCGGCGGGCCCCGGCACCGGCCACCCCGCCGGTGCGGACGTGTCGGCCCAGCAGGTCCCCGCCGCCCCGGCGCCCGGTTCGCCGTTCGCCGGGCTGGCCGGGCGGCCGGTCGCCGAGCACGTGGGGGTCTACGAGGCCGAGCACGAGCGGTTGCAGCGCGAACTGTCGACCATCGACCAGCTCTGATGGCACGTCGCAGCCGGCTCGACGCCGAGCTCGTCCGCCGCGGCCTGGCCCGCTCCCGGGAGCACGCCGTCGAGCTGATCTCCGAGGGGCGGGTCACCGTCGCCGGCGCCGCCGCCACCAAGCCGGCCACCGGCGTCGAGGCCGGCACCCCGGTGGTCGTCCGCACCGATCCCGACCAGCCGAGCTGGGTCTCGCGGGGCGCGCACAAGCTGATCGGCGCGCTGGCGGCCTTCGACGTCGACGTGGCCGACCGGCGCGCGCTGGACGCCGGGGCCTCCACCGGCGGCTTCACCGAGGTGCTGCTCAGCCGCGGCGCCCGGGAGGTCGTCGCGGTCGACGTCGGGTACGGCGAGCTGGCCTGGTCGCTGCGCACCGACGACCGGGTGGCGGTGCACGAACGCACCAACGTCCGGGAGCTGACCCCGGAGGCGATCGGTGGGCCGGTGCAGCTGGTCGTCGCCGACCTGTCGTTCATCTCGCTGCGGCTCGTGCTCCCCGCCCTGACCCGCTGCGCCACGCCGGACGCCGACCTGCTGCCGATGGTCAAGCCCCAGTTCGAGGTGGGGCGGGATCGGCTGGGCAGCGGTGGCGTCGTCCGGGACCCCGCACACCGCGCCGACTCCGTGCTCACGGTGGCCCGGGCCGCCGCCGACCTGGGCTGGGGCACCGCGGGGGTGGTGGCCAGCCCGCTGCCCGGCCCGGCGGGGAACGTGGAGTTCTTCCTCCGGCTGCGCCGCGACGCACCCCCACCGCAGCAGGCCGACGTCGACCGAGCAGTTCAGGAAGGACCACAGTGACCGAGTGCGCGCCACCGCGACCGGGGGACGGGATCCGGCGGGTGCTGCTCGCCGTCCACACCGGACGCGCCGACATCGTCGCGCTCGCCCGGTCCGCGGCCAGCCGGCTGGGCCGGGCCGGCTTCGTCGTCCGGGTGCTCGACGACGAGGCCGAGGACCTGGCCATCCCCGGGGCCGAGGTCTGCACGTTCGGCCCGCAGGCCGCCGAGGGCACCGAGATCGTGCTCGTCTTCGGCGGTGACGGCACCTTCCTGCGCGCCGCCGAGCTCGCCCGCTCCACCGATGCGGCGATCACCGGGGTGAACCTGGGCCGGGTGGGCTTCCTCGCCGAGACCGAACCGGAGGCGGTGGAGGAGATGCTCACCGCAGTCGAGCGCTGCCAGTACGAGGTCGAGGAGCGGCTGACCCTGGAGGCGACGGTGTTCGACGACCAGGGGCGGGCCGCCGGCGGCACCTGGGCGCTGAACGAGGTCTCGGTGGAGAAGGTCGAGCGCGCCCGGGTGCTCGACGTCGTCCTCGAGGTCGACGGCCACCCGCTGACCAGCTTCGGCTGCGACGGCGTGCTGTGCGCCACCCCGACCGGCTCCACCGCCTACGCGTTCTCCGCCGGCGGGCCGGTGGTGTGGCCCGACGTGGAGGCGCTGCTGCTCGTACCGGCGAACGCGCACGCCCTGTTCTCCCGGCCGCTGGTCACCTCGCCGACCTCGGTGCTGACCGTCGCCGTGCCGCCGGACGGCGCCCGGGCGCGGATCTCCGCCGACGGACGGCGCCTCGTCGAGGTGCCCGACGGCGGCCGGGTCGACGTGCGCCGCTCGGACCGGCCGGTGCGCATCGCCCGGGTCAACCCCACGTCCTTCGGTGACCGCCTGGTGGCCAAGTTCGGGCTGCCGGTGCGCGGCTTCCGGGAGGCCCGCTCGCACGGGCCCGGGCTCGAGGCGCCGCACTGGCACCGCAACGTGCTCAGCCGGGAGATCAACACCGCCGACGGCGCCACCCGCCGACCCGAGGAGGTGAGCGGTGGCGACCCGGACGGCGCGGCCTGACCCGACCCCGGCGACTCCGATGGCCCCGGCTCGCAACGGCGCCCTCACCGAGCTGCACATCCGCGGTCTCGGCGCGATCGACGACGTCACCCTGGAGCTGGGGCCCGGGCTGACCGTGGTCACCGGCGAGACCGGCGCCGGCAAGACCATGGTCGTCACCGGCCTGACCCTGCTGTTCGGCGGTCGCGCGGACCCCGGCCGGGTGCGCGCCAACGGCCGGGCGAGCGTCGAGGGCCGGATCACCCTGCCGCCGGGCTCGCCGGTGTGGGAGCGGGCCGCCGACGCCGGCGCCAACCCCGACGAGGACGGCAGCCTGATCCTCGCCCGCACGATCAGCGCCGAGGGCCGGTCGCGGGCGCACCTGGGCGGGCGCACCGTGCCGGTCGGCCTGGTCGCCGAGCTGTCCGAGGACCTGCTGGCCGTGCACGGGCAGACCGATCAGCTGCGGCTCACCCGCCCGGCCGAGCAGCGTCGCGCCCTGGACCGCTACGCCGGCCCGGCGCACCTGGCGCTGGTCGAGGAGCACCGGGTGGCGTACGCGCGGTGGCGGGAGCTCGCCGAGGACCTGGACCGCCGGCGCAGCCAGGCCCGCGAGCTGGCGCAGACCGCCGACGTGCTCCGGCACGGGCTGGACGAGATCGCCGCCGTCGCCCCCGAGCCGGGTGAGGACGAGGCGCTCGACGCCCAGTCCAAGCGGCTCGGGGACGCCGACGCGCTGCGCGTGGTCGCCGACGAGGCCCGGATCGCCCTGGTCGGTGACGTCACCGGCGAGCTGGGCGGCGACGGCGGCTTCCCGGCCGACGCCTCGGCCGCCCTGGCCACCGCGGAGCGGGCGCTGGCCGCCTCCGACGACCCGTCGCTGGTGCTGCTGGCCCGCGACCTCGCCGACGCGGTGGCGGTGGTCTCCGACGTCGCCGTCCAGCTGGCCGGCTACGTCGCGGACCTGGAGGCCGACCCGGCCCGGCTCGCCGAGGTGCTGGACCGGCGCGCGGCGATCACCGCGCTGGTGCGTCGGTACGCCGACCCGGGCGCCGGGCTGGGCGGCGTGCTGGCCTGGGCGGCCGACGCGCAGGAGCGGCTGGCCCAGCTCGACGTCTCCGACGAGGCGCTCGAGGCGCTGGAGTCCGAGCGGGACGCCGCCCGCGCCGAACTGGCCGCGCTGTCGGCCCGGGTCACCGAGGGGCGCCGGGCGGCGGCCGATGGGTTCGCCGCCGCGGTGGGCACCGAGTTGGCCGGGCTGGCGATGAAGAGCGCGCAGGTGTCCTTCCGCATCGAGACCGACCTCGACCACCCCGGTGCCGACGGCGCCGACGAGGTGGCGCTGCTGCTGTCCGCGCACCCCGGTGCGCCCGCCCGGCCGGTGCACAAGGGCGCCTCCGGCGGCGAGCTGTCCCGGGTGATGCTGGCCATCGAGGTGGTCTTCGCCGGTGCCGACCCCGTGCCGGTGATGGTGTTCGACGAGGTGGACGCCGGCGTGGGCGGGCAGGCGGCCGGGGAGATCGGCGCCCGGCTGGCCCGGCTGGCGCGGGAGCACCAGGTGGTCGTCGTCACGCACCTGGCCCAGGTCGCCGCGTTCGCCGACACCCACGTCGTGGTCGACAAGGCGCCGGACTCCGGTGCCGGGGTGACCGCCACCGACATCCACACCGTCACCGGCGAGGAGCGGGTGCGGGAGCTCGCCCGGATGCTGTCCGGGCTGGCCGACAGCGAGACCGGGCAGGCGCACGCCCGGGAGCTGCTGGCGGTCGCCGCCGACCGCGGCCAGTAGGCCCGGCCACCCGGCCGGGTCCCGCCGCGAGCCCGTGGGTGGCGGGGGAGTGGCTGGGGGAAGGCTTACGGGCGCGCGGCGTACCCGGCCAGGCCGGTCTGCACCAGGGCCAGGCCCGAGCGGCCGCGGGCGCGCAGCTCGGCGACCAGCTCCGGGCCGGCGGCGCCGGCCAGCACCCGGTCGCGGGCCAGCTCCAGCAGCGCCGCGTACAGCCCCAGCACCGTGTGCGCGGCGAGCCAGGGCTCGAGCTGGCCCGGCTCGGCACCGGTCTCGGCGGCGAACTCCCCGGCGAGGGCGTCGGTCAGCACGCCGAGGATCTCCCGCTCCCGCACCTGCAGGGTCCGCGAGCCGCGGATCACCCGGGCCATCTCGGCGACGCCCTCGGCGGCCGCGGCGGAACCGAGCTGGCTGATCGCGGCGACCACGAAGCTGCCGGCGGCCACCGGCGCCGACTGGCCGACGCGCCGGTGCCGGACGGCGTCGAGCAGCGCCTCGCGCATCGGCGGGTCGGCCTCGAAGACCAGCCCCTCCTTGACCGGGAAGTGGTTGAAGACGGTCTTCTCCACCACCCCCGCGCGCTGGGCGATCTCCTGGACGCTCACGGCGTCGAACCCGCGTTCGGCGAACAGCCCGGCGGCGGCGTCGACGATCTCCTCGCGGGTCTGCTGGCGGCGCAGCTCCCGCTTGTTCGGCCCGCCGCGCCCGCGCCGGCGAACCGGTCGCCGACGCGGCTCCTCGGCGTCCTCGGCCGGCGGCGCCGTGGCGGTCGCCGCCGGCGGGGCGAAGGCCACCACCTGCGCGGTGCGCTCGACGTCGTCCGCGGGATCGGCAGCCGCGCCGGGTCCGGCCGCGTCGACCGGCTCGGGGGCGGCATCGTGCAGGACGGTCGCTGTACCCCGGCTCGCGGAGGCCCCTCCAGTCACAGCAGCCACGCTAGTGACGGGCCGGTCCCGTCCCCGGGCAGCGACACCCGGTGCGGACGTCGGCGTGTCGCACCCACCCCCGTGGCGTTCACCACCCGTGATCGGTTGGTGACCGTCGCGCGTCGGTCATCGGGTGTCGGTGCCCCGTGGGAGCATGAAGCGCATGCGCATCGGCACCCTGCGGCGCGGACGGGCGTCCTCGACCGGACCCGGCGTGGCCGGCACCGCCCGGCTCGACCACCGGACCAAGAACCTCACCAAGCGGCTGCGCCCGGGTGACGTCGCGATCATCGACCACCTCGACGTGGACCGGGTGAGCGCCGACTCGCTGGTCGCCTGCAAGGTCGCCGCGGTGGTCAACGCCGCACCCAGCACCTCCGGGAGGTACCCCAACCTCGGCCCCGGGATCCTGCTGGAGGCGGGCATCCCGCTGATCGACGACGTGGGCAAGGACGTCTTCGCCGCCCTGAAGGAGGGCACGCCGGTCCGCGTCGAGGGCAACCGGGTCTACGCGGGGGAGACCGTGGTCGCCGAGGGGGTCGAGCAGACCCCGGAGACCGTCGACGTGGCGATGGCCGAGGCCCGCGCCGGGCTGTCCACCCAGCTCGAGGCGTTCGCCGCCAACACCATGGAGTACATGAAGCGCGAGCGCGCGCTGCTGCTCGACGGGGTGGGGGTGCCCGACGTCCGGACCCGGATCGAGGGCCGGCACGCGCTGGTCGTCGTCCGCGGGTACGACTACAAGGAGGACCTGGCGGCGCTGCGGTCCTACATCCGCGACTACCGGCCGGTGCTCATCGGCGTCGACGGCGGCGCCGACGCCATCCGCGAGGCCGGGTACCAGCCGGACATGATCATCGGCGACATGGACTCGGTCAGCGACGACGTCCTGCGCTGCGGCGCCGAGGTCGTGGTGCACGCCTACGCCGACGGGCGCGCCCCCGGGCTGCAGCGGGTGCTGGACCTCGGGGTCGAGGCGATCACCTTCCCGGCGTCGGCCACCAGCGAGGACATCGCGATGCTGCTGGCCGACGAGAAGGGCGCCTCGCTGATCGTCGCCGTCGGCACGCACGCCACGCTGGTGGAGTTCCTGGACAAGGGCCGCGGCGGCATGGCCTCCACCTTCCTCACCCGGTTGCGCCTGGGCGGCAAGCTCGTCGACGCCAAGGGGGTGAGCCGGCTCTACCGCAGCCGGATCTCCACCCTCGCCCTCACCCTGCTCGTCCTCGCCGCCCTGGCCTCGATCGCGGCGGCGATGGCCGTCTCGACCGCCGGCCGGGTGTACCTGGACCTGCTCATCGACCAATGGGACAGCTTCGTGTTCTGGCTGGAGAGCCTCTTCTCGTGATCGACTTCCGTTACCACCTGGTCTCCCTGATCGCGGTCTTCCTCGCCGTGGCCCTGGGGATCGTCATCGGCACCACCCAGCTCAACGGGCCGGTGCTGTCCAACCTGCAGAACCAGGTGACCGCGCTGCAGGAGGACAAGCGGAACCTGGAGGACCAGACCCGGCAGCTGCAGGCCCAGCTCGACTCCGACGGCGGCTTCGACGAGGCGGTCGGCCCGGTGCTGGTGGCCGACCGGCTGCCCGGGCGCAGCGTGCTGCTCGTCGTCGAGGGTGACGACGTCGACACCGAGGTGGTCGAGGGCGTGACCGCGCTGCTGGCCAGTGCCGGCGCCACCGTCACCGGCACCATCCTGCTCACCGACGCCTACGCCGACCCGTCCACCGAGGGCAGCGTGCAGAGCTACCTCAGCGGCCCGGGGCTGCCGGCCGGGGTGGTGCCCGCGGAGACGGCGGACACCGGCGAGCTGCTCGCCTCGCTGCTGGCCCAGGTCCTGATGGTGCCCGGCGAGGGTGACGAGGGCGCCGGTGTCCCGCCGGACACCACCGCCACCTCCCAGGTGCTCGCCGGGCTCGAGGAGCTCGAGGTCCTCAGCCGGGACACCACCTCGGTGAGCCCGGCGGACTTCGCGGTGGTCCTGACCGCCGGTGCCGTCGAGGGCGAGGACGCCGAGGCGCGCACCGACGCGCTGGTGGAGCTGGCGACCGCGCTGGACGCCCGCGGTGCCGGGGCCGTCGTCGCCGGTGACCCGGCAGCGGCCGAGGAGGGCGGGTTGATCGCCGCCATCCGGGCCGACGCCGGGGCCAGCGACAACGTCTCCACCATCGACAACGTCACCGCCGCCGCCGGCCGGATCAGCACGGTGCTCGCCCTCGTCGCCGAGGGGGCGGGCACCTCGGGGCGGTACGGCACGGGGGAGGACGCCCAGCCGGTGCCGGCGCCGGTCTCGTGAGCCACCGGGGACCGACCCGCCGCACCCTCGTCCTCGCCGCCGCCGGAGCGGTCGCCGCCCGCGCCGGACTGGCCGGCGCCGCGGAGCTCACCACCCGCCCGGCCGGCGCGCGCTGGCGGCGCACCAACTACGCCTCGCGGCCGGTCACGCTGCTCGGCGGCCCGGTGCTCGCCGCCGCGGCCACCGGCACCGCCGTCGCGGGTGCCCCCGCCGGGCAGCGGGCCGCCGCACTCGTCGTCGGTGCCGCCGCGGGCCTGGTCGGCGGCTACGACGACCTCGCCGGCGCCCGACCGGAGCAGGCACGCGACAAGGGGCTGGCCGGCCACCTGGCCGCGCTGCGCGCCGGCCGCGTCTCGGCCGGCGCGGTGAAGGTCGCCGGGATCGGCGCGGCGGCCGCGGTCGCCGCGGTGCTGACCCGCCGCGGTACCGGTGCCGGGGCCCTCGTCGACGGCGTGCTCACCACCGGGCTCGTCGCCGGCACGGCGAACCTGGTCAACCTGCTGGACCTGCGCCCCGGCCGGGCCGGCAAGGCCGCCGTCCTGCTCGCCGCGGCCACCGCCGGGGGTCCCGCCGGCGGGCTCGTCGCCGGACCCCTGGGCGCCACCCTCGGCGTGCTGCCCGCCGACCTGGGCGAGCGGGTGATGCTCGGTGACTGCGGCGCCAACGCGGTCGGCGCGCTGCTCGGGCTGCGCCTGGCGGCGCTGCCCGGTCGCCCGGCGCGCGCCGCCCTGCTGACCGGCATCGCCGCGCTGACCCTGGCCAGCGAGCGGATCAGCTTCACCCGCGTCATCGAGGCCACCCCGGGGCTGCGCGAGCTGGACCGGCTCGGCCGCCGACGGGCGTGAGCGCCCGGCGGGTCGCCACGGGCGTCGCCGGGGCGGCGCTGCTGATCTCGGTGCTGACCCTGCTGGCGCGGGTGGTCGGCTTCGGCCGCACGGTGGTGTTCACCAACACGGTGGGCGCGGACTCCACCGGCGACACCTACCAGGCCGCCAACAACGTGCCCAACATCGTCTTCGAGGTGGTGGCCGGCGGGGCGCTGGCCAGCCTGGTGGTGCCGATGCTGGCCGGCGGCATCGCCGCGGGGGACCGCGAGCAGGTGCGCCGCACCGCCTCGGCCCTCCTGGGCTGGACCCTGCTGCTGCTGGTGCCGCTGGCCGTGCTGGTGGCGGTGCTGGCCCGCCCGATCGCGGTGCTGCTGCTCGGCGGGGACGCCGGCGACCCGGGCCAGGTCGACCTCGCCGCCCGCTTCCTGCTGGTCTTCGCACCCCAGGTGGTCCTCTACGGCATCGGCGTGGTGCTCACCGGCGTGCTGCAGGCGCATCGGCGGTTCGCCGGCCCGGCGATCGCTCCGCTGCTGAGCTCCCTCGTCGTCGCCACCGCCTACCTGCTCTTCGCCGCCCTGGACGGCAGCCGGGAGGTCGACACCCTCTCCACGGCGGCCGAGCTGGTGCTCGGCGTCGGGACGACGCTCGGCGTGGTGGCGCTGGCCTGCTCGCTGCTGGTGCCGATGCGCGGGCTGGGGCTGCGGCTGCGGCCGACGCTGCGCTTCCCCGTCGGCGCCGCGCCCCGGGTGCGGCGGCTCGCGCTGGCCGGGGTGCTGACCCTGGCCGGGCAGCAGCTGGTCGCGGTGGTGGCGATCCGGCTGGCCAACACCGACGCCCCCGACGGCACCCTGGTCGTCTACTTCGCCGGGCTGACGCTGTTCCTCCTGCCGTGGGCGGCCGTCGCCGTGCCGCTGGCCACCTCGGTATACCCCGGGCTCAGCGAGGCCGCCGAGCGGGGCGACGAGCCGGCGTACCGGCGGGCGCTGGCCCCGGCCACGGTGCTGGTCCTGGTCGGCTCGGCGGTCGCCGCGGCCGGGCTGGTCGCGGTCTCCGGCCCGATGGCCCGGGTGTTCCTCGCCTCCGGCGACGACACCGGGAGCGCCCTCGCCCTGCAGCCGGCGATCGTCGCCTTCGCCCCGGGGCTGCTCGGCTACGGCCTGGTCGCGTTGCTGTCCCGGGCGCTGTACGCCCGCGGTCTGTGGCGGGCGCCGACCGTCTGCGTGGCCGGCGGGTGGCTGGTCGCCGTCCTCGCCGACCTGCTGCTGTCCGCCGCGCTGCCGTCGGGCGACCGGGCGCTGGCGCTGGCCGCCGGGCACACCGTGGGGGTGACCGTGGCCGGGCTGGCCCTGCTGGCGGTCACCGCCCGGGTGGCCGGGGCCGACGCGCTGGCCGGGGTGGCACGGGCCGGGACCGCGGCCGTCGCCGCCGCCGTCCTGGGCGGCGCGGCGGGGCTGACCACCGCCCGCCTGCTCGGCGCCGACCCGGTCCCCGACGGCGTGCCGACGGCGCTGGGCTCCGGCGTGGTCGCCGGTGCCGTCGTGCTGGTGGTCGCCGGTGCGATCATCATGGGCACCGCCCGGCGGCCGCTGCTCGCGGCCGTGGCCGGGCTGCGCGGACCGGTGCGGCAGGAGGTGACCGATGGCTGACCCGCAGGAGCTCCCACTGGCCGACCGGCGGATCGCCGAGGTGCTCGCCACCAGCACCGGTGGCGTCGGCACCCACCTGCGCTCGCTGCTGACCCCGCTCGGGCTGGCCGGCGCGTCGGTGCGGGTGTGCGGCCCGCGGGCCACCGAGGAGCTGTTCGCCTTCACCGACACCGGTGCCGACTTCCGGCCGGTCGGCATCTCCGCCGGCCTGGACCCGGTCGCCGACCTGCGTGCCGTGCTGGCGCTGCGCCGGGCGACCGCCGGCGCCGACCTGGTGCACGCCCACGGACTGCGGGCCGGTCTGGTCGCCGCGGCCGCCCGCCGGCTGGCCGGAGGGCGCCGCTGCCCGCTGGTGGTCACCCTGCACAACGCCCTGCCCGAGGGGAGCGGCCTGCGCCGGCGGGTGCTGCAGGTCGCCGAGCGGGCGACCATCCGCGGCGCCGACGTCGTGCTGGCCGCCTCGGGCGACCTCGCCGAGAACGCCCGCCGCCTCGGCGCCCGCGACGTCCGGGTCGCCCCGGTGGCCGCGCCCCCGCTCCCGCCGCCCCAGCGCCCCCGGCCGGAGGTGCGCCGCGAGGTCGGCCTGGACGACGACAGCCGGCCGCTGGTGGTCGCGGTCGGCCGGCTGCACCCGCAGAAGGGCTACGACGTGCTGCTGGACGCGGTGGCCCGCTGGGTCGCCGACCCCCGGCTGCAGCCCGCACCGCTGGTGGCCATCGCCGGCGACGGACCGCTGCACGACGAGCTCACCGCCCGGATCCGCGCCGAGCAGCTGCCGGTCACGCTGCTGGGCCGCCGCACCGACGTCGCTGACCTGCTGGGCGCCGCGGACGTCTGCGTGCTGCCCTCGGTGTGGGAGGCTCGGTCGCTGACCGCCCAGGAGGCGCTGCGCGCCGGCACCCCGCTCGTCGCCTCCCGGGTGGGCGGCATCCCCGAGCTGGTGGGCGACGCCGCCGAGCTGGTGCCGGTGGGCGACGCCGAGGCGCTCGCCGAGGCCGTGACCCGGGTGCTCAGCGAACCGGCGCGCACCGCCCGGCTGGGCGAGGCCGGCCCACGGCAGGCGGCGACCTGGCCCGACGAGGCGGCGACCGCGGCCCAGCTGGTCGCGCTCTACGGGGAACTGCTGGGGCTGCGCCGGTGAGCCGGGCAGCCCGGGCGGTCGCCGTCCTGCCGCTGCTGCTCGCCGTGCTGGCCGGCCTGCTCGCCGGCACCGCGGGGCCGGCGGTGGCCGCGGACGGCCAAACCGCCGACGACCAGTGGCGGGCCAACCGGGTGCTGGTGGTCGGGGTGGCCGGCCTGCTGTGGTCGGACCTGGACCCGGAGACCACCCCGCAGCTGTGGTCGCTGGCCGAGGACGCCGGGATCTCCGCGGTCTCGGTCCGCGCCGCCCGCTCCACCACCTGCCTGCTGGACGGCTGGGCGACCCTGGGCGCGGGCAACCGCGCGCGCTACCCCGGCCCGTTCGAGCCGATCCCGCCGGTGCCGCTGCCCAGCGCCCCGGTGCCGGAGGAGGAGGCCGCGGAGCCCGCCGCCCCCGCGGTCGACCCGGTGGACACCTCGCTGTCCTTCTGCGGCGTCGAGGAGCAGGTCGCCCAGGTCGGGCTGGCGGACCCCCGGCGGACCGTCGAGCGGGTGGCCGAGGACTCGGCGACCGTGCGGTTCGGCGCCCGACCGGGGGCCCTGGGGAACGCGGTCGAGTGCAGCACCGCAGTCGGCCGCGCGGCGTCCCTGGCGGTGGCCGGCGCGGACAGCCGGTTCACCGTCGTCGACCGGCTGCCCGAGGACCCGACCGAGGTGGCCGCGCTGCTGGCCGGGTGCCCGCTCACGCTGGTCTCCCTGGACACGCTCACCGACGCCGGCAGCTCCAGCCAGACCGAGACCGAGACCGGCACCCGCGCCGACGCCCGGCCGTGGGCGGTGCGGCAGGTCGACGCCGCCGTCGGCGTGCTGCGCGAGGCCGTCGCCGGGCTGCCCGGCGAGACGCTGCTGGTCCTGCAGGGGGTGTCCGAGGTCAACGACGGCCGGCCCCAGCTGCACGTCGGCATCGTGGACGGACCCGGTTTCCCGGCCGGCTGGCTCAGCTCGGCGAGCACCGGCCGTGCCCCGTTCACCCAGCTGATCGACGTCGCCCCCACGGTGCTGCGGGCGCTGGGCGTGGCGCGGCCGGCGGCGATGAACGGGCAGCCGATGCGGGTGGCCGGGGAGCGCCCGCCGCTGGCCGAGGCGGTTCCGGTCCTGGAGCGGGCCAACACCCGGGCGGTGGTGCACCACCGCAGCACCGGGACGTTCTTCTGGATCCTGGTCGCGGTCAACGGGGCGCTGCTGCTGGCTGCCCTGGCGGTGCTCGGACCGCGCCGTCCGCGCCCCGCTGCCTCCGGCCGGGCCCGGGGCGCGTTGCGGCTGGCCGCGCTCGTCGTGGCGTCGGTGCCGGTGGCCACCTACCTGGCCGGCGTCGTCCCGTGGGAGCGGGCGGCCCAGCCGCGGGTCGCCCTCGCGCTCGCGGTGGTCGTCGCCGCGCTCGCCGTCGGCGGGCTCGCGGCGGCCGGGCCGTGGCGCACCCGGCGGACCGGCCCGGCGGCCGTGGTCCTGGCGGTCACCCTGGCCACCCTGGTGGCCGACGTGCTGGCCGGGTCCCCGCTGGAGCTCAACGGCCTGCTCGGCTACGACGCGATCGTCGCCGGCCGGTTCACCGGGTACGGCAACCTCACCTTCGGCCTCCTCGCGGTGAGCGCCCTGCTGCTCACCGCCGGTGCCGCGGCCTGGTGGGCCGGCCGGGTACCCGGACCCTCCCGCGCCCGCTGGGCGCTGCCGGTGCTGGTCGCGGGGGTCGTCTGCGTGGGGCTGGTCGGCGCCCCGGGGCTGGGTCGGGACTTCGGCGGGGTGCTCGCCGCGGTGCCCGGCTTCGTCGTCCTGGGGATGCTGCTGGCCCGGATCCGGGTGACGGTTCCCCGGCTGTCCGCGATCCTCGCCATGGCCGTCGTCGTGGTGGGGTCGGTGGCGGTGCTGGACTGGAGCCGGCCGGCCGACCGGCGCACCCACCTGGGGCGGTTCGTCGGGCAGCTGCTCGACGGCGAGGCGTGGACGGTGGTCAGCCGCAAGGCCGCGGCCAACCTCGCCATCCTCACCGGCAGCCCGCTGTCCTGGTCGCTGCTGGTCGCCGCGCTGGCCGCGCTCTGGCTGCTGCGGCCCGGCGGCCTGCTGCGCAGCGCGCCCGGACGGCGTCCCGGCGGGCTCACCGGCGCCCAGCTGCGGGTGCTGCGGGCCGGGCTGACCGCGGTGGCGCTGAGCCTGACCGTGGGCGCCCTCGCCAACGACAGCGGCGTCGCCCTGCCGGCCACCGCGGCCACCCTGCTGGTGCCGCTGCTGATCTGGCTGGCCGCCGGCACCCCGGTGCCGCACGGTGCCGACGCCGACCCGGTCAGCGGCGCCGCGGGAGGGGAGCCGGGAGGCGCGAACCCGCGTGTTAACGTGGGCGTCCGTGGGTCGACTGGCTGAAAGCGGCAACTCTCCCGACAACCGGCGGGGACCTCTTCTCCCCAATTCGCAGCCGACGAAGTTCGTCTTCGTCACCGGCGGCGTGGTCTCCTCGCTGGGCAAGGGCCTCACGGCCAGCTCACTGGGTGCCCTGCTGTCCGCCCGGGGGCTGCGGGTGACGATGCAGAAGCTGGATCCCTACCTCAACGTGGACCCGGGGACGATGAACCCCTTCCAGCACGGGGAGGTGTTCGTCACCGAGGACGGCGCCGAGACCGATCTGGACATCGGCCACTACGAGCGCTTCCTGGACAACGACCTGACCGGCCGGGCCAACGTGACCACCGGGCAGGTCTACTCCGACGTGATCGCCAAGGAGCGGCGCGGGGAGTACCTCGGGGACACCGTGCAGGTGATCCCGCACATCACCAACGAGATCAAGTCGCGCATCATGGCCGTCGCGGAGACCTCCGAGCGCGTCGACGTCGTGATCACCGAGGTCGGCGGCACGGTCGGCGACATCGAGTCCCTGCCCTTCCTGGAGGCCGCCCGCCAGGTGCGGCACGAGATCGGCCGGGACAACTGCTTCTTCCTGCACATCTCGCTGATCCCCTACATCGCGCCGTCGGGCGAGCTGAAGACCAAGCCCACCCAGCACTCGGTGGCCGCGCTGCGCAGCATCGGCATCCAGCCCGACGCGCTGGTCTGCCGGTCCGACCGGGAGATCAACGAGGGCATCAAGCGCAAGATCGGGCTGATGTGCGACGTGGACGCCGAAGGGGTCACCTCCTGCCCCGACGCCCCGTCGATCTACGACATCCCGAAGGTGCTGCACCGGGAGGGACTGGACGCCTACGTCGTCCGCCGGCTCGGGCTGCCGTTCCGGGACGTCGACTGGACCGTCTGGGGCGACCTGCTCGACCGCGTGCACCAGCCCAAGCAGACGGTGACGATCGCCCTGGTCGGCAAGTACATCGACCTGCCCGACGCCTACCTGTCGGTCACCGAGGCGCTGCGGGCCGGCGGCTTCGCCCACCGGTCGCGGGTGGAGATCCGCTGGGTCCCCTCCGACGACTGCGAGACCGAGGAGGGCGCCGCGACGGCGCTGGCCGGGGTCGACGGCGTGTGCGTCCCCGGGGGCTTCGGGGTGCGCGGCATCGAGGGCAAGCTCGGCGCCATCCGGCACGCCCGGGTCAACGGGATCCCCACGCTGGGCCTGTGCCTGGGCCTGCAGTGCATGGTGATCGAGACCGCCCGGAACCTGGCCGGGATCACCGGTGCGAACTCCACCGAGTTCGACCCGGGCACCCCCGACGCGGTCATCTCCACGATGGCCACCCAGCTCGACGTCGTCGCCGGACGCGGGGACATGGGCGGCACGATGCGGCTGGGCAGCTACCCGGCCGCGCTGCAGAAGGGCTCGGTCGTCGCCGCCGCCTACGGGGCGACGGAGATCACCGAGCGGCACCGGCACCGCTACGAGGTGGCCAACGCCTACCGGGACCGGCTGACCGAGGCCGGCCTGGTCTTCTCCGGCACCTCGCCGGACGGGACCCTGGTGGAGTTCGCCGAGCTGCCCGCCGACGTGCACCCCTTCTTCGTCGGCACCCAGGCCCACCCGGAGCTGAAGAGCCGTCCCACCCGGCCGCACCCGCTGTTCGCCGCCTTCGTGCAGGCCGCGGCCACCTACCAGGACTCCGCCCGGCTGCCGGTGCCCGAGGACGAGCCGGTGGGCATCTGATGAGCGGCCCCCACGAGTACGACGTCCTCGCCAGCGAGGAGGTCTACACCGGCCGGGTGATCTCGCTGCGCCGGGACACCGTGGCCATGCCCGGTGGCGGGGACAGCGTCCGGGAGGTCGTCCGGCACCCCGGTGCGGTGGCCGTCGTCGCGGTGGACGACGAGGACCGGGTGGTGCTGCTGCGCCAGTACCGGCACCCGGTCGGGCAGTACCTGTGGGAGCTGCCGGCCGGGCTGCGCGACGCCGACGGCGAGCCGCCGGTGGAGACCGCGCGCCGGGAGCTGGCCGAGGAGGTGCAGCTGTCCGCCGCGCGCTGGTCGCTGCTGACCACGCACTTCTCCTCACCGGGCTTCTGCGACGAGCAGGTGGTCATCTACCTGGCAGAGGGCCTCTCCGACGTCGACCGGCCGGATGGCTTCGTCGTCGAGCACGAGGAGGCCGACATGACCGTCGTGCGGGTGCCGCTGGACGAGGCGGTGCAGCAGGTCTTCGACGGGACGATCTCCAACGTGGCCGCGGTGGTCGGCCTGCTGGCCGCGGCGCAGGTCCGGGCGACCGCACCGCGGCTGCGCCCGCTCGACGGCGCCTGAGGAATGGTGCCCCGGCTTGTCGCCGGGGCACCCGGGGGGACAGGGTGGAGGGGTGCTGACCCTCGACCAGGCCCTGGAGCTGATCGCCGCCGCCCGCGCGGAGGCCGAGGGGATCGGCGTGGCGATGTCCTTCGCGGTGACCGACCCCGGCGGGCACGTGGTGGCCGTGGCCCGGATGGACGGCGCGCCGTGGATCACCCCGGAGGTGGCCCTGGGCAAGTCCTGGACGTCGGTCGCCTTCCGGGTGCCCAGCGACGTGCAGAAGACCCGGATGCAGTCGATGCCGAACTTCGTCTCCGCGCTCACCACGATGACCGGGGGGCGCTACACCCCGCAGACCGGCGCGGTCCCGGTGCTCACCGACGGTGCCCTGGTCGGCGCGATCGGCGCGGCCGGTGGCAGCGGTGCCCAGGACGAGGCGGTCTGCTCCGCCGCGGTCGCCACCTGCGGCTACACGGTGGGCTGATCCGCCCGGCCGCCGCCCGGGGGCAGCTCCAGGCCCAGCCGGCGCAGCTCCAGCCCCGCGAGGTCCCGCACCGCCGCCGGGTCGCCGTCCCGCCAGCGGGCTCCGATGCCCACCGGCAGGCGGGCCAGCTCGGCCAGCGGTGCGGTGGCCATCGCGCGGGCGGCCAGCAGCTCCAGGTCGGCCGGTTCGACCCCGCCGGTCCCCAGCAGCCGGTCGGTGGCGCCGGCCTCCCGGGCCCAGTGCAGCCGGGCCGGCAGCCGGCGGGCGAGCAGCCAGCCCACCGGGAGCACCACGAGGACGACCGCGAGCACGGCGGCCAGGGTGTGCACGGCGTCCTCGGTGGCCTGCCCGGCGCCGGTCACCGACGCGCCGGCCCGCCCGAGCGCCTCGAACGGTCCGGCGAGCTCGTCACCGACCATCGGCACGTCGTCGGCCGCACCGGCGGCGGAGTCCATCGCCTCGGACAGCGAGCGGCCCAGGCCGGCCACCGCCCGGCCCGGCTCGGCCAGGGTCAGCACCGCGCCGTGCACCGCGCGGGCGACCAGCACCCACAGCACCGCCCAGAGCAGCAGGGCGAGGTCGCCGGCCACCTGGCGGGCCCGGCGGTCGGGGCGGTCGGCGTACAGGCGCATCGGTCGGCTCCGGGGTCGGCGGGGGCGGTCCCCGGGATCCTGCGGCACCGCGGCGGGGACGGCGATCCGAGCAAGAACGGTCGGGCGCGGGCGCGCCGCGGGTCGGGAGACTGCACGCATGACCGAGGACGTGCCGGCCGGGCGGGACCGGCTGCGCGAGCTGCTGGACGCGGTGCTGGACGAGGACAACCGCACGCTCACCGAGATGGCCGGGGACGCCTTCGTCTCGCCCTGGCACTTCAGCCGCCAGGTGGCCCGGGGCGCGGGGGAGTCACCGGTCGCGCTGCGCCGCCGGGTGGAGCTGGAGCGGGCGGCCTGGCAGCTGCAGCAGGGGCACCGGGTCACCGACGTGGCGTTCGCCGCGGGGTACGGGTCGGTGGAGGGGTTCAGCCGGGCCTTCGCCCGCGCCTACGGCCGCCCCCCGGGGCAGCGGGTGCCGGCGCCGGCCCGGGAGGGCCACTGGCTGCCCGCACCGAACGGCATCCACTTCCACCCGCCGACCTCGCTGTGGGTCGCCGGTGCGCCGGGCTCCGGCGGCGGCGACGCGGTCACCGCGCTGCTGGTGCACCACGCGCTGGACGACACCCGCGCGCTGCTGGAGACGGCGACGGGCCTGCCCGAGGACGAGTACCGCCGCTCGCGTGCCGCCGGGCTGCAGGTGCTGCCCTGGGACGGTCCGGAGGAGTCGCTGGCCGCCGTGCTCGAGCACCTGGTGTGGACGACGGAGGTCTGGCTCGCCTCGGTGGAGGGTGCCGACACCCCGGCCCGGGGCGCCGACGACCCGGCCGCCCTGCTCGCCCGGCACGACGCCGCCGCACCCCGCTGGCTGGCCTTCGTGCGCGACGTCTCCCGCCGGGGCGCCTGGGGCGACCGGCTCGTCGACGCGCTCTGCGACCCGCCCGAGACGTTCGTTCTGGGCAGCGTCGTCGCCCACGTCCTCACCTTCGGCGCGCACCGGCGGCAGCTGGCGCGCCACTGGTTCCGAGCGGCCGGCGTGCCGGTCGACGCGGGCGACCCGATCGACTGGCTGAGCAGGAGGACGCCATGAGCAGGAGGACCGAGTGACCCGCACCGTCTACTACACCGCCACCTCGCTGGACGGCTTCATCGCCACCCGCGACCACTCGCTGGACTGGCTGCTGAGCCGGGAGAGCGACGCGGACGGGCCGATGGGCTACGAGGGCTTCCTCGCCGGCATCGGTGCCCTGGCCATGGGCGCGACGACGTACCTCTGGGTCCGCGAGCACGACCCGGAGTGGCTCCCCGAGCGCCCGGCCTGGGTCTTCACCCACCGGGAGCTCACCCCGCCGCCCGGCGCGGACCTGCGCTTCACGGCCGACGACCCGGCGCAGGTGCACGCGGCGATGGCGGCGGCCGCGGGTGGGCGGGACGTCTGGATCGTCGGCGGCGGGGACCTGGCCGGGCAGTTCGCCGACCGCGGCCTGCTGGACGAGGTGGTGGTCTCCATCGCGCCGGTGACGCTGGGCGGCGGGGCACCGCTGCTGCCGCGCCGGGTCGAGCTGCAGGTGCTCGAGTGCGCCCGCAACGGCGAGTTCGTCTGCGTCCGGTACGCCGTCGCCCCGCCGCCCGCGGGCTGAGCGGTCAGCGGCCGATCGCGTCCAGCTCGGCCAGGTCCCCGGCGGTGAGCTGCAGCCCCGCACCGGCGGCGTTCTCCCGCAGGTGCGCGACCGACGAGGTGCCGGGGATCAGCAGGACGTTCGGCGACCGCTGCAGCAACCAGGCCAGCGCGACCGACATCGGCGTCGCGTCCAGCCGGGCGGCGACCGCCGAGAGCGCCGAGGACTGCAGCGGGGTGAAGCCGCCCAGGGGGAAGAACGGCACGTAGGCGATGCCGTCGGCGGCCAGGGCGTCGATGAGCTCGTCGTCGGCGCGGTGGGCGAGGTTGTACATGTTCTGCACGCACACGATCGGGGCGATCGAGCGGGCCTCGGCGACCTGCTCCGCGGTCGCGTTGCTGACGCCGAGCTGCCGGACGAGGCCCTGCTGCTGCAGCTCGACGAGCGTCTCGAACGGCGCGGCGAGCGAGCCGGCCACCGGCCCCTCGGCGTCGCCGAGCCGCAGGTTCACCAGGTCGAGCACGTCCAGCCCGAGGGTCTCCAGGTCGCCGTGCACCTGGGCGCGGATGTCCGCGGGCTCCCGGGCCGTCGGCCAGCCGCCGTCGGCGTCGCGGGTGGCGCCGACCTTGGTCGCGACGTGCAGCTGCGCGGGGTAGGGGTGCAGCGCCTCGCGGATCAGCTGGTTGGTGATCCGCGGCCCGTAGGCGCCGCTGGTGTCGACGTGGGTGATGCCCAGGTCGACGGCCTCGCGGAGCACGGCGAGCGCGCCGTCGCGGTCGGCCGGCGGGCCCATGACCCAGCGGCCGGCGAGCTGCATGGCGCCGTAGCCGAAGCGGGTGACGGTCAGGTCGCCAAGCGACCAGGTGCCGCCGGGGAGGGTGGTGGAGAGCGTGCCCATGTCCTGCCTCTCTCGGGTGCGGGGGTGGCGCCGGGTGGCTCCACCGGCGAGAGTGGTGCAGTCACTCCCCGACGGGAAGTAGGCACCTGGAAGTGCGTAGCGCACCCAGGCGGCGAGAGGAGCAGCTCGTGACGACGACGACCGCGGCCCAGCAGCGGGCGCTCAGCAAGGCGGAGTACGACGCGTTCCTGGCGGCCTGTCCCAGCCGCCAGCTGCTCGACCGGATCTCCGACAAGTGGGTCACGCTGGTGCTGGCCGCGCTCGGCACCGGCGGCCCGCACTCCGAGGGCGGCCCGTGCAGCGGGGAGCCGCGGGCCATGCGGTACTCGGAGCTGTCCCGCCAGCTGGCCGGGGTCAGCCAGAAGATGCTCACCCAGACGCTGCGCTCCCTGGAACGCGACGGCCTGCTCACCCGCACCGTCACGCCCACGGTGCCGGTCACCGTCTCCTACGAGCTGACCGACCTCGGCCTCTCGCTGTACGCCACGATCCGCAGCCTCAAGGCCTGGGCCCAGGAGCACATGGACGACGTGCTCGCCCGGCGCGCGGCCTACGACGAACGCATCGCCTGACCGGGGGACGGCGACCGGCCGGACGTGGCCGTGCGCACACCCCGAGGGCCCGGCGTGCCTAGACTCCGGCCGAGGCGGCCCCGACCGGGCCGCCCACACGCGGTGGCACCACCGACACCCCGGTGGCCGCCGCCGAGACCGGGGGTCGGTGCAGATGCGGGTCGGAGTCGCGCGAGAGGTCAAGAACCGTGAGTACCGGGTCGCGCTGACGCCCTCGGGGGTCACCGAGCTGGTCGCCGCCGGGCACGACGTGCTGGTCGAGCGGGACGCCGGGGCCGGGTCGTCCATCCCGGACACCGACTTCACCGCCGCCGGCGCCCGGATCGTGCCGACCGCCGACGACGTCTGGGCCGACGCCGACCTGCTGCTCAAGGTCAAGGAGCCGGTCGCGGAGGAGTACGGCCGGATGCGCCCCGAGCAGACCCTGTTCACCTACCTGCACCTGGCCGCCTCCCGCCCCTGCACCGATGCGCTGCTCGCGGCGGGCACCACCGCCATCGCCTACGAGACGGTGCAGACCGACGGCGGGGCGTTGCCGCTGCTCGCCCCGATGTCGGAGGTCGCCGGCCGGATGGCCCCGCAGGTCGGGGCGCACACCCTGGAGCGCGCGCAGGGCGGGCGCGGCGTGCTGCTGGGCGGCGTGTCCGGGGTGCACGCGGCGAAGGTCGTCGTCCTGGGGGCCGGCGTCTCGGGGATGAACGCGGCCGCGATCGCGCTGGGCATGCAGGCGCAGGTCACCGTCCTCGACCGCGACCTGGAGAAGCTGCGCGCCGCCGACCGGCTCTACCGCGGGCACCTGCAGACGGTCGCCTCCAACGCGCTGGAGGTCGAGCGGGCGGTGCTGGAGGCCGACCTGGTCATCGGCGCCGTGCTGGTGCCCGGCGCCAAGGCGCCGACGCTGGTCAGCGACGAGCTGGTGGGCCGGATGAAGCCGGGGTCGGTGCTGGTGGACATCGCCGTCGACCAGGGCGGCTGCTTCGAGTCGACCCGGCCGACCACGCACGACGACCCGACGTTCGGCGTGGCCGACTCGGTCTTCTACTGCGTGGCCAACATGCCCGGCGCGGTGCCGCACACCTCCACCTACGCCCTCACCAACGTCACGCTGCCGTATGTGCTCGCCCTCGCCTCCCAGGGCACCGACGCCGCGGTGACGGCCGACCCGGCGCTGGCCCGGGGGGTCAACGTCGCCAGCGGCCGGCTGGTGCACGAGGGGGTGGCCGCGGCACACGGCCTGCCCTGGGAACCGCTGGGGGAGGTGCTGTCCTGACGGTCGTGCAGACGGGCGCCGGCCCCGACGTGCAGCGGGTGGTGACCGGGTACCTGGACCACCTGACGGTCGAGCGCGGCCTGGCCGCCAACACCATCGCCTCCTACCGCCGGGACCTCCGCCGGTACGCCGAGTTCCTCGCCGCCACCGGCGTGCGCGGCCTGGGCGAGGTGGGGGAGTCCGACGTCGCGGCGTTCCTGGTGGCGCTGCGCTCCGGCGACGACGACCACCCGCCGCTCTCGGCCACCTCGGCCGCGCGGGCGGTGGTCGCCGTCCGCGGGCTGCACCGGTTCGCGCTGCTCGACGGGCTGGTGCCCGACGACGTCGCCGCGCAGGTACGCCCACCGGCCCCGGCCCGCCGGCTGCCCAAGGCGATCCCGATCGAGGAGATCGAGGCGCTGCTGACCGCTGCCGGGTCCCTCGAGGGGCCCCGCGGGCTGCGCGACCGGGCGCTGCTGGAGCTGCTGTACGGCACCGGCGCGCGGATCTCCGAGGCGGTCGGGCTGGCCGTCGACGACCTCGACCTGTCCGCCGCGGCGGTCCGGCTGGCCGGCAAGGGCGGCAAGGAACGGGTGGTGCCGGTCGGCAGCTACGCCGTCCGCGCCGTCGAGGACTACCTGGTGCGCGCGCGGCCGGCGCTCGCCGAGAAGGGCCGGTCCGGGGTGCGCGGGGGAGCGCTGTTCCTCAACGCCCGCGGCGGGCCGCTGTCCCGGCAGAGCGCCTGGACGATCCTGCGGGACGCCGCCGAGCGGGCCGGGATCTCCGCCGAGCTCTCCCCGCACACGCTGCGGCACTCCTTCGCCACCCACCTGCTCGACGGCGGCGCCGACGTCCGGGTCGTGCAGGAGCTGCTCGGGCACGCCTCGGTGACCACCACGCAGGTGTACACGCTGGTCACCGTCGACCGGCTGCGCGAGGTCTACGCCACCAGCCACCCCCGCGCGCTCCGCTGACACCCCCGCGGGGCCCGTCGGCAGACTTGTCGACATCTCGACCGCCAGCCGGTCACGTCTGCTCCCCGGGCTGCCGAGATCAGCAGTGGGAGATCGGTGCGGTGGCTTCCCCCCGCCGTGCTGCGAGGTCTCCCGACGTGGCCGTCGTCCGGCGGCCGCGGGTCCGGGGCCGGCGGACGCCGCCGGTCGGCACCAGCGAGGGAAGAGGGCGCACACCATGTCGACACGAGCCGAGGCGGCGGGGCGCGCGGTCGCGCTCCCGTACGGCGGGGCCCCGGCCGGCGATGCCGAGATGGGGGCGCCGGCCAGCCGGGTCGACCCGGCGAAGGCGCGGCAGCGCAAGCTGCCCGACCCCAAGCCGCTCACGCAGCACGGGCCGGCGCGGATCATCGCCATGTGCAACCAGAAGGGCGGCGTCGGCAAGACGACGTCGACCATCAACCTCGGTGCCGCCCTCACCGAGGCCGGCCGCAAGGTGCTGCTGGTCGACCTGGACCCGCAGGGTGCGCTCTCGGTCGGCCTGGGCATCCCCGCGCAGCAGCTGGACCGCACGATCTACAACGCCCTGATGGAGCCCGCCACGACGCTGGCCGACGTGCGGGTGGCCACCAACGTGCCGGGGCTGGACCTGGTGCCCAGCAACATCGACCTGTCCGCCGCCGAGGTGCAGCTGGTCAGCGAGGTCGCCCGCGAGCAGACCCTGATGCGGGTGCTCGCCCCGATCCGCGCCGAGTACGACTACGTGCTCATCGACTGCCAGCCCTCGCTGGGCCTGCTGACGGTCAACGCGCTGACCGCCGCGCACGGCGTGATCATCCCGCTGGAGTGCGAGTTCTTCTCGCTGCGCGGCGTCGCCCTGCTCGTCGACACGATCGACAAGGTCAAGGAGCGGCTCAACCCGGCGCTGGAGGTGTCCGGGATCCTCGCCACCATGTACGACACGCGGACCGTGCACTGCCGCGAGGTGTTCAGCCGCGTGGTCGAGGCCTTCGGCGACACCGTCTTCCAGACCGTCATCGGCCGCACCGTGCGCTTCCCGGAGACGACGGTCGCCGGTCAGCCGATCACCACCTGGGCGCCCACGTCCTCCGGCGCCGCTGCCTACCGCGACCTGGCCAAGGAGGTCATCGCACTGTGACACGGCGTCCTGTTCTCCCTGGCGCGAGCGAGCTGTTCCGCCGCACCGACACCGCGGCCGTGTCCGCGTCGCCGGTCACCGAGCTGCCGACCCTCGCCGCCGCGCAGTCGTCCCCGGCGCTGCGCGGGGCCAAGCCCGAGCCGGCCGCCGAGCCGCAGACCACGCCGCCGCCGCCCGGCGCCGCGCCGCTCACCCTGGTGCCCGACGTGGCCGGGGGCGCGCCGCGGATCGTCGTCGACGAGCTCGCCGGCCACCGCGCCGGGCTGCCCGCGCCGGCCCCGAGGCCCGCTGCGGGTCAGCGGGCCGACCGCGGTCGCACCCGGCACGAGGAGAAGATCACCGTCTACTGCTCCGCGGAGGAGCTGCTGGCGCTGGAGTCGGCCCGGCTCACGCTGCGCGGCCAGCACGGCGTGGTGGCCGACCGGGGTCGGCTGGTCCGCGAGGCGATCGCCGTCCTGCTGTCGGACTACGAGCTGCACGGCGCGGACTCCGTCCTGGTCCGCCGGCTGCGCAAGTGAGCTGACCCCTCATCCCCCCGTTGATCATCGGCAGATGGCTGTCCGGCGCGCCGACGCAGGGCGCCGGATGCCGATGATCAACGCGGGAAGGGGCGCGCCGCGGTGGCGGTAGGGACTGCTGTGGTCGCGTGGCTGACCAGCGGCCCGTGGCGATCTAGGCTCGGCGCGTGACGACGACGGCGCCGGAGGTGGTCCCCGACGGCCGGTTCACCGTCCGGCTGACCAACTTCGAGGGCCCGTTCGACCTGCTGCTGCAGCTGATCGGCAGGCACAAGCTCGACGTCACCGAGATCGCGCTGTCGAAGGTCACCGACGAGTTCATCGCGCACCTGCGGGCGCTCGGCGACGAGCTGCACCTGGACCAGGCCAGCGAGTTCCTCGTCGTCGCCGCCACCCTCCTGGACCTCAAGGCCGCCCGGCTGCTGCCGGCCGCCGACGTGGAGGACGAGGACGACCTGGAGCTGCTGGAGGCGCGCGACCTGCTGTTCGCCCGGTTGCTGCAGTACCGGGCCTACAAGCAGGCCGCCGAGTTCCTCCGCGCGCGGGAGGCGCAGGCGGCCCGCCGGTTCCCCCGGGACGCGGCGCTGGAGCCCCGCTTCGCCGACCTGCTGCCGGAGGTGCTGCTCGGGGTCAGCCCGGAGCAGTTCGCGGCGCTCGCCGCGCAGGCACTCACCCCCAAGCCCCCGCCCACGGTGAGCGTCTCCCACCTGCACGCGCCGGCGGTGAGCCTCACCGAGCAGCTGGTCCTGGTCCGCGCCCGGCTGGCGGAGGCCGGGACGGCGACCTTCCGGGGCCTGAGCCGGGACTGCGCGCACACCCTGGAGGTGGTGGCCCGCTTCCTCGCCCTGCTGGAGCTGTACCGGCAGCAGCTGGTCACCTTCGACCAGGCGGTCCCGCTGGGGGAGCTGCACGTGCGGTGGACCGGCCCGCAGCTCGTCGACGGCCGGCTCCCGGGGGTCGACGACGACGACCGCGTGGCGGAGTACGCGTGACCGGGCCCGACCTGCCCGATGACCAGCAGACCGGCGACGAGCAGACCGGCGAGGGGCAGCCCGAGGAGCGCCCCGCCTTCTCCTGGGACACCCTCGCCGCCGAGTTCGCCGCCGCCGGCCAGGACGACGACGAGCCACCGGTCGAGGCCTGGGACGCCATCGCCGCCCAGCTGGCCGCCGGCCTGGGCGTGGCCGAGGACGCCACCCCGCCGTCCGACGACGCCCCGCTGTCCGACGACGCCCCGCCCCCAGCCGGGTCCACGGCGTCACCGCTCCCGCGGGGCCCGGCCGCGCCGCCGGTGGAGCTGGTCGTCGTCCCCGAGCGGGAGGCGCCGGTGGAGGAACCGGCGGCCGCGGAACCGGCGCCGGAGGAGCAGTCGCTGGACGACGTCGCCCTGCGCGGCGGGCTCGAGGCGCTGCTGTTCGTCGCCGACGCCCCGCTGGACGAGGGCACCCTCGCCGCGGCGCTGCGCTGCTCGGTGCTGCGGCTGCGCCAGGAGATCCGCGCGCTGGCCGCCGACTACGACGCCCGGGGCGCGGGGGTGGTGCTGCGGCAGGTGGGGGAGGGGTGGCGGCTCTACACCCGGGAGGAGCACGCCCCCGTCGTCGAGCGGCACCTGCTCGGCGGGCAGCGCAGCCGGCTCACCCAGGCGGCGCTGGAGACGCTGGCGGTGATCGCCTACCGCCAGCCGGTCACCCGCGCCCGGGTCTCGGCGATCCGGGGCGTGGGCGTCGACGCCGTCGTCCGCACGTTGGTGACCCGGGGGTTGATCCGGGAGGCCGGCTCGGACCCGGACACCGGGGGCGGGCTGTACGTGACCACCCCGCTGTTCCTGGAACGGCTCGGGCTGACCGGCCTGGACGAGCTGCCGCCGCTGGCCCCGCTGGTGCCGGACACCCGTTCCATGCTGGACGAGCACCCCGATCGGTGAGGGAGGGAGCCCGCCGATCGGTCCGGTCACGGTGCGGCGCGGGGTGCGGCAGCGGGGTGGGAGACTGGCGGGGATGAACACGCACGCAGACGACGAGTCCCCAACCGCGGGCGGCGAGGGCTGGTCGGAGGAGATGGAGCTCGCGCCGGCCCACCCCGGTGACCGGGACACCACCGAGCCCGACGACGACCGCCCCGGCGAACGGCTGCAGAAGGTCCTCGCCCGCGCCGGCGTCGGCTCCCGTCGGGTCTGCGAGGACATGATCGACGCCGGCCGGATCAGCGTGAACGGCGCGGTGGTGATGACCCAGGGCATGCGGATCGACCCCGACACCGCCGTCATCGCGGTCGACGGGCGGCGGATCGACATCCGCAACGACAAGATCACCTATGCGATGAACAAGCCCTCCGGCGTGATCACCGCGATGAGCGACGACCGGAACCGGCCGACCGTCGGCGACATGATGGGCGACCTGGCCGCGGGCCTGGTGCACGTCGGCCGGCTGGACCAGGACACCGAGGGCCTGCTGCTGCTCACCACCGACGGGGAGCTGGCCCACCGGCTCGCCCACCCGTCCTACAACGTGAAGAAGACCTACCTGGCGCAGGTCAGCGGCTCGGTGCCGCGCGACATGGCCCGCCGGCTGCGCAAGGGCGTCGAGCTGGAGGACGGCCCGGTGAAGGTCGACGCGTTCCAGGTCGTCGACACCCACGCCGGCCAGTCCGTGGTGGAGGTCGTGCTGCACGAGGGCCGCAAGCACATCGTGCGGCGGCTGCTGGCCGAGGTCGGGCTGCCGGTCAACCGGCTCACCCGCACCGCCGTCGGCCCGGTCGACCTGGCCCGGATGCGCGTGGGCACCATCCGGAAGCTGACCCGCCAGGAGGTCGGCGCCCTGCACGAGCTCGTCGGTCTGTGAACGCCGACCGCCGGTGCCCCCGAGGGGGCACCGGCGGTCGGGAGAGCGCCAGGAGGGGCGGCCGTCTGTGACAGCCGCCCCTCCGGCCGTCACAGGGGGCGGATCTCCACCGGGGTGCTCAGCACCCGGTCGGTGCCCACCACGCGCGTCGCGCCGGTCAGCTGCACGGGGACCTCGAAGCGCAGGTCGTCGCTGGAGGCGCCGAGCTGGAACACCAGGTCGCCGGGCTCGACGACCCGCTGCATGTCCCGGCCGGTGAACGACGTCCGGTCGGCGTGCACGGTGAACGTCACCCGCGCGGCGGCGCCGGCGGCGAGCTCGACCCGGGCGAAGCCGACGAGCTGGCGCACCGGGCGGACCACGCTGGCCACCGGGTCGTGCAGGTACAGCTGGACGACGTCCGCGCCGTCCCGGTCGCCGGTGTTGCGCACCGTCACCGACACGGTGACCTCGCCGTCGACGGGCAGCTCGGCCGCTCCGGCCGTGCCGTCCTCCCACGCGAAGGACGTGTAGGACAGCCCGTGCCCGAACGGGAAGACCGGGGTCGGGTCCGCGGCGCTGATCCCGCTCTTGGCGCCCAGCGCCGCGTGCAGGTAGGTGTTCGGCGCGCCACCCGGCGTGCGGGCCACCTGGACCGGCAGCTTGCCCGAGGGGTTGACCCGGCCGCTGAGCACACCGGCGACCGCGCCGGCGCCCTCCTCGCCCGGGAAGAAGGCCTGCACGATCGCGGCGGCCCGGTCGACCACGCCACCGAGGGCGTAGGGACGGCCGGTGAGCAGCACCACGACGACCGGCTTGCCGGTCTCCAGCAGCGCGTCGAGCAGCTCGCCCTGCGCGCCGGGCAGCCGCAGGTCGTCGGCGTCGCAGCCCTCACCGGAGGTGCCCCGGCCGAACAGCCCGGCGATGTCGCCGAGCACGGCCAGCACCACGTCGGCGTCCTCGGCGACCCGGACGGCGTCGGCGATGCCGCTGCGGTCGACCTCCTGCACCGGGCAGCCCTGGGCGGTGGTCACCTCGGCGTCGGGGAACTCGGCGCGGACGGCGTCCAGCAGCGTCGGCAGCTCGATGCCCAGCTCCATGTCCGGGTGCTGCACCCCGACGTGGTTGGGGAACGCGTAGCAGCCCATCAGCGACAGGACCTCGTCGGCGGCCGGGCCGACGACGGCGAGCCTGCCCGGGCCGGTCAGCGGCAGGGCACCGGCCCGGTTGTCCAGCAGCACCACCGACCGCTCCGCCATGGTGCGGGCCAGCGCGCGCATGTGCGGCGGGTCGAAGTCGATGGTGGCGCCCTCGCGCAGCGCCGCCGGATCCGGGTCCCAGCCGGCGTCGAGCAGCCCGAGCTCGCCCTTCTGCCGCAGCACCCGCTCCAGCGCGGTGTCCACGACCGCCATCGGCACCTCACCGGAGCGGATCCGCTCCAGCAGCGGCGCGCCGTAGCAGCGCACGGTGGGCAGCTCGACGTCGATGCCGGCGGTCAGCGCCAGCGCGGCGGCCTCGCCCGGGCCACCGGCCACGCCCTGGGTGGTCTCCAGGAAGGAGACGGCGAAGTAGTCGGCGACCACGGTGCCGTCGAAGCCCAGGGTGCCGCGCAGCAGGTCGGTCATCAGCGCGGGGTCGGCGGCCGGCGGCAGGCCGTCGACGGCGGCGTAGGAGTTCATCAACGAGCGGGCGCCGCCCTCGCGGAGCGCGGTCTCGAACGGCGGCAGCACGATGTCGCGGAAGTCGCGCTGGCCCATCCGCACCGGGGCGTGGTTGCGGGCCGCGCCGGAGGCGGAGTACCCGGCGAAGTGCTTCAGCGTGGAGACGATCCCGGCGTCCTCGAGCCCCCGCACGTAGGCGGTGCCCAGGGCGGCGACCAGGTAGGGGTCCTCGCCGATGGTCTCCTCGGTGCGGCCCCACCGGTGGTCGAAGGTGACGTCGAGGACGGGGGACAGGCCCTGGTGCACGCCGACCGACCGCATCAGGTCGCCGATGCCGCGGGCCATCGTGTGCACCGACTCGGCGTCGAAGGACGCCCCCCACGCCAGCGGGATCGGGAACACGGTGGCCTGCCAGGCGGTGAAGCCGGTGAGGCACTCCTCGTGCGCGATCGCCGGGATGCCCAGCCGTGACCCCTCGACGATGCCCCGCTGGGTCTGCGCCAGCACCCGGGCCCCGGTCTCCGGCTCGACCGGGCCGGTGCCGAACATGCGGGTCAGCTGCCCCAGCCCGGGCTTGGTCAGCTCCTCCCACGGCGGCAGCGGCTCGGCGAACTCGTGCTGGTTGGGGGCGACCTCCTCGCCCTCGGAGATCGCCGTCCACACGCCGTACAGCTGGGCGACCTTCTCCTCCAGCGTCATGGCGTCCATGAGCTCGCGCACCCGCTCGGCCAGCGGGCGGGCGGGGTCCCGCCAGCCGGCGGTGGCCTGTGCGGGGTCCTCGGCGGTGTGCTGGTCGTTCGCGTTCGTCACGGTGGTGCTCCTGGTGGTCCGGTTCAGCGGCGGCGAGCTCGGGTCGCCGGTGGTCAGGTACGGGGCGGTGCGGTGGAGGCGCGGGTGACCAGGTGGGTGGCGAGCTCCACCCGCTGGGTGGCCAGCTCCTCGCCGGTGATCAGCTCGGTCAGCACCCGGCCGGCCATCCGGCCCATGTCGGCCAGCGGCTGGCACACGGTGGTCAGCGGCGGGGAGGACCAGCGCGCCATCGGCAGGTCGTCGAAGCCGACCACGCTCAGGTCCGCGGGCACCGAGAGCCCCGCCTGCCGGGCCGCCTCCATGACGCCAAAGGCCTGCTCGTCGCTGCCGGCGAAGACCGCCGTCGGCCGGTCGGGCAGCTCCAGCAGCAGGCGGGCCTGCTCGTAGCCGCCCTCGTGGTGGAAGTTGCCGTGCCGTAGCAGCTGCGGGTCGACGGCGATGCCGGCCCGGTCCAGTGCGGCGCGGTAGCCGTCCAGGCGGGCGCGGCTGCACAGGAAGGGCTCGGGCCCGCCGATGGCCGCGATCCGCCGGTGCCCGAGCTCGATGAGGTGCTCGGTGGCGGCCAGCCCGCCCGCCCAGTTGGTGGCGCCCACGCTCGGCACGTCCTGACCGGGCATGTCCACCGGGTCGATGACGACGACGGGCAGCCGGGAGCGGCCGAGCCGGCGCTGGTCGGCGGGGGTGAGCCGGGAGGTGACCACGATGGCCCCGCGGCGCCCGCCGGCGATGAGCTGCTGCACCCAGTCGTTGCCGGGGGCCTGGCTCAGCGCGTTGACCACGACCTCCAGCCCGCTCTCGGTGATGCCGCGGAGGATCTCGATCGCCCAGGGGCTGTCCAGGGCGGTGAAGACGACGTCGACCAGGAGGCTCTCGGAGGCCTTGCGGGTGAGCGGCACGTAGTTGTGCTGCTCGAGGAACTTCTGCACGTGCGCTCGCGTGGCGGGGGCGACGTCCTGCTTGCCGTTGACCACCTTGGAGACGGTCGGCAGCGAGACGCCGGCCGCCGCGGCGATGCTCGCCAGCGTCGGCCGGCCCACCTGTGGGGCAGCCACTGTCGGTCCTCCCGGGGTCGGCATGCGGGTGCCGGCTGCGTCGAGGCCGCCCCCACGGCAGGCAGCGCCGGGCGGGCCGGCGTCGCTGTCGGCGTGGAAACGGATGCTAGCCACACCTCGGCAATTATCGAAACTCCCTGCCCGCGGCGGCCGGTCCGAGAGGGTGCAGACTGGCGCGATCGAGTCGAATGTCACGGCTTGGACACCGTTCCGTTGCGGAGGTACCCCGTCGTTGACACCGGATCGTGGCGTGTCTTACGTTCTCGCAACTGCCCGAAACTTTCGGTTTTCAACGACGAAACAGGAAGGTGCGTGGGATGAACTCCCGGCGTCTGACCCGTGTGGCCGCATCGGCCACGTCCCTCGTCCTCATCGGCTCCATGGCCGCCTGCGGGTCCTCCGGGCCCGGCGGCGGTGATGGTGGCGGTGGCGGTGACACCGCCACCATCTGGGCGCTGCAGGATGCTGCGCTCCAGCCCATCCTCGAGGGCTCCATCGAGCGCTTCAACGAGCAGTCCGAGACCGGCGAGGCCGAACTCACGACGTTCGGCAACGACCCGTACAAGCAGCGGCTCCGCATCGCGATCGGCACCCCGACCGCGCCGGATCTCTTCTTCAACTGGGGCGGCGGCAACCTCAAGGAGTACGTCGACGCCGGTGAGGTCGAGGACCTGACCCCGCTGCTCGACGAGAACCCCGAGCTGCGCGAGGCGTTCCTGCCCAGCGTCCTCGCCGGCGCGGAGCTGGACGGAACGAACTACGGCCTGCCGATGCGCGGCATGCAGCCGGTGTTCCTCTACTACAACCAGGCGGTCCTCGACGAGGCCGGCGCCACCGTCCCGACCACCTGGGACGAGATGCTGACCGCGGTCGACCAGCTGAAGGCCGCGGGCAAGACCCCGGTCGCCCTGGCCGGCAACCAGGCGTGGACCGAGCTGATGTGGGCCGAGTACCTGCTCGACCGTGTCGGTGGGCCGGAGGTCTTCCAGAACATCCGCGACGACCAGGCCGGCGGCTGGGAGCAGCCCGAGGTCCTCGAGGCCATGACGCTGCTGCAGGACTTCATCGAGCGCGGTGCCTTCGGCACCGACTTCGCCTCCGTCGGCTACGACGTCGGCGGCGCCTCGACGATCCTCGCCCAGGGCGACGCGGGCTTCCACCTGATGGGTTCCTGGGAGTTCACCAACCAGCTGGACCAGAGCCCGGACTTCGTCGCCGCCGGTGACCTCGGCTGGGCGGAGTTCCCGGCGGTCGAGGGTGGCGAGGGCGACCCGTCGAACCTGGTCGGCAACGTGTCGAACTTCTACTCGCTGACCGCCAACTCCGACAGCAAGGAGACGGCCCGCGAGTACCTGCGGACCCAGCTGACCAGCGACGAGTACATCACCGACCTCATCGAGGCCGGGGACGTGCCGCCGGTTCAGGGCATCCGCGACCAGCTCGAGGCCACCGAGAACGGCGACCACGCGACGTTCGTGTACGACTCCACCGTCGAGGCGGACAACTTCCAGCTGTCCTGGGACCAGGACCTCACCTCTGACGAGGCGAACGAGATGCTGGAGCAGCTGTCGCGCTTCTTCCTCGGCGAGATCGACGCCCAGGGCTTCGTCGACGCGCTGGCCGGCTGAGAGATCGAACGAGAGCGGTAGATCATGAAGTCACGAAGGTCATCGGTGCAGACGGGTCTGGAGCGACCGTCTGCCTGGTACGCCACACCGGCACTGCTCTTCTTCGGGCTGTTCGCGCTGGTGCCCATGGTGCTGGTCGTGTACCTCAGCTTCACCGACTGGAGGGGCTTCGGCTTTCCGGGCCTGTCCGGGACGGAGAACTGGACGCGGCTGGCGCAGGACGGCGAGGCGCTCGCCTCGCTGCGGCTGACCTTCGTGTTCATGGTCCTGTCCTGGCTCGTCCAGACCCCGATCGCGCTGGTGATCGGGGTCTGGGCGGCCGGCAGGCAGCGGAACCGGGCGGTGCTGAGCACCCTGTTCTTCCTGCCGCTGCTGCTGTCCACCGCCGCCATCGCCCTGCTGTGGCGGTCGGTGCTCGACACCAACTTCGGCGTCACCCAGGCGTTGCCGTTCCTGGACCGGTTCAACTTCCTCGGTGACACCTCGATCGTCGTCTACACCGTGGTGTTCGTGGTGAGCTGGCAGTACATCCCGTTCCACACGCTGCTGTACCAAGCCGCCACCCGCGGGATCCCGGCCAGCCTCTACGAGGCCGCCACGATCGACGGTGCCGGGCGGTTCAAGCAGTTCTTCTCGATCACGCTGCCGCTGCTGCGCTACACGGTCATCACCTCGTCCGTGTTGATGCTGGTGGGCTCGTTCACCACGTTCGACACGATCCTGATCCTGACCGGCGGCGGTCCCGGCACGGCGACCCGCGTGGCGCCGCTGTACATGTACATCACCGGGTTCAGCGCCTACGAGCTCGGCTACGCGAGCGCCATCGCGGTGCTCCTGCTCGTGCTGGGTGGTGTGCTGTCCCTGGTCGTGACGAGGGCGACCGGCTTCCGCGACATGCAGAGCGAGCAGGAAGGCGCGTGACCGTGGCCCAGACCGCCATCGACCCGGAGACCATCAGCGCGGGCTCGTCCGCCTCCCAGCCGCCCCGCCGCGGCGGCAGTGCGAGCGGCCGCCGGGAGCGGCCCAACTACCTCGCCGGCGTGCTGGCCACCCTGTGGCTGGCCATCGTCGCCGTCCCGCTGTACTACCTGGTGGCGGCGAGCTTCCGCACCCGGACGGACTACCTGTCGACCAACCCGCTGAACCCGCCGGCGGACCCGACCGCGGAGAACTACTCGACGGTCCTCCAGGGCGGCTTCCCGACCTACCTGGTCAACACCGCCATCGTCACCATCGCCACGATCGCGATCGTGGTGGGGCTGTGCGTGCCGGCGGCCTACGCCATCGCCCGCAACACCGGACCCCTGGTGCAGCGCGGCTTCTCGATCATGCTGATCGGCCTCGCCATCCCGGCCCAGGCGACGATCATCCCGGTGTACCTGCTCATCACCCAGATGCGGCTGTACGACACCCTGCTGGCCGTCATCCTGCCGACGGCGGCCTACGCCATGCCGGTGGCGCTGCTGGTGATGACCAACAGCCTGCGGGACATCCCGAAGGAGCTGTACGAGGCGCAGACCCTCGACGGGGCCGGGCCGTTCGCGGTGCTGCGCAGCCTGGTGCTCCCGCTGGCCAAGCCGGCGATCACCACCATCTCGGTGTTCACCGCGCTGAACGCCTGGAACGGCTTCCTGTTCCCCCTGGTGCTCACCCAGTCCAAGGACACCCGGGTGCTCACCCTGGGCCTGTGGGACTTCCAGGGGCAGTTCGGCACCAACGTGCCCGGCCTGCTGGCGGCTGTCACGCTGTCGGTCGTCCCGATCTTCCTGCTGTACCTGTTCGGTCGGCGCTACCTGCTGGGCGGCCTGACGGCCGGCTTCGGCAAGTGACCGCCCGGTACACCTCCTGAACCGCCAGCACTCGAGAGGAAATCCCCTGATGACCAGCCTCCAGCCCACGCGCGAGGACAAGTTCACCTTCGGCCTCTGGACGGTCGGCTGGCCGGCCGCCGACCCGTTCGGCACCGCGACCCGCGCGCCGGTGGACGTGGTCGAGTCGGTGCACCGGCTCGCCGAGATCGGCGCCTACGGCGTCACCTTCCACGACGACGACGTCATCCCGTTCGGCAGCGACACCGCCGCGCGGGACGCGCACATCAAGCGCTTCCGGGCCGCCCTGGACGAGACCGGGCTGGTCGTGCCGATGGTGACGACGAACCTGTTCACCCACCCGGTGTTCAAGGAGGGCGGGCTGACCGCCAACGACCGCGAGGTGCGTCGCTACGCGATGCGCAAGGTCATGCGGAACATGGACCTGGCCGCCGAGCTGGGCGCCCAGACCTACGTGCTGTGGGGTGGCCGCGAGGGCGCCGAGGTCGACATGGCCAAGGACCTCATCGCCGCGCTGGACCGCTACGCCGAGGCCATCGACACGCTGGCCGCCTACTCCGAGTCCCGCGGCTACGGCCTGCGCTTCGCCCTGGAGCCCAAGCCCAACGAGCCCCGCGGCGACATCTTCCTGCCCACCATCGGGCACGCGCTGGGCTTCATCGCCAAGCTCGAGCACTCGCACCTGGTGGGGCTCAACCCCGAGACCGGGCACGAGCAGATGGCGAACCTCAACTTCACCCACGGCATCGCCGAGGCGCTGTGGGCGGGCAAGCTGTTCCACATCGACCTCAACGGCCAGCACGGCCCCAAGTTCGACCAGGACCTGGTGTTCGGCCACGGCGACCTGCTGCAGGCCTTCTCCACCGTCGACCTGCTGGAGAACGGCGGCGTCGACGGCGCCCCGGCCTACGACGGCCCGCGGCACTTCGACTACAAGCCGCTGCGCACCGAGGACATGGACGGCGTGTGGCGCTCGGCCGCGGCGAACATCCGCACCTACCTCATGCTCAAGGAGCGGGCCGCGGCCTTCCGGGCCGACCCCGAGGTGCAGGAGGCGCTCGCCGCCGCGCGCGTGCCGGAGCTGCGGCAGTCCACCCTGGGCGCGGGGGAGACCTTCGAGGACCTGCTGGCCGACCGCTCGGCGTTCGAGGACTTCGACGCCGACGCCGTGGCCAAGCGGGGCGCCGGCGTGGTCCGGGTCGACCAGCTGATGGTCGAGCACCTGCTCGGCGCCCGCTGACCGACGAGGAACCGAACGCAGCAGTGACACGATCGGTGGGGACACAGGTGGCGGGAGCATGACGCTGGTCGCGGGGGTCGACTCGTCGACCCAGTCGTGCAAGGTCGTGGTGCGGGACGCCGAGAGCGGCGCCCTGGTCCGGGAGGGCCGGGCGTCGCACCCCGACGGCACCGAGGTCGACCCGGCTGCCTGGGAGGCGGCGCTGCGGGAGGCGATCGACTCCGCCGGTGGCCTGGGCGACGTCGCCGCGGTCGCCGTCGGCGGGCAGCAGCACGGCATGGTCTGCCTCGACGAGGCCGGCCAGGTGGTGCGCCCCGCGCTGCTGTGGAACGACACCCGGTCGGCCGGCGCCGCGACCGACCTCATCGCCGAGCTCGGCGACGGGGACGACGACGCCGGCCGCCGGGCCTGGTCCGACGCGGTCGGGCTGGTGCCGGTCGCCTCGTTCACCGTCACCAAGCTGCGGTGGCTGGCCGAGCACGAGCCGGAGAACGCGGCGCGGACGGCCGGGGTCTGCCTCCCGCACGACTGGCTGACCTGGCGGTTGGCCGGCTCGCCGGGGCTGGAGGCACTGGTCACCGACCGGGGCGACGCCAGTGGCACCGGCTACTGGTCGCCGTTCACCGGGGAGTACCGCACCGACCTGCTGGAGCGGGCCCTCGGGCACGCCCCGGCGCTGCCCCGGGTGCTCGGGCCGGCCGAGCGGGCCGGGCAGGTGGCCGCGGGTGCGCTGGCCGCCGACGGCGGTGCGGTGCTCGGCCCGGGCTCCGGCGACAACGCCGCGGCCGCGCTGGGCATCAACGCCGAGCCCGGGGACGTCGTCCTCTCCATCGGCACCTCCGGGGTCGTCTCCACCGTCTCCACCACCCCCTCGGCCGACCCCTCGGGGACCGTCGCCGGCTTCGCCGACGCCACGGGCAACTTCCTGCCGCTGGTCGTGACGCTCAACGCCGCCCGGGTGCTGGACGCCACCGCCCGGCTGCTCGGGGTCGACCACGACGAGCTGTCCCGGCTGGCGCTCACCGCACCGGCCGGCTCCGGCGGGCTGGTGATGGTGCCCTACCTCGAGGGGGAGCGGACCCCCGACCGCCCGCACGCCACCGGTGCTCTGCACGGGCTGACCCTGGCCACCAGCGACCCCGCGCACCTGGCGCGGGCCGCGGTGGAGGGCCTGCTGTGCGGGCTGGCCGACGGCCTGGAGGCGATCGCCGCCCTCGGCAACCCGGTCCGCCGGGTGCTGCTGGTCGGCGGGGGCGCCCGGTCCGAGGCGGTCCGCCGTCTCGCTCCGGCGGTGCTCGGCGTCCCGGTGCTCGTCCCCCCGCCGGGGGAGTACGTGGCCGACGGCGCGGCGCGGCAGGCGGCCTGGACGCTCGCCGGCGGGGACACCCCGCCGGTCTGGCCGGCCACCAGCACGGAGACCTACGAGGCCGATCCGGTCCCGCACGTGCGGGAGCGCTACGCCGAGGTCCGGGACATGACCGCCGGACGGGTGTGACCCGCACGCCGTCAGGCCGCACGACCAGTACAGCAAGATGTGACCCCACCCACTCGGATCGTCCGGCACGTTCCTGCCGGTAGGAGGACCACACGATGGCGTCTGTCACCTACGACCACGCGACCCGTCTGTACGCAGGGGCCGAGCGCCCCGCGGTGGACGCGCTCAACCTGGAGATCGAGGACGGTGAGTTCCTCGTGCTCGTCGGCCCGTCGGGCTGCGGGAAGTCGACCTCGCTCCGCATGCTCGCCGGCCTGGAGGAGATCGACGGCGGGCGCATCCTGATCGGCGGCCGCGACGTCACCGACGTCGCCGCGAAGGACCGGGACATCGCGATGGTGTTCCAGAACTACGCGCTGTACCCGCACATGAGCGTCGCCGACAACATGGGCTTCGCGCTCAAGATGGCCGGCATCGGCAAGGAGGACCGCCGCGCCCGCGTCGAGGAGGCGGCCCGGCTGCTGGACCTCGAGCCCTACCTGGACCGCAAACCGAAGGCGCTCTCCGGTGGTCAGCGCCAGCGCGTCGCCATGGGCCGCGCCATCGTCCGCAGCCCGCAGGTGTTCCTGATGGACGAGCCGCTGTCCAACCTCGACGCCAAGCTGCGCGTGCAGACCCGCACCCAGATCGCCTCGCTGCAGCGCCGGCTGGGCGTCACCACGGTCTACGTCACCCACGACCAGACCGAGGCCATGACCATGGGCGACCGCGTCGCGGTGCTTAAGGACGGGCTGCTCATGCAGGCCGGCAAGCCCCGGGAGCTCTACGACCAGCCGAAGAACGTCTTCGTCGCCGGCTTCATCGGCTCCCCGGCGATGAACCTGTTCGACCTGGACGTCGTCGACGGCGGGGTCTCCTTCGGCGACACCGTCTACCCGGTCCCGCGCGAGGTGCTGGGCCAGTCCACCGGCAACAAGGTCACCGTCGGCATCCGGCCCGAGGACATCGAGTTCGCCGAGCACGGCCTGACCGTCGAGGTCGACGTCGTCGAGGTGCTCGGCGCCGACGCCTACGTCTACGGGCGCACCAAGGTCGGCGACGCCGAGCACGACATCATCGCCCGCGCCGACGGCCGCACCCCGCCGGAGAAGGGCGACGTGCTGCACGTCAGCCCGCGCCGTGGCCACGTGCACCTGTTCGACTCCGCGAGCGGCGAGCGCATCGGATGACGGTGCTCCCCACCGGGCAGCAGTACCTGCTCTCCTGCGCCGGGGCGGAGGTGACCGTCGTCGAGGTGGGCGGCGGGCTGCGCACCTACCGCACCGGCGGCCGGGAGGTCGTCGACGGGTTCGCCGAGCACGAGCTGGCGGAGTTCGGCCGCGGGCACGTGCTCGCCCCGTGGCCGAACCGGCTGCGCGACGGGCGCTACACCTGGGACGGTCAGGAGCAGCAGCTGCCCATCAACGAGCCCGAGGTGTCCAACGCGATCCACGGGCTGGTCCGGTTCGTCAGCTGGTCGGTGGTCGAGCGCGCGAGCGACGCGATCACGCTGGAGCACCTGCTGCACCCGCAGCCGGGCTACCCGTTCGCGCTGCGCCTGCGGGTCGGCTACGAGCTGTCGCCCGAGGGGCTGACGGTCACCACCAGCGCGACCAACGAGGGCGGCACCGCGCTGCCCTACGGCGAGGGGCACCACCCCTACCTCGCGGCCGGGGCCGGGCTCCGGGTCGACGACTGCACGGTGGTCGCCCCCGGCGCCACGCGGCTGGAGACCGACGAGCGCGGCATCCCGACCGGGTCGGCGCCGGTCGAGGGCACCGAGTACGACCTGCGCGCGGGCCGGCTCATCGGTGACCTGCGGATCGACCACGCCTTCACCGACCTCGAGCGTGGCCCCGACGGGCTCGCCGAGGTGCGGCTGACCGGGCCGGACGGCCGCGGCGCCGCCGTCTGGATGGACGACTCCTACGACCACGTGCAGGTGTTCACCGGCGACGTCGTCGTCGGGCCGCGCCGCCGCGGTGGCCTGGCGGTGGAGCCGATGACCTGCCCGCCCAACGCGCTGCAGACCGGCGAGGGGGTCCGCCGGCTGGAGCCGGGGGAGACCGTCACCGGCCGCTGGGGCATCCGCCCGATCGGCTGAGCAGCCCCGCCCGGGACGGTGGCCGTCGGCCGCCGTCCCGGGCGGGTGGCGCGGCCTCCCTAGACTCGACCGAGGTGCGCGGCGACCCGCGTGCCGAAGCGATCGAGGAGAGTGCCGTGGCCGTCCGAGCCATCCGGGGTGCGACGCAGGTGGTCGCCGACGACCGGGACGAGGTCCTGGAGGCCACCCGGGAACTGGTGACCACCGTGCTGGAGCGCAACCAGCTGGAGTCGCCCGACCTGATCAGCATCCTGTTCACCGCCACTCCCGACCTGGTGTCGGAGTTCCCCGCGCTGGCTGCGCGGGAGCTGGGCCTGGGGGACGTGCCGTTGATGTGCGCCACCGAGATCGCCGTGCCGCACGCGCTGCCGCGGGTGCTCCGGCTGATGGCGCACGTCGACACCCCGCTGAGCCGGGCCGAGGTGCAGCACGTCTACCTGCGGGGTGCGGTCGCGCTGCGCCGGGACATCGCGCAGTGAGCACTGAGGACCGAGAAGTGAACGAGTTCCGCTTCCGGGGGCAGGTGACCCTGGACGGGCCCTCGGGCACCGGGAAGTCGAGCGTGGCCCGGGCGGTCGCCACCCGGCTGGGGGCGGACTACCTGGACACCGGCGCGATGTACCGCGCGGCCACGGTGGCCGTGCTGGACGCCGGGGTCGACCTGGACGACGCCGAGGGCATCGCCCGCGCCGTCGCTGCGGCCGACATCCGCATCGGCACCTCGGCGGCGGCGGAGCTGGTGCAGGTGGACGGCGTCGACGTCGCCGCACGCATCCGCGGCGCGGAGGTGACCCGGGCGGTGTCGCCGGTGTCGGCCGTCCCGGCCGTGCGGCGGCTGCTCGTGGACCGGCAGCGTGCGCTCGTCGCCGCGGCCGACGCCGTCGTGGTCGAGGGCCGGGACATCGGCACGGTGGTGCTGCCCGGGGCTACCTGCAAGATCTACCTGACCGCCGCGCCCGAGGTCCGCGCCGAGCGCCGCGCCGGGCAGCTGGGCGTGCACGACCCCGCCCGCATCGCCCAGATCGCCGCCGACCTCCGGCGCCGCGACGAGTACGACAGCAGCCGGGCCGACAGCCCGCTGCGCCCGGCCGAGGACGCGATCGTCGTCGACAGCACCGGGCTGGACCGCGAGGCCGTCGTCGAGCGCGTGCTCGACCTGGCCAGCACAGCAGTGGGAGACCCCGCATGAGCACCACCGACCCCACCCCGATGGACCCCACCTCCACCGACCCCGCCCCGATCGACGCCGAGCACACCGGGCCGATGCCCGTGGTGGCCGTCGTCGGCCGACCGAACGTGGGCAAGTCCACGCTGGTGAACCGGTTCCTGGGCCGCCGCGCCGCGGTGGTGCAGGACGTCCCCGGCGTCACCCGTGACCGCATCTCCTACCAGGCGCTGTGGAACGGCCGGTCGTTCATGGTCATGGACACCGGCGGCTGGGAGCCCCGGGCCAGCGGCATGGCCGCCTCCATCGCCCGGCAGGCCGAGTACGCGATGAAGACCGCCGACGTGATCGTGCTGGTCGTGGACGCCTCGGTGGGGGCGACGGAGACCGACCTGGCCGCCGCCCGGGTGCTGCGCCGCAGCACCACCCCGGTGATCCTGGTGGCCAACAAGGTCGACGACGAGCGCGGGGAGGCCGGCGCGGCCGAGCTGTGGTCCCTCGGCCTCGGCGAGCCGTTCACCGTCAGCGCCCTGCACGGCCGGGGGAGCGGTGACCTGCTCGACCTGGTGCTGGACGCGATGCCGGAGGCGCCGCGCGAGCAGGACGACGTGGGCGGCCCCCGCCGCGTCGCGCTGGTCGGCCGGCCGAACGTCGGCAAGTCCAGCCTGATCAACCGGCTGTCCAAGGAGGAGCGCTCGGTCGTCGACTCGGTGGCCGGCACGACCGTCGACCCGGTCGACTCCCTGGTGACCCTCGGCGGGGAGCAGTGGCGGTTCGTCGACACCGCGGGGCTGCGCCGCAAGGTGAACACCGCCAGCGGCACCGAGTACTACGCCAGCCTGCGGACCGAGGCGGCCATCGAGGCCGCCGAGGTCGCGGTCGTGCTGCTGGCCGCCGACGAGGTGATCAGCGAGCAGGACCAGCGGGTGATCACCCAGGTGATCGAGGCCGGCCGGGCGCTGGTCATCGCCTTCAACAAGTGGGACAACGTCGACGAGGACCGGCACGCCCAGCTGGAACGTGAGATCGACCGCGACCTGGCCCGGATCACCTGGGCCAGCCGGGTCAACATCTCGGCGACCACCGGGCGCGGGGTGAACAAGCTGGCCGGCCACCTCAGGGCCGCCCTGGCCGGCTGGGAGACCCGGGTGCCCACGGCGGAGCTGAACACCTTCATCCGGGCCCTGGTGCAGGAGACGCCGCCGCCGGCCCGGGGTGGCCGGGCCCCGAAGATCAAGTACGTCACCCAGGCCGACATCCGGCCGCCTCGGTTCGTGGTGTTCTCCACGGGCTTCCTGGAGCCCGGTTACCGGCGGTTCCTGGAGCGGAAGCTGCGCGAGCGCTTCGGCTTCGCGGGCACGCCGATCGACGTGTCGGTCAAGGTGCGCGACAGCAGGGCGCGGGACCGCAAGGGCTGACCCGGCCCGCAGGGCAGGGGACCGGGTGCGGTAACCTGCTCGGGCAGCGATCGGGGCCGCCGGGTCATCCGGAAGCACCCGACGCTCGGGCTGTAGCGCAGCTTGGTAGCGCACTTGACTGGGGGTCAAGGGGTCGCAGGTTCAAATCCTGTCAGCCCGACAGTAGAAGTGGCAGGTCAGAGGCGGGGCGACCATCAGGTCGGCCCGCCTCTGACGTCCTCGGGGGCGTCCACTACCGCAACGGGCTGCTGTACTGGCCTGCTGGTGGAGCGGTCTGAGGCCGACTGCGGCGGCTGTTCAGCCCCCTCGGGACCAGCACGAGTTGTCCGACACGAGTCGCTCGACGGCTGCCTACGCGTGTGTTGCGGTGGCGCGTGCAGCTTGCTTGATCACGTCTGCCACCTCGCGGGGGTGGCTGACCATGGACAGGTGCCTGGCCTGGACCTCGGTGACGGCCGCTCCTGCGCGCTCGGCCATCCGCAGCTGCAGCTCGAGCGGGATGCTCCCGTCGACCCTCCCGGCCACGTACCAGGAGGGGAGCTGCTCCCAGGCCTGGCCCGGGGCCGCCGGCGCGTCCACGGCTGCGAACGTGATGGGACGCTGCCTGGCGTAGAACTCCGTCTGGAGCTCTTCGGAGAGACCGGTCGCGAACGCCGGCTCGAACGGCCCGCGCTGGATGTACAGGTCGACGTCGCCCTCGGGGGCGCCGGGGTAGGGCGCCATGTCGAACAGCTGAGTCGGGTCGACGGGCCCGAGGCTGTTGAGCAGGTCGAGCAGGCTCTCGCCCTCGGCCGGGACGAACGCATTCACGTAGACCAGGGAGCGCACGTCGGGCGTGGCGAGCCCGGCGGCCCCGATGAGGGCGCCACCGTAGGAGTGGCCCACCAGGACGACGGGCCCGCTCGTCCGCGTCCGGAGGAACGTGGCGAGGTAGTCCGCATCGCCGGCCAGCGAACGGAGCGGGTTGGCGAACTCGAGGACCGTGTAGCCCTCCTGGGACAGGAGGCGCTGGACGCCCGCGAAGGAACTCGCATCGGTCCATGCGCCGTGGACGATGACCACGGTGGGCTCGGGGGTCGGATCGATCATGGCTGGGTGCACCTCTCAGGGGGCGAGCGAGGGGGATCACGCGGAGACGTTCTCCGCCCCCGACCCTGCTGGGGTTGCACTCGCCGGTGAAGGGGGCGACACCCTGGGAGCAGTGCACCCTGTCTGGCGTCTGCACCTGCGGGCAGCATCTGGTCCATGACGCCAGCCCCCGCAGACGTGGGCCTCCCGGACGCCTCGGGCCCGACGACCGCCTCGATCACCCGGTGGGTCGAGGGCTACGTGACGGCCTGGAAGAGCAACGCCCGCGCAGACATCGAGGCCCTGTTCACCGACGACGCCGAGTACCACGAATCGCCCTTCGAGACGCAGTGGATCGGTCGGGACGCGATCGTCGAGGGCTGGCGCAGCCGGTGGGACTGGCAGAGTGGCGGATGGGAGTTCGAGTGGTCCATCACCGCGATCGACGGGTGGGACGTCGTCATCACCGGGATCGGGCGGTACGCGAAGCTCGGCGATTTCGACAACCGCTGGACCGTGACCTTCGAGGAGTCCGGCCGCTGCAGCCGGTTCGTGATGGTGAACACCGAACGGAGCTGACATGCCCGGAACGCACACTGGTGGGAGAGGCAACGAGCTCGGGGACTTCCTCCGGGCCCAACGCGCACGGATCACCCCGGAGTCCGCCGGGTTGCCCAGCATCGGCAGCCGCCGCGTGACCGGCCTGCGCCGCGAAGAGGTCGCCGTGCTGGCCGGCGTGAGCTCCGACTACTACGCCCGTCTCGAGCAGGGCCGCGAGCGCACCCCCTCTCCGCAGCTCATGGAGGCGGTCGCCCGCGCCTTGCAACTCGGCGCCGACGCCCGTGACCACGCCTTCCGCCTGGCGCGGCTAGCCCCGACGTGCCGGGCGACCGACGAGCAGCTGAGCCCACACCTGCGGCAGTTGATGAACTCCTTCCCGAAGGCCGCGGCCTACGTGGTGAACCCCGCCTTCCGGGTGATCGCGGCCAACGACATCGCGACCGGGCTGATCGCTCCCGCCAACCACGACGGCCACGTGATGCAGTACATGTTCCTCGACCCGACCGCGCCGACGTACTTCGTGCACTGGGACGACGCCGCGCACGCCGCGGTCAGCGGCATCCGCCTCGCCGCGGGCTTCTCGCCGCCCCACCCCGAGGTCGCCGCCCTCGTGCGCCGCCTCTACGTCCGCAGCCCGGCGTTCGCCGCCATGTGGGACGACCACGAGGTCGCCGGACTCACGACCGTGCACATGCACATCCGGCACCCCGCCGTCGGCGACCTCGAGCTCTCCTACCAGACGTTCGACGTACGCGAGTCCCCGGGACTGCAGTTGACCGTGGCCAGCGCCGCGCCGGGCAGTCCCAGCGAGGACGCGCTGGCCCTCCTCGGCACGATCGAGGCGACTCAGCGCGAGGGCGCACCAGGTCTCCGGCAGTCGGGTGCTCTCCCCACGACACAGACACAGGAGTCACCGTGAACCATCCCGAACAGGTCGACCTGGAGTCGGCACGCCGGCGGGCGATGGAGGTCCGAGCCCTCTACGAGGCCATCGAACGTCGGATGAACGGCCAGGTGTGGACGCTCCAGGAGCTGATGCTGGGCTTCAGCAACGACGTCGGCACCGTCGGTCGACTGGTCCTGGCCCATGACGGGACCTGGGAGATCGCCGGCGACGTCGATGCGCAGCTGGCACACAAGCTGTCCGAGTCGCTGTGGTGGGTGATCGTCATCGCCGAGCGCCTCGGCATCGACATCTCCGCTGCCTTCGCGGACACCATGGACAGGATCGAGCACGGCCTCGCCCCCTCGGCCGGCGGACCCACGGCTCAGCCCTGAACTCCTGCCTGTGACCTGATGAGCAGGCCGGCGGATCCCCGAGCGACCACGGCCTCCCCGAGTAGCGCCCCCGTGCCGGGACCTGCCGGTGGAGAGCCCGGGACCGACTCCGGCACGCCTTGCGGTCCCGTCGAACGGGGCCGTGGTGCCCGACTCTCGACGAGCCCGGGAGCCCCCGCGACGCGCGTCGAGTGGCGGTGGGAAGCACCGATGTGCGGGTGCTGGGATCAGCTGATCCCAGCACCCGCACATCCTCCAGCTATGCCTGTGCGACGGGGTCGCGGAGGATCGTGCGGAGGGAGTGCTGGGGAGTCTCCCGGGTGAAGCCGTCCAGGTGGAGTTCGTGGTGGGGCCCGTTGCGGTGCAGACCGAGACCTTGGGCGAACTCGCCGAGTCGGGCGAGCGTCCCGAACTCCTCTGCGAAGGGCCCATGGTGCATCACCTGCACGACGTCCTGCTCGGGCAGCGCGAACAGTTCCATCTCGTCCACATCGGTGCGGCTCGCCGCGCGGGCACGTGCTGCGGCGAGGTCGTCCGCCGTCGTGTCGGCAGGGACCAGCGCCAGCACCCGGTACCGGAGTGAGGGGATCGGGTTGACGCTGTAGAAGTCGGCGATCTCGACGGGCGTCGAGCCTGCCGGGTACCAGTACTGGATCTTCACCACCGGCTCGGAGTCGCCCTCGTCCAGGACCCGGGCGATCTCGGCGACGGCGGCCTTCTTGCGGTAGAACTCGTCGGTCCCCGGGGCGCCGGAGCCGCTGATGGAGACGTAGTGGACGGCCGGGGTGCGCACGACCTCGGGCTCGTCGGCGGCGTGGAGGTGTGGGGTGGAGCGGTTGCCTGACATGGCGTGTTCCTCGTTCTCTCGTGTTCGGGTCGAGGTCGGTGCTGGCGGGAGGCGAGCACTGACCCGTGGGTCAGCGCAGGGATCAGGTCAGGCGCTGTAGCCGCCGTCGATGTCCAGGGACGCGCCGTTGAGATAGGCGGCCTCGTCGCTGGCGACGTACGCCACGAAGGAGGCCACGTCGGCGACCGTCCCGAACCGGCCGATCGGGATGAGTGACCGGAGGGTGTCCCCGGACGGGCCGTCGGCGGGGTCGGCGTCGGTGTCGACGGGACCTGGCTGGACGTTGTTGACCGTGATCCCCCGGGGGCCGAGCTCGCGCGCCAGGCCGCGGACGAGGCTTGCGACGGCCCCCTTGGTCATCCCGTAGGCCGAGGACGCATCGTCGGGGAGGTGGTGGGCGCTGACGCTGCCGATGGTGACGATCCGGCCACCCGAGCCCATCACCGGCGCGCTGTATCGCACCAGGTCGATGGTTCCCCGGATGCCGACGTCGATCATCCGATCGATCTCGCCGTCGCTGAGGTCGGTGTCGAGCTGGTCAGGATCCATGGCTGGCGGCCTCCGCCGAACGGTCGGTCGGATGAGGGGGCGGTTCGCTGGGGCGCGCGGGTCTCGCGCGGGGCCACGGGGTCGCCGCCGCAGGACGGAGGACCGATGGACCATCGGCTTCTCGCCCTGCGGCGACATCGACTCAGGAGTGGGCCGTCGCGGTGGCGGCTTCCTCGATCACCTTCGCGACCGCGGCGGGGAAGCGGGTCATCGCGAGATGCCCGGCCTTCACCGTGGTGAGCTCCGCGCCGGCGCGGGACGCCATGCGTTCCTGCAGCTCGAGCGGGATGCTGCCGTCCTCGGAGCCCGCGACGTACCACGAGGGAAGCGACTTCCACGCGGGCTCGTTCGCCGCCGCCTCGTTCACCGCACCGAACGTGATCGGGCGCTGCCGGGCGTAGAGGTCGTCCCGCTCCTCGCGCGGAAGGCCGTTCGCGAACGTGGCGTGGAAGGCGGCCTCCTTCAGGTACAGGTCCACGTCACCCTCCGGCGAGCCGGGGTACGGCACCATGTCGAACAGGGCAGACGGGTCGACGGGACCCGCGCTGGAGAGCAGCGCCAGCAGGCTCTCGCCCTTCTCCGGCACGAAGGCGTCGACGTAGACCAGGGCGCGGACGTCGGGATCGCTCGTCGCGGCCTCGGTGATCACGGCGCCACCGTAGGAGTGGCCGACGAGGATCACCGGGCCGCTCGTCCGGCTCTGCAGGAACGAGGCCAGCCCTGCGCTGTCGCCGCTGAGTGAGCGCAGCGGGTTGGCGAAGTCCAGGACCGTGTAACCGCCCCGCTGCAGCCGCTGCTGGACCTCGCTGAAGGACCCCGCATCGGTCCAGGCGCCGTGGACGATGACCACGGTCGGCTTGTCGTGTCCGCCCCCAGCGCTGGCGGGACCAGCGAGCCCGAGGATCGCGAGGAGCGAGGTGATGACCCCCGCCACCACCGCGGTGAGCCCACGACGACGGCTACGAGTGGTGGTGTGCAGGAGGTCTCCCACCGTCAGGCGGCGTTCGGGACGGCGACGTCGCCGCGGGTGCTCGGCCGCGTCGCGGGTGGGGGAGGATGTGGTCCGTCCGTCGACGGTGGTGTGCTGCTCGGTGCCCGACATGTCGATCTCCTCGTGGTGGCCCGCTGCTCCGGAGCGGATCAGCAGGCTCGGTGTGCCGGATGGCACGGCCGACTGTGCGCGCCCGCTCTTGCCCGGCCCAGGGTGCAACGCACCTAGGGCAGCCCACCCCGCCACGCGTGCGGCGAGGGCGCTGATCATGCACCCATGCCCTTCGCTGAGGAGCTCATCGGCCCGCACGTCGCCCACACGCTGGCTCGCTCCATCCAAGCCGCGGCCCCCGGGCACGCCGCACACGAGGCTGCGAGCTCGCCCGACGATTCTCGACGCGCTGCGCGCGAGACGGCGCGTTCGGCATGCCCGGACGTGTGGCGGCGACGCCCAGATGGTCAGTGGCAGCCGGGCGAGCGACCGACCGTCGCGGACGTCGTTCCGTCCACTCCGAGGCGGCGTACCAAGACGCCTTGAGCCGGCTGCTGATCCACAGGGCGGCGCTCAGCCAGCCCGGGCGTCGCCGTGGGTGACCACCCAGTGCTCGAGCACCGGCGGGTCGGCGATCAGCTAAGGGACCGCGGCCAGGAAATCCCGCGTGTGCCCATGGGTCATGTGCGCCTCCAGCGCGGCTGCATCAGCCCACACCTCGACGCCGCGGACCAGGTTCGCGTCGTCCAGGTCCGCGGCGAAGGAGTACGACAGACAGCCCTGGTCGAGCCGTGTCTGCGCGGCCATCGCCCGGGCCGCCGCGACGAGTTCGTCCCGGCGACCCGGTGCCGCGCTGGCACTGCTGTGCACGACCAGCACGGGTCACGCCTCGATCAGGGCGAGCTGCTTGCTGATCATTTTCGGGTTGCTGTCGCCGGCGACCTTCTGCAGGAAGGGCGTGTGGTCGAACAGGAAGTCCCGGACGGGGCGCAGAGGTGCCGGCGCGTGGTGGAAGACCTTGCCCAGCAGGTACGCCTGCTGGACCTGCTGGGCAGTGTGCGGCTTCCGGGGGTCCTCGTAGGCCTGCAGGGCGGCGGCGACCGCTGCAGAGTCGGTCAGGTCGACACCGCGCAGGGCGACGCCGACGAAGTAGCCGTCCTCGATGGACATGCCGGCGCCGTAGGCGGCGTACGGCGAGGTGGGATGGGCGGCGTCGCCGACCAGGGTGGCCCGCCCCTTGGACCACTGCTTGAGGGCCTTCCGGTCCCGGAGGACCCACCGCTGGACGTCGGCGGCGTCAGTGGCGGCGATGAGACCGGGCAGCGGTGCGGGGAAACCCTTCGCCAGTTCTCTGGCGGCTGCCTTGAGGTCCGTCGGTGCCGGAGCGTCGGGATCGGTGCCGGTGAGCACCCACCACTGGTGACCGTCTCGGCCCTCGTTGCGAATGGACGTCCAGCTGCCCTGAACCGTCGGGCCGTGGGTCAGGACACAGCTGTTGGGCGTGGTGCCGGGCACGTCGGCGAAGGTGAAGCCACCGAAGATGTGCAGCTTGTGCTCCCGCTTGGGCGCATCGCCCCACAGCGTCCTGCGGACCAGGGAGTCGATGCCGTCGGCACCGATCAGGACGTCGTGCTCCGCTGTCGTGCCGTCGGCGAAGTGCAAGGTGACCGCTCGATCGTCCTGCTCGATGCGCTGCACCTGCTGGTTGTGTCGGATGGTGCCTTCGGGGATGGCCTGCAGCATCCGGCGGTAGAGCTCGGGGCGCAGCAGCCCGATGAACCCGCCCCCGAACTCGTCCTTGACGTCCTGGTCGAGCTTGACCCGGACGCGCACGTCGCCCCGCAGGTTGCGGAACTCCGAGTCCGTCGGCGCACCGAGGTCGACGGTGTCCACGCCCAGGGCCCGCAGCGCCTTCAGCGGCGGCGGCCACAGGTTGAGGATGTTGCCGGCCGGCCGTGCCTCCCGGTACCGCTCGTAGACGACGACCTCGTGGCCGGCCTTGAGAGCGCCCAGGGCTGCGGCCATGCCGGCGGGGCCGGCACCGAGCACCGCGACGCGGCCTCGGCGGGCAGGGGAGGGGGCGGCAGGCATGAGCACCTCTCGACGCTGAGAAGAACGGTAGCGAGCGCTACTGTTTGAGGAAACTGTATCGCGGGTCACGCCCACGTCAAGGGACGCTCAGGAGAGAGGATGGGCCGGTGGTCGAGCCCTGGACGCCTGAAGACCTGACTGTCCGCCCGCCCAGGCAGCGGCGAAGTCGGGAGGCGTGGGCACGCGTACTCGATGCCGGGGTCGCCCTGCTGGAGGACGGCGGCTACGAGGCGTTCACCATCGCGGCGGTGTGCGAGCGCGCCGGGGTCGCCCCGCCGGCGATCTACGCTCGCACCACCAGCAAGGAAGCACTGTTCCTCGCCGTGTACGAGCACGGCATCAGCCGACTCCACGATGTCCGGGCCGCCTTCGACCGCCCCGACCGGTGGATCGGGCTCACCCCCCACGAACGGGTGCGGACCGCTGTCACCACGGCCGTCCGCGGCTTGCTGGCCCACCGGTCGTTCTTCAGAGCCGTCGTGCTGATCTCCGCGGCGCACCCGGAGGTACAGCGCCGCGGGTCCCTGTACAGCCGCGAGCTCGGCAGCCGGTTCGTCGACACCGTGTCGCCCGTCGTCGATGCGCATCCCGACGCGAAGGCCGCCGCTTGGTCGTGTTTCAGCACCGTCTTCGCCGCGGTCGTCATCCGGGTTGCCTACGGCTCGGACTTCGGGACCGCCTCACCGGTGGACGACGACACGTTCACCGCCGCCCTGGCCGACACAGCCGTCCGTTACCTGTTGTCCGAGCCGCTGGCTTGAGCCGTACGACCGTCTTGCGCCGTGGGTGAGCGGGGCGAGAGTGATGCGAGGCCTCGGATCCGGAGGTGATGCGGCCGCAGATGCTGGGTCTCTGCGCTTGGAGGGCCAGCATCTGGCCTTCCCTGACCACCGGAAGAGCGACGATGAGTCCGCCCATGGATCCGGGCGAACGGGTCCCCGGCCGGGTCACCGCGGAGAGGGGCGTGGACTCCGACGACCCGCACGCCCTCGACAGCTGCCCGGCCTGATGCCCGACCGACCCTGGCGCGGACCAGCCGGGGACCTGGTGCACGCGTGCGGCCGCCTCGCCCCGAGCAAGGACGGCCGCTCGTGTGCACTCCGTTCTGCTCGTCCGGTCCGGCGCGGCGCTCCTCCGCTCGGGAGCTGATGACCCGGACCGGACCTCGCGGCAGCGACCGGCGCGGTCAGTCGATCACGTGCACGGGCCCCATGCAGGTCAGCTGCCATCCGTGGCCGTCCGGGTCGGCGAAGCTGCCGGTGTAGCCGGAGGTGTCCTCCCGCGCCGGCAGCCACGGTGCACCGCCGCTGGCCAGGGCCGTGGCGACGAGCTCGTCCACCTCGCCGCGGGTGCCCACGGTGAGGCTGTGCACGACCGTCGTCCCGGCGGTCGGATCGCCGACTTCGCCGGCCACCAGCTCCGCGAACCGGTCCCGGGACCGCAGCATCAATGCCATGTCGTCGTCCAGGACGACGGCCACGGTCGACTCGTCGGAGGAGTGCTCGTTGAAGGAGAACCCGAGCGCGCCGTAGAAGTCGCGCGATGCCGCGAGGTCCCGGACCGCCAGGTCGATGAAGAGCATGGCCACGGTCTCGCTCCTGTCGTCGTCGCTCAGCGGGTCAGTTCGATGAAGGTGTCGGCGACCCAGTCGGCGATGAAGGTGCTCACGAAGGGCAGGTGGTCCAGGCCGATGTGCTCGGTCGCCCCCTCCTCGGCGGTGAAGACCCGCAAGTCGCGCTTGGCGGAGTTGACCGCCTGGTCGTAGGAGCGGTGCGCGTACTCCAGCGGGATCTGCCGGTCGCCGGCACCGTGCGCGATGAGGAAGGGCACGGTGATCTGCTCGACCACCCCGTCCAGGTGCACGCCGTCGGCGAAGTCGAGGAACTCGTCGAGGTGGTCTTCATCGCCCTGGACGCCCCACACCCACAGCACATGGCTCCAGTAGTGCGGCACCGGCCGCTCGCCCTCCCGCTCGCGGCGGCGGCGCTGCACCGCGCCCCAGTTGTGGTTGGCGCCCCAGGCCACGCAGAGGGCGAACCGCTTCTCGAAGGCCGCGGCGCGCGGGGCGTAGTAGCCGCCGAGTGACCAGCCGGCGATGCCGATCCGGGCGGCATCGACGTCGTTCCTGGTCTCCAGCCAGTCGACGGTCGCGCTGGCCCAGGCTTCGGCGTCGATGCGGGCGGTGAGCCCCTGCAGACGCAGCGCCTCGCCAGTGCCGGGCTGGTCGAGCATGAGGCAGGAGATGCCGCGCTCGGCGAGCTCCAGCCAGAAGTTCGAGGCGTACATGTGCTCCTTGGTGGAGTCCAGCCCGTTGACCAGCACGACCACCGGGGCCGGCCCGTCGTCGGTGGCGGGGGCGGCACTGAAGTACGCCGGCAGCGTGGTGCCCTCGTAGGGGATCTGCACGCGGGAGACCCGGGGGCTGTGCGTGGTGAAGGCCCGCTCCGCGATCTCCAGCATCCGCCGGTAGGTGGGCACCCGGTCGGGATCGGCGTGGGACAACATCCGCTCGGCCTGGGCGAGGTAGTTGCTCGCCCGGAACCACAGCTGACCAGCAGTGCGGGTGTGCCCGGCCTTCTCCGCCTCCTCTGCCTGGCCGACGAGCTGGTCGGTCAGCGCCCGCCAGGCGCGCAGGAAGTCCGGTGTGCCGGCGTCCTCGCCTGCGTTGGCGGCGTCCTTGATCGGTCGGCAGGCGCGGTCCACCTCGTCGATCAGGCCGCCGGAGTTCAGCGTCGCGACGACGCCGAGGTTCCAGGTGTAGGGACCGGTGGGGAAGTACTCGAACACGGTGTTCCTCTCGGTGCCGTCGGTCAGACGGGACGGGTGCGGGGGCGGGGTCGAGCGGGGTGGACCGGGGGCAGCTCGACCCCGGCGACGACCCGGTTCCGAATGGTGCCGATGCCCTCGACGGTCATCTCGACGACGTCGCCGGGTCGCAGCGGCGGGGGAGCGGTGTCGCCGCGGGTGCCCCACAGCTCGGCGAGGCAGCCGCCGTTGCCGCAGGTGCCCGAGCCGAGCACGTCCCCGGCGCGGACCTCGGTGCCACGGGAGGCGTAGGAGATGAGCTCCTCGAACGGCCAGCCCATGTTGGACAGCAGGTCCCGGCCGACCTCGGTGCCGTTGACGCTCACCCGCAGGTCGAGGGCCAGGAAGCCGTCGTCGTCCCGGAAGGGCTCCAGTTCGTCGGCGGTGACCAGCCAGGGACCCAGGGTGGTGGCCGAGTCCTTGCCCTTGGCCGGGCCCAGGTTGACCTTCATCTCCCGGGCCTGCAGGTCGCGGGCCGACCAGTCGTTGAGCACGGTGTAGCCGAAGACGTGCTCGCGGGCCTGCGCCGGGGTCAGCGAGGCGCCGTCCCGGCCGACGACGACGGCGACCTCGAGCTCGAAGTCGAACCGCTGCGAGCCCGGCGGCACGGCGACGTCGTCGTGCGCGCCTATCAGGGCGTAGGGGTTGGTGAAGTAGAACGTCGGCGCCTGGTACCACTCGGCGACGACACCGGCGACGCCGTCGATCGCCTTGCGGACCCCCTCGACGTGCTCCTCGAACGCGACGAAGTCCCGCACCGTCGGCGCGTCCAGCGGGGGCAGCAACCGAACGCCGTCGAGCGGCACCGCCGGTCCGGTCAGCGCGGTCTGGCCGGCCTCGAGTGCAGCGGGGAGCCCCCGGCGCACCAGGTCGAGCACGGTGGTCCCGTCCGGGAGGGGGTGCAGGCCGGCGTCCGACACGACGCCGGCCTGCACCTGCTCCTCGGACTCCCAGGTGGCGAAGCGCATCAGACCGGGGGAGCGACGAACAGACCCTTGTCCGGGTCGTTGAACGAACGCTGGGCGACGAACTCGTTCATCGCGTTCGCGGTGCCCCACTGGTCGGAGACCTCGGGGTTGGTGAAGTCGTAGAGGTGCGGGTGCCAGGTGTCCTCGTCCAGCACCTCGAGCTCGGTCGTGTACTCGACGGTGTTGCCGTGCGGGTCGAGGAAGTAGCTGAAGGTGTTGTTGCCGGCCATGTGCCGGCCCGGGCCCCAGATCTTCTCCACGCCGGCCCGCAGCAACCGGCCGGTGCCGCGCATGTACTCGTCGATGCCGCGCATCTCGAACGAGGCGTGGTGCAGGGAGGGGTGCGGGCCGCGGGCGACCGCCATGCTGTGGTGCCAGGCGTTGGTGCGCAGGAACCACATCATGTTGCCCATCCGCGGGTGCATCAGGGTGTCCGACAGCGCGAAGGCCAGGTGCTTCTCGTAGAAGGCGACGGTGCCCTCGGGGTCGGCGGAGTTGAGCACCACGTGGGACAGCCGCACCGGGATCGACTCGCCCTCCTCGATCGTGCGGTGCTGCCGCGCCTCGACGTCGGAGCTGATCTCGACGGTGCGGCCCTCGTTGTCGAAGAACCGGAAGCCGTAGCCGCCCCCGGGGGTCTGCAGGGTGTCCGGCTCACCGATCAGCCGGACTCCGTCGGCAGCCAGCTGCCCGGCCAGGGTGTCGACGTCGGCGGCGGTGGCCGTGCCGAAGGAGATCAGGTCGATCCGCTTGTCGGCCGACTCGCGCAGCCGCACGATGTACTGCTCCGGGGAGCCCTCGGCGGCCAGGAACGCCAGGCCGGAGTCGGTGTGCTCGGCCTTGAGGCCCCAGGTGCCGGCGTAGAAGTCCAGCTGCTTGGCGAAGTCGGGCACGGCCAGGTCGACGTGCCGCAGGTGGGTGATCAGGCGCTGGGTCATGAGAGGGGGGTCCTTTGCTTACGCGGGCTGGCTGGTGAGCGCGGCGATGGACCGCATGAGTCCGGGGATGTCGCCCTGGACGTGGTCCAGCTGCCACTGAGCGAGCTGGTTGGACGCGTCGACGACGGTCTTGGCCCGCTCGTACCGGCGCGCCATGAAGGCGTTCCACAGGTCCTGGTCCAGTGCGGCGCGCTCGGTGAGCAGCTCGGCCAGGACGACGGCGTCCTCCAGGGCCATGGCGCCGCCCTGCGCGATGGTCGGGGGGCAGGTGTGCGCGGCGTCGCCGATGAGCACCACCCGGCCGCGGTTCCACGGCTCGTCGAGGACGTGGGTCTCGAACCAGGTGTAGTTCACCCGCGAGGGGTCGGTGAGCGTCTCCCGGATCTCGTCCCACGGGCCGTGGTAGGCCTCCGACAACCGCCGCATGGTGGCCAGCTGCTCGTCGGGGGTGAGGCTGCTGCGGTCCCGGGCCGGTTCGACGATGTACGCGTAGAGCGAGTCCTCACTGGTGGGGCAGTACCCGGCGATGAACGACGGTCCGCCGTAGACCAGGTCGGTTCGGGTCACGCTCGCCGGCCGTGGCCCGAAGGCGCGCCAGATCCCCATCCCGATCGACCGGGTCTCCAGGTTGACCCCCAGGGCCCGTCGCGTCCAGGAGCGGACGCCGTCGGCGCCCACCACCAGGTCGTACCGGCCGGTGGATGCGTCCGAGAAGGTGACGTCGACGCCGGAACCGTCCTGGGTGAGCTCGGTGAACGTGGTGCCGTACCGCAGCTTCACACCGACGTCGGTCGCCCGGTGGCAGAGGATGCGGGCGAGCTCGGGCCGGGGCATGCCCATCGCGGCGGGCAGGTCGGGGCCGCCGGTCTTCGCGTCGGGGATCTCGGCCACGACGGTGCCGAAGGGGTCGGGCGCGCGGATGCCGGTGACGTCGAAGGCGTAGCCGGCGGCCTCGACCTGGTCCCAGACGCCGAGTGACCGCAGTTCGCGGAGGGCGTTGCCCTGCAGCGTGATGCCGGAGCCGAGGGCGGCTGCGTCCGGCTTGATCTCGACGAGGTCCACGGCCACGCCCGCGGATGCGAGGTGGATGGCGGTGGCCGTCCCGGCGAGGCCGCTACCGACCACCAGGACGCTGTTCACAGCGGGCATGTCAGGACTCCCTCGTCTCTGCGTTTGCCGGTCACTTGACCGCGATGGGGTTGACCGGGGCGCCGACGGCGCCGGTCACGGGCAGCGGCGCGGCGGTGAGGAAGAAGTCCCAGACACCGTCGGCCGCACAGTCGGCGGCCAGCGCGTCCAGGTCCCACATCTCACCGAGGAAGAGCCCGATGTTGGGGATGCAGACCTGGTGCAGCGGCTGGAAGGCGACGTCGAACTCGTTGGGCCGCACCTCGAAGCCCCAGGTGTCGGTGGCGATGCCGGCGATCTCGGTGTCGTGCAGCCAGTCGGCGGTGGTGAACGACAGGCCGGGGGAGTCCCCGCCGGCGTAGTCACCCCAGCCCCGGCCCTCGGCGATGTCGCGCCGGGCGCGGGCCAGCCGGCCGGTGCGCACCAGGAGCAGGTCGCCGCGACCCACCAGCGCGGTCTCGCCCTGTGCGGCGATGGTGGCCGCCAGGTGCTCGGCGGTGATGGCGAAGCCGTCGGGCAGTTCGCCGTCGGTGCCGACCGCCCGGCCTACGTCGAGCAGCACGCCGCGACCGGTGATGTGCGCGGCGGCGGTCTCGATGCCGGTCACCTTGTCCCCGTCGCTGGTGACGACGTCACCGGCGCGGCGGCCGTTCCAGGCCATCCCGTGATCGAAGATGTGACCGAGGCCGTCCCACTGGGTCGAAGCCTGCAGCGGCATGGCGATCACGTCGTCCGCCCCGCCGATCCCGTGCGGGAATCCCTGCACGCCGCGCTCTGCGTCGGTACCGGTGTCCAACATCGTGTGCACCGGGTTGGTGCGACGGCGCCAGCCCTTCTGCGGGCCGTCCATGTCGAAGGACTGGGACAGCGAGAAGCTCGCCCCGCGCCGGACCAGCCGGGCACCCTCCAGGCGCTTGGCCTCGTCGAGGAAGTTCAGCGTCCCGAGGACGTCGTCGGCGCCCCAGCGTCCCCAGTTCGAGCAGCGCTTCGCGGCGGCGGCGATGGCGCCCTCGGGATCGGTCCGGTCAAGGCCTTCAGGGGAGTGCTGCACGTCCTCGACAGTGGTGCAGCCCACAAGGGTGAGGGAAGACGAGATGTCTGATGGAACACATCAGCCCGATCGATACGCTCGTTCGGTGAACCTCGCCAGCCTGGACCTCAACCTGCTCGTGTCCCTCGACGCGCTGCTCCAGCAGCGGAGCGTCACGCGGGCCGCGGCGCAGATGGGGCTGAGCCAGCCGGCGCTGTCGGCCTCCCTCGCGCGGCTGCGCCGGCACTTCGATGACGAGCTGCTGACGCGCCAGGGGAACGAGTACCGACTGACCCCCCTGGCGGTGCAGCTCAAGGAACTCGCCCGGATCGCCCTGTCCGGCGTCGAGCGCGTCTTCGCGGCCCAGCCCGAGTTCGACCCGGCGTCCTCGACCCGCGAGTTCACGCTGCTCGTCAGCGACTACGTCGTGGCCATCCTCGGGGACACGGTGGCCGAGCTGCTCGCCGAGGAGGCGCCGAACACGAGGCTGCGACTGACGCCGCACTCACCGGCGATGGTCGAACGGGCGGACCAGGTGCTGCTCACCGCCGACCTGCTCCTCCTGCCTCACGGCTTCGTCAGCGACCTCTCGCACCACGACCTGTACCGCGACGAGTGGGTCTGCGTGGTCGCGGCCGACAGCCCGGCGGCCGACGTGGGGCTGACCGTGGCAGACCTGGAGACCCTCCCGTGGGTGGTGACCTACCACGGGCAGACGGCGTCGACGCCGGCCGCGCGCCAGATGCGCATGCTCGGCATCGAGCCGCGGGTCCAGGTGGTGAACGAGAGCTTCCTGACCGTTCCCGCACTCGTGTCGGGAAGCGATCGGATCGCGCTGCTGCAGCGCCGACTGGTGGACCAGCTGCCGCTGAACTCCGGCATCCGCGCCCTCCCCGTCCCCTTCGACGCGGGCCCGCTGATCGAGGCCATGTGGTGGCACCCGGTCTTCGACAACGATCCCGAGCACTCCTACCTGCGCGACGTGGTCGTGCGGGCGGCGCAGCTGGCCCTGGGGGAGCAGCCCGTGGTCATCGACCTGACTGATACCGGTCAGCGCAAGAAGTGATTTCCGCTCCGCTGCCCCGGTGCTGACACTTCGACGGCAGTGATGCCCGTCACCGGCGACGGGTTTCTGTCTCGAAGGAGAGTTGATGACCCGCTCCATGCGTCGGCTCGGCGTGACCGCCGTCTTCACCCTGGTCGCCACCATCGGCCTGACGGGCTGCGGCTCCTCGGACGCGGACCCGGCCGACTCGGCGGGCTCGGCCAGCCCGAACGCCTCCGCAGGCGGCGACCCCGTTGCCACGGAGGACCTGCTCGAGGTCGCCTACGAGGGGCAGATGGGCGCGCCTCCCACCACGGCGACGACTCCGCCGGAGGACGTCAGCCTCTGGGTCGTCTCCTGCGGTGAGCAGATCCCGAGCTGTTCCACACCGACGGCCGCGGTGCAGGAAGCGGCCCAGGCGGTGGGCTGGGACGTGCGGCTGTGCGACGGGCAGCTGAACCCCAACGGCTGGGGTGACTGCGTGCGGCAGGCGATCAGCGCCGACGCCGACGTCGTGGTGCCCGTGGGCATCGACTGCGCCAGCATCCAGCAGCCCTTCCAGGAGGCGAAGGACGCCGGGGTCACGGTCGTCGGTGGCGGGGGTGCCGACTGCGACGAGGTGGGCGGCCAGCCGCTGTGGGCCAGCGAGCGGATCCAGCTCGAGGGCATGGGTGTCCGCGACGTCTTCGAACTGCAGGGCAAGCTCGCGGCCGACTGGCTGATCGGCACGACGGACGGTCAGGCCAAGGTGCTCCACCTGGTGTTCACCGACCCGCTGTGGGGTCCCTGGCTGGCCGAGGGGTTCGAGCAGGAGATGGCAACGTGCGACGGCTGCGAGATCGTCGGCACGCTGGAGGTCGCCAACAACGACGTGATGACCGGTGCGCTGCCGCAGAAGTTCTCCACCGCGCTGCTGCAGTCGCCTGAGGTCGACTCGGTCTTCGTGCCTCTCGGTGGCTGGATGCCGGCCGGACTGGCGCAGGCCGTGGTCTCGTCCGGGCGGTCGGCCGATCTCAACGTCATCAGCGGGCTGGGCAACGTCGCCAACATGGAGCTGATCCGCAGCGACGGCGGTCAGGACGCCATCGTCGGATACCCCACCCAGTGGGGCGGCTGGGGATCGGTGGACACCGCGATCCGAGTGCTCAACGGCGAGGAGCCGGAGGTCCAGGGCGACGGGTTCCAGGTCATCGACGCGGAGAACGGGCTCCCGCCGCAGGGCCAGGACTTCGAGCCCGTCGACTTCCGGGCCGCCTACCAGGAGGCATGGGGCGTCTGACCGCCCGCGTGTCTGTTCCGGTGGCCGCGCCCTCGGGCGCGGCCACCGGCGAGAGGATCACCATGACGACCACGCACACCCCTCCGGCTTCCACCACGGACGTCGTCCTCCGGATCACGGGGATGACCAAGCGCTTCGGGGCGACGCTCGCCCTCGACGGTGCCGACCTGGCCCTCCGGCACGGCACCGTGCACGCCCTCGTCGGCGGCAACGGGTGCGGCAAGTCCACGACGATCAAGGTGCTCGCCGGCGTCCACCGCGCGGATGCCGGGCGGATCGAGGTGGACGGATCGGTCTGGTCGGCCGCCGACTACGACGCCCGTGCCGGACGGGCGGCCGGTCTCCGGTTCGTCCACCAGGACCTGGGCCTGTTCCCCGAACTGTCGATCGCGGAGAACGTCGCACTCGACGCCGGCTATCCCCGCGGGCTGGCCGGTCGGGTCTCCTGGGCGGCCCTGCACCGGCGGGTCGCCGGCTTGTTGGAGACCTATGAGATCGACGCCTCGCCCGCCACCCCGGTCAGGGCCCTGCGCCCGGCGCAACGCACCCTGGTGGCGATCGCCCGGGCGCTGCAGGACCAGGAGAGCGACCAGCACCTGGTCCTCGTCCTCGACGAGCCCACCGCCACGCTGCCCCAGCACGAGTCGCAGCTCCTCCTCGACGCGGTGCGCCGGCGGGCCGACCTGGGACAGACGGTGCTGATCGTCAGCCACCGCATGCCGGAGGTGCTGGCGGTGTCCGACGACTTCACCGTGTTCCGGGACGGGCGGACGGTGGCGTCCCTCGTAGCCGTGCGCCCCACCGAGAGGGACCTGGTGGCCCGCATGACCGGAGCCGGTCCGGACGCCGGCGCCCAGGCCCCTAATGGCGGGGGTGGCGGTGGTCGACCTGCGCCGGCCGAGAAGCAGGCCGACGTGGTCCTCGAGGTGTCGGGCTTGTCGGGGGGCCCGCTGCGCGGGCTCGACCTGCAGGTCCGGCGCGGGGAGATCGTCGGGGTCACCGGCCTCGTGGGTTCGGGCCGCACCTCCCTGCTCAAGACCGTGTTCGGCGAGCACACGCCCGTCGAGGGCAGCGTGCGGATCGCCTCGGCCGGATCGGGCGGGACGGCGGCCGGCACGACGGCGGCACGCATCGCGGCCGGAGTCGCCTACGTTCCGGAGGACCGTGGCGGTGAGGCCGCCTTCGGCGACCTCACGGTCCGGCACAACCTGTCGGCCACCGTGATCCGCCGCTACTGGCGGCCGTGGGGGATGGCGGTCCGTCGGGAGCGGGCCGAGGCCCGCGCGCTGATCCGCGCGCACGGGATCAAGGCGTCGTCGTCCGAGATCCCGTTCTCGGCACTGTCCGGCGGCAACCAGCAGAAGGCGATCCTGGCCCGCTGGCTCCGGCGCGAGCCCACGCTGCTCCTGCTCGACGAGCCGACGCAGGGCGTCGATGTCATGTCCCGGTCCGACATCTACCGGACGGTGCAGGAGACCGCGGCGCGCGGCTGTGCCGTGCTCGTGGCCTCCTCGGACCTGCTCGAACTGTGCGGCCTCTGTGATCGCGTGCTCGTGCTGCGCGACGGACGCGTGACGGCCGAGGTGAGCGGACCGGACCTCACGGCCGACCGGCTCACCGCACTGACCCAGAGCACCGACCCGACCACCGGTCCGGCGCCGACCCCAGGAGACCGACGATGAGCCTGACCAACACCGAGCACGTGGAGACCGCCCCCGGCGACGGGTCCGGCGACACTGCGCTCGACCCCACCACCGCCCCCGAGCGGTCACCCCGGGTGAAGGGCTTCGCCGAGCGCAACGCACTGCTGGCTCTGCTGCTGGCGGTCATCGCGTTCTTCGCGGTGTACCCGGACAGCTCGGCCACCTTCTTCACCACGCAGAACGCCAGCGTCCTGCTGGGCAACCAGTCCGTGGTCGCGCTCCTCGCCCTGGCGGTCATCCTGCCGCTGGTCACGGGGTACTTCGACTTCTCCCTGGGCGCGATCGCCGCGACATCGAGCGTCCTGACCGCCGGGCTGATGAGCTTCCACGCGCTCCCACTCGGTCTGGCGATCGCCGTGGGCATCGGCACCGGAGCCGTGATCGGCGGGGTCAACGGGCTGCTCGTGACCAGATTCGGGCTCAACAGCTTCGTCACGACCCTCGGCATGGCGACCCTGCTGGGCGGCCTCGTCCAGTGGTACACCGGCGGTCAGACCATCCTGGCCGGCATCGACCCGGCACTCCCGCGCTTCGGCGGCGCGACCTGGCTCGGACTGCCCCGGGTGGTCTTCGTGGTCCTGCTGGCCACCGTCGCACTCTGGTACCTGCTCTCCCAGACCCCGTTCGGCCGGAGCCTCTACGCGATCGGGTCGAATCCCCGCTCCGCGCGGCTCGTGGGTGTGCGGGTCGACCGATCGGTCTGGACCACGTTCGTGCTGGCCGGCGCCCTCGCCGGGGTCACCGGTGTGCTCCAGCTGGCCCGGACGGGCAGCGCCACCGCCGACAACGGGACGAGTCTGCTCTTCCCGGCGCTGGCTGCGGCGTTCCTCGGGGCCACCGCCGTCGTGCCCGGGTTCTTCAACGCCGTCGGCACGATCATCGGCGTGCTCTTCGTGTCGGTGGCCGTCAGCGGGCTGACCCTGTCCGGTGCCAGCGCCTGGGCCAGCCCGGTCTTCAACGGCGCGGCGCTGCTGGTCGCCGTCGGTCTGTCGCACTACCTGGGTCGCCATCGGGGCGTCCGGACCGGCTGAGCGGCATCTCGCGGCGTCCCGCGAGCTGTCAGAGCAAGCCGTTCACCGCACCGCCGTCGACCCCCAACGCGATCCCGTCGACGAACGTGGCCGGCTCCGAGCAGGGGAGGGCGACCACCTTGCCGAAGTCGGCCGGCTCCCGGTGCGGCCGGTCACGCGCCGCTCCAGCAACGCCGCACCACGCGTCTTCATCGGCTCTGCGGGACGTCGCAGAACGTGCCGGTCTCAGCAGGCCGGCCTGCTGCACCACTTCCCGAGCAAGCTCGAGTTGATCGCGGCGCTGCTGGCCTGGCGCGACGACCTGACCCGTTCACGATTCGGCACCACCGATCTGCCGGGGTTGGCCACGATCCGCGCCCTGGTCGAGCCCGTCGAGCACAACCAGAACACGCCGACCCTCGTGGGGCTCCGTGCGACGCTCTCCGCCGAGGCCACGACCCCGGGTCACCCGCTCTTCGACTACTTCGCGAAGCGGTATGCCTGGGTGGTCGACTTCACGCGCGGGGCCTTCGAGCGGGCTGCAGAAGCCGGCCAGCTCCGTCCGGGGGTGGAACCGGAGAGTGCTGCTCGTGCCGCGATCGCCCTGATGGACGGGCTGCAGAGCCAGTGGCTCTACGACCAGGACTCCGTCGACATGGCGGCCGAGGTCCTCGCCCACATCGGCGCACTGCTGACGGTCGAGCTGTAGTCGACGCCGACGACATGGTCGGCCAGCTCTCCGAGACGTATTGTCCGTACCGATCGGTACACTCTGCGGGTGTCCAGCACCGCTGACCCGGCCAGGCGTGCCGCGCTGCTGAGCGACGTGCTCGACCACCTGCATGAGCACGGAGTCGCCGACCTGTCTCTCGAGCCACTGGCCCGGGCGATCGGGACGAGCAAACGGATGCTCCTGTACTACTTCGGTGACCGGGCCACCCTCGTCGCCGAGGTCCTGGCGGCGAGTCGCCCGGACGTCGCGCGGATGTTCGCCGCCGTGCGTGGGCCCGCGGACCTCCGCGCCGCGGCGGGCTCGCTCTGGTACGCCATCAGCCGAGGGGAGCAGCGCCGGAGTGTCCGCATGCTCCTCCAGGTGCTCGCGCTGGCCACCACGAAGCCGGACGTCTACGGCGAGTTCGCGGCCACCTCCGTGCACGTGCTCACCGGACCGGTCGCGGACGCCTTCGCGCGCGCCGGCTGGGATCCGGTGCAGTCGGCCACTCGGGCCACCCTCGTGGTCTCCGGGCTCCGTGGGCTGTGTCAGGACCTGCTGGTCACCGGGGACGTCGATCGCGTCGACGCCGCCGCGGCCGCGCTGCTGGACTGGGTGGTCGCGTGAGCCGCGGGGTCATCGGCCTGGCACCACAGCCGAGCCTCGGGCGCGTCGCGTCCCTGCTCTGGTTCCCGTTCTTCTTCGTGGCGACGATGAGCGTGCTGTTCTCCCTCGCCTTCGCCCACCCCCAGCCGCACGGCGTCCCCGTCGGGCTGGTCGTCGCCGGCGCGGATGGTGACCGGGTGGAGGACGTCCTGCGATCCTCCGACGGTGCGTTCGTGCCGAGGCGCCTGGAGGACCCGGTGCATGCCGAGCGGGACGTGGCCGAAGGGCGTCTCGCGGGGGCGCTGACGTGCGGTCCGCCTGTCGTCCAGGACGCCGCGGGGGAGTGTCGCGTCCTCACGGCCTCCGCGGCCAACAGGGCACGCGCCTCGTACGTCACCGACGCACTGCAGGAGGTGGCGCGGAGGGAGCTCGGCGTGCAGGCCGGTGCTGTGGACGCGGCGCCGCTGTCGCCGGGCGACAGCAGTGGGGCGGGTCTGTTCTTCTACGCCTTCCCGCTGGCGATGGTCGGCATGGTGACCTCCATCGTGCTGCTGCAGCTGTCGATGTGGTCGACGGTCAAGAAGCTCGCCGCGATCGCTGCCGTCGGTGTGTTCGCGTCCGTGGTGACGTATGCGGTGGCCGTGGTCCGGGACGTCCTGCCCGCCGACCCGGCTCTCCTGCCCGCGGGCTTCCTGGTGGTGCAGTCGATCGCCTGGGTGATCACGGCCGCGGCCACCTACGTGCGGCAGTACCTGCTGCCGGTCGCCCTGACGTTCGTCCTGGTGCTCGGGGTCCCGACGTCTGCCGGCACGGTCGCGGCGGACATGCTGCCCTCCTACCTGGGACTCCTTCACGAGGGCATGCCGCTGGGCGCCTTCGTCGACCTCGTGCGGGCCAGCGCCTACGGGATCGGCACGGTCGGCAGGCCGCTTGCCGTACTGGTCGCCTGGGTGGCCGTGGGCGCGGTCCTGATGGCCTGTGCCCACCGCTCCCACCAGCGCCGGCACCTGCTCGCGGCGGTCGCGGCGCCGACCGGGCCGGCGATGCCGTTGCGGCACACGCTCTCCGGCCGCGTCACGAACCTCTCCGGCGGTCCGGTCGAGCAGGCCAGCGTGACGGTGCTGGACGAGTCGGGGCGTGAGGTGGAGCAGGCCCTCGCTGACGGAGAGGGCAACTACCTGGTGCTGGGTGTCTCGGCCGGGTTGCACCACCTGATCGCCACCGCGCGACACTGCGAGCCGGTGATCGTGACGGTGACGGTGGACGCCGGACCGCGCGAGTCGCACCACGATCTCCGCCTGCAGGACTGGCGCGACCCGGCCGGCAACCTGACGGTCGGCGAGGTCGGCTGACCCTGGTCCTCGAACGGGCGGCGGGAAGTGCCCCGTTGCTCGTTCTAGGCTCCCGGTCATGCGGGAACAGCCGACGTGACGCTGGACGGCACGGACGAGCGCATCGTCGCGCTCCTGGTCGAGGACGCCCGCATCGCCGTCCGGGCAGTCGCAGAACGTCTGGCGCTGCCCGAGTCGACAGCGCGCGCGCGGGTGAAGGCGCTCATCGCCGACGGGCGGGTGCGGCCGACGATCGTCGTCCATCCGTCGGTGGAGGACCACCGCTTCCTGTACATGACACGGCTACGGCTCTCCGATCCGCTCGTGGATCTCTCGAAGGCGCCGGCGCTCTCGGACGCCCCCTGGATCGCCCGCGGGACGACCGAGCCGACGCTGTTCGTACAGCGGGCCGCGCGCAGTTTCGATGACATGGTCGCGGGCATCGACGCTGTCGCGCAGCTGGACGCGGTGGCCGAGGCGACTCACTCCCTCTTCCTCAGGTTGTTCGTCGGCAGCAACTGGTCGGGGAGCGCGCGCACGCCCGAGGGGTGGGAGCTGAGCCTGGACCGGGACCTCGACGGGGTCGATCGGACGCTCATCCCCCTGCTCCGCCGGGACGCCCGGGCGAGCTACACCGCGTTGGCCGACCGGGTGGGCCTCACCGTCGCAGCCACGAGACGGCGCGTGCTCCACCTCATCGAGTCGCAGGCGATCCGCTACGTCACCCAGGTGCTCGCCCCGAGCGGAGCGGAGACGGCGGCCAACGTGAACCTGGGCGTGGCACCGCAGGATCTCCTGTCGCTCGCTCGCGACCTGAGTGACCTGACGTCGGTCCGGTACGTGGCGCAGCAGACGGGGCGCCACGAACTGAGCTGCCACGTGGTCGCCTCGTCCACGCAGCGTCTCACCGAGGCGGTGCAGGAGATCACCGGGGAACCGCGGGTCCGCGCCTCCGAGGTCGTGCCGATCGCCACCGTGCGCGACCACGTCAGCTGGGTGCCCGTCCCCCTCGCCTGACGGGGACGGGCTCCAGCACGCTGGTAGGCCTCGACGAGCCCGACCGGTGGCGCCTCGAGCGTGGTCAGGCGCCGACGGGCCGGTCGGCGTGTGCGAACCGCGGCGCGCGGGGGTCGAGCAGGAGTGCCGCGGCCTCGTCGCGCCACTCGAGCAGTCGTGCGTCGCGGGACTCCTCCAACCAGGCGGCCTCGAGCGAGGCGAGTGCGACGTCGGCGAGCGTCCGCCCGTCGAACCCGTACGTCCGCGCGGCGAGGCGGTACTCGTTCGCCGAGTCGGTGAAGAACATCGCCGCGTCGTCCACGTTCAGCGTGACGCGGACGCCTGCCGTCCGCAGCTCCTGGAAGGGGAAGCTCTCGGCGGTCGGGAACCGGCCGGGCAGCATCATCAGGCAGCTGGTCATCGCCATGGCCACCGGCACACCGGCGTCGGCGACCCGGCGTTGCAGGTCCGTCCGCCCCTGCAGTTCCCAGGCGTGGTCGATCCGATCGAGCCCGAGCTCGAGCGCATCGACCACGTCCTGCGGCTTGTTCGCGTGGCAGGTGGTGCGCAGCCCCGACCCGCTGGCCCGCTCGAAAGCAGGCCGGAACTCGGGCAGCGGGCGGGAGGGGAACCCGTCGTTGCCGATGCCGAGCACCGGGACGCCGCGTCGCCGCGCTGCCACCGCGTCGTCGACCGCGTGCAGCGCCACCTCCAGCGGGCTGTCGCGGTCCATGGCGAGGATGAGTCCGCCGGTCAGCCCGGTGCGCTCCCGCATCTCGGCGAACGCCGGGCCGGCGGCGTCGAGGATCGTCGCGATGGACAGTCCGCTGCCGAGGAACTCCCGGTGGTTCAGCGACAACTCGACGTGCCGGCAGCCGTTGTCGACGGCGCCCTCCAGGATCCGCAGCGTGGTGGCCGTGATCACCTCGACGCTGTCCAGGCTGCTGGCGAAACGCTTGTGCATGGCGAAGAAGCTGCTGACGTCGACGTAGTCGTGCGCCGCGTCCGGCCGCGTCGATCCCGCGCGCCGGGACCGGACGCACGAGGGCCGGATCGCGCCCACCAGGTGGCAGTGCAGCTCCGCGCGCGGGAGCCGACGGGCGAGCAGGTCCAGCGCGAGCCCAGGATCGATCGGGCCCTGCTCCTCTGCGGCCCAGTCGTTGTCGTGTTCCACCGCGCTGGGGACCTGGCCGGTCGTCACCGGGCGAGGTGCTCGTTCGTGAAGTGCCCGGACACGTCGAACTGGTCGACCGGGTCGCCGTTCTCGTCCACCAGCAGACCCTTCTCGGCCATCCAGTCGGCGTTGGCCTGCCACATCTCCGCCGACTGGGTGCCGAACGGACCGTCGGCGACGGGGTACAACGCGCTCGCCTGGAGGTCGCTGACGTAGTCGATGACCGCCTGGTCGACCTCCCCGGGGAACTGCTCGATCAGGGCGGCGTTCGCCGCCGCTGGGTCGTCCACCGCCGCCTCGTAGCCGTCCTGGAGCGCCTGCACGAACGCCTCGGTGACGTCGGGGTTCTCGGCGACGAAGTCGTCGTTGCCGATCAGGATCGTGGCGGCGGCGTCCGGCACGCCGTACTCGGTGGTGTCCCACGTGGTGACCGCGGTGCCGTCCTGCTCCAGGCCGTAGAGGTCCCCGGGGTAGGCCAGCACGCTGTCCACCCGGCCGGCGGCCAGAGCCTGGTAGGCGCCCGTGCTCAGGACCACTTCGTCGGCCACCCCCTGTCCATCGGCGCTGCTGATCATCTGGTTGACGGCGGCCACCTCGTACGGCGAGCCGAAGCTCCCGTGGGTCCTGCCGGCGAGGTCGGCCGGCGAGTCGATCTCGGAGTCCTCGCGTACGGCCAGCTGGTACGGCGTGTGCTGGTAGACCGCCATCAGGGAGGTGAAGTCCGACCCGGCGGCCTGTGCGAGCAGTGCCGAACGTGCATCCACGGTGTACCCGAACTGGGCCTGGCCGCTGCTGACGAGGGAGTCGGAGGTGGTCGAGCCGAACGGCAGGAGCTCCACGTCGATGCCGGCCTCGGTGAACAGGCCTTCCTGCATCGCGTACGCCAGGCCGTTCAGGTACGGGTCGGGGAGGTAGCTGAGCGCGAAGCTGATCGTGGTGGTCCCTTCCGCCGACCCGGCGGCCGCGTCATCGGACCCGCAACCGGCGAGCAGGGCCACGCCGGTGCCCAGAGCGATGGACGACGCGATCGTCCGTCGTCCCCGGGCGTGGGGCCGAGACCGGAATGCGACGGCGGATCTGGTTGAGAAGGGCTTCATGAGTACATGAAAAGCAGCGCGTGTCTCGTCGAACCGCACCTTCGGTTAAGAGGCCGTTACGTGTGCCGTCATCCTGCTCACGCCCCGGTCGCATCTGCCGGCAGCACGTGTCCCATGCGGTCGCGTTTGGTGCGGAGGTAGCGGAGGTTGTGCGGGGTCTGGAGGACGGGGAGTGCGACCCGGCCGGTGATGGTGAGGCCGTGTCCGTCGAGGCCGCCGTACTTGGCGGGGTTGTTGGTGATCAGGCGGATGCGGGTGGCGCCGAGGTCGGCGAGGATCTGGGCGCCGATGCCGTAGGAGCGGGAGTCCACCGGCAGGCCCTGGGCGGTGTTGGCCTCGATGGTGTCCAGGCCCTGTTCCTGCAGGGCGTAGGCGCGGATCTTGCGGCCCAGGCCGATGCCGCGGCCTTCGTGGCCGCGCAGGTAGACCACCGCGCCGACGCCTTCGGCGGCGACCGCGGCCAGTGCTTGTTCCAGTTGTCCGCCGCAGTCGCAGCGCAGCGAGCCGAGGATGTCCCCGGTCAGGCACTCCGAGTGCACCCGTACCAGCGCACCAGCCTCGGTGTGGGAGGCCGCGGCCAGGTCACCCATGACCAGGGCGAGGTGTTCGGTGCCGTCGAGGGTGTTGCGGTAGGCCAGGGCGCGGAAGTCACCGAACTCGGTGGGCATCTGTGCGGTGCCGACGAGCTCGACGAGGCGTTCGGTGGCCCGCCGGTGCCGGACCAGGTCCGCGATGGCCAGCACCGGCAGCCCGTGGGCGGCGGCGAAGTCGGCCAGCGACCGGCCGCGGCGCATCGACCCGTCCTCCTCGACGATCTCCCCGATCACCCCGACACCGGACAGGCCGGCCATGGTGGTCAGGTCCACGGCGGCCTCGGTGTGCCCGGCGCGCACCAGCACCCCACCGTCGCGGGCCACCAGCGGGAACACGTGCCCGGGACGGCGGAACTGACCCGGGGTCGCCCGCGCGTCGGCCAGTGCACGGACCGTGGTGGCGCGGTCAGCGGCGCAGACCCCGGTGCCGGTCTCGACCGCGTCGACGGTGACGGTGAACGCGGTGCCGTGGGCGTCGGTGTTGTCCGCCACCATCTGCGGCAGCCGCAGCTGCTCGGCACGGACCGCCGGCATCGGCGCACACACGATCCCGGTGGTGTGCCGCACCAGGAACGCCATCTGCTCGGTCGACACCGACTCCGCCGCCAGGACCAGGTCACCCTCGTCCTCCCGATCGGCGTCATCGACCACGATCACCATCCCGCCCGCCGCCAGCGCAGCAACCGCCGCCTGCACCGACTCCGCCGGCGTCCGCCGGCCCGACAGCGGAGCCCCGGCCCGCCGGTTCACCGGCTGATCTCCAGTGCGGCGTGGGTGCCGAACACCCGCCCGTGGTACGTCAGCGGCTGCCCACCCGTCGTCTCCGCAGCCACCACGGTCCCCAGCGCGACCACGTGGTCCCCGCCCTCGACCAGCTGGGCCACCTCGCACGCCAACCAGCCCGGCACCCCGGGCAACCGCGGCAGGTCGTGATCGGCCTCCCACGCCACCCCGGCGAACTTGCCCGTGCCGCCCTTCCTCGCGAACGTCAACGCCAACGACGAGTGATCCGCCCCCAGCACGTTGACCCCGAACCGGCCGCTCTCCCGCAACAGCGCCAGGAGCTCCGACCCCCGGTCCAGCGACACCAGCACCATCGGCGGGTCCATCGACAACGACGCGAAAGCACTCACCGTCGTGCCGTGCGGCAGACCGCCGGCCATCGACGTCACCACCGACACCGGCGTCGCCACCCCCGCCATCACCTCACGAAACCTGGTCGCCAACGCGGCGGTCGTGGCCACACCGACCTCGGTCACCTCTGCTGCTCCTGCTCCTCGTGGCGGTAGGTGGCCCCGACGTGGGTCGTCGGCAGATGGTCACCGATCTCGGGGAACAGCCGGGCGCGCAGGGTGGTGCGGGGCTTGCTCTTCTCGACGAGACCACGTCGGACCAGCTCGGGGACGAGGTGTTCGATGAAGTCGTCGTACGTGCCCGGGGTGATGTGCGGCTGGACGAGGAAGCCGTCGGCACCGGTCCGGTCGAGGAAGTCCTCGACCGCGTCCGCGACCGTGGCCGCGTCGCCGACGAACACGGTGCCGTTGAGCCCGTTGTCGCGGAACTCGGTCAGGATCTCGCGCGGGGTCTTCCGCAGGCCGGTCGCGGGGTCCAGGTACCGGTCGAGCGAGGACTGGCCCAGCTCGGTGTGCAGGTCGGGGAGAGGGGCGTCCTGCGGGAGGGTCGTGAGGTCGATGCCGGTGAGCCAGGCATAGGTCGTCGCGGCCTGCTCGAGGGTGGCGAACTCGAGCATCTCGGCACGGGCGGCCGCGGCGTCCGCGGCGTCCGCGCGGACGACGAAGTGCGCCCCGACGACGAACTTGACGGCGTCCTCGCCGCGGCCGAGTGCGGCTGCGCGGGCTCGGATGTCGCCGATGTGACGGGTCGCCTGGTCGGTGTCGCCGCCGCCGATGAAGACCAGCTCGGCGTACCTGGCGGCGAAGTCGCGACCGGCCGACGACGCGCCCGCCTGGAGGATCAGCGGGCTCCGCTGCGGACCGGGTGGAACACCGAGCATCCCCTTGGCGCGCAGGTGTGGGCCCTTGTGCTCGATCTGCCGTACCCGGGCCGGATCGGCGAAGACGCCAGCCGTCTTGTCGGCGACGAGCGCATCGTCGGCCCAGGACCCTTCCCACAACTTCAGGCAGATGGAGATGTGGTCCTCGGCCTGTGCATACCGGTCGTCGTGGGGCATCAGGTCCTCGCCGAACAGCGCAGCCGATGACGCCTGTGCCGCGCCGGTCACCACGTTCCAGCCGATCCGCCCGCCGGTCAGGTGGTCCAGCGTCCCGAAGCGGCGGGCGATGGCGGGTGCCTTCTCCACCTGGGTGGACGCTGTGACGGCCAGACCGAGCCGGTCGGTCGCTGCCGCGAGTGCCGAGATCAGCGTGACCGGGTCGGCCATCGGCACGTTCGTCCCGTCGACGAGGCCCTGGGCGATCGTGTCCCCGTCCGCGGTGGTCGGGTAGCCGTAGCTGTCGGCGAAGAACAGGAAGTCGAAGCCGCCGGACTCCAGCTGACGTGCGAGCCGGATCCAGTAGTCGAGGGTCAGGAACTCCAGTGAGGTGTTCGCCGGGTGCCGCCAGCTGACCCCGACCGTGCCGTTGGGGTTCATGGTCTGGAAGGCGCCGAGGATGATGCTCATGCGGGTGGTGCTCCGATCTGTGGGTGTGGGGGTGCACGTCGAGGCCCAGCTGGTGTCGGGTCGAGGGACGTGAGGCCGGTCGCTCAGTGACGACCAGGCGGTGCCGACCCGCTCGCCGTCAGCTCGTCGAGCAGCAGGCGCTCGTTGCGCTTGAACTCCTCGGTCTCCAGGTGGCCCAGCGTTCGAGGGCGCGGAGCGTCCTGCTCCAGGACCAGCCGGACCGTGGCCGGTCGGTCGGAGAGCACGTACACGCGGTCGGACAGGAAGAGCGCCTCAGGTACGTCGTGGGTGATGAGCAGCACGGACAGCCCGTCCTCGACGCAGAGCTCGGCCAGCCAGAGCTGCAGCTCGGTGCGCGTGAGGTAGTCCAGGGCACCGAAGGGCTCGTCCAGCAGCAGCACCGGGCGGCCCTGGACGACCGTGCGCAGCAGCGCGACCCGCTGGCGCATGCCGCCGGAGAGCTCGAAGGGCAGCGCCTTGGCCCGACCCTCCAACCGGAAGGTGGGCAGCAGCGTGGCGATCCGCTCCCGTGCGGGCTTCTTGCGCATGCCGTGCAGGACCAGGCCCAGGGACGCGTTGTCCTCCACGCTCAGCCAGGGGAACAGCAGGTCCTTCTGCGGCATGTAGGCCGAGAACGGTTCTCCCGGTGTCCGGGTGCCATGGAAGGTGACCGATCCCGACGTGGGCTCTGTCAGCTCGGCGAGCAGGTTGAACAACGTGGACTTGCCGGACCCGCTGGGGCCGATGACCGAGACGAACTCACCCTCGTCCAGCCGCAGGCTGATGTCGCGGATGACCGGGGTCACCTCCCCGCGGCGCGAGGTGAAGGACTTCGCCACCGCCTCGACGGAGAGCAACGTGGAGCTCATCGCTGGGCCACCTTCCGGCGACGCTCCCACGGCATCGCGATCGCTTCCAACAGGTACGTGAGGGTGAAGAGGGTGAGCCCGATCGCGATGCTGATGACCACCGCCGCGAAGACCAGGTCTGTGCGGAAGACGTTCTTCTGGGTCTGCATGTAGATGCCGAGCCCGGTACGGGCCCCCACGTACTCGCTGAAGATCGCCGCGACGACGATGAAGCTGGACATGATGCGGAGCCCGGTGATGAAGTGCGGCACGGAGGTCGGCACCCGCAGGCGCAGGAACACGTCCCACCGCGAGGCGCCCATCGAGCGCAGCAGGGTCGCCGCCTCGGGGTCGGCCGCGAGCAGCCCCTGCAGCGTCGAGACCGTCATCGGCAGCATGCTGACGATCGCGACGATGGCGATCTTGGGACCGCTCTCGAAGCCGAACCAGATCACGAAAAGCGGCGCGAGCACGATGATCGGGACGGACTGGGCGCCGATCAGCACGGGCAGCAGCATCAACCGGAGGGGGGCCACGAAGCTGAGCAGGGTGGCGGACAGAACGGCGACGACGACGGCTGACACCAGCCCGAGCACGGTGATGTGCAAGGTCGCGGCCGTGGCCTCGATGAGCGCCGTTCGGTCAGCCCATCCGGCGGTGACCACGCGGACGGGCGACGGGAGGACGGACGCCGACAGGTCGCCCCGAGTGGCAGCGAACTGCCAGACCAGCAGCAGCAGCGCGACGGTCGCAGTGGGAGCCAGCACGTGCTGCGCAACGCCGTTCGTGCGTCCTGCCGCGCGCGGCCGCTGGCCCGGGCCGGAGCCGGCGGCCGCCTCCTCGGCGGGTGTCAGTGGTGGCGCCTCCAGGCGGTGGACCGTGGTGCTCATCGGGACCCTCTCGAGCTCGTGGGGGGCGCGGCCAGCCAGGTGTCGATCCCGGCCAGGGCTCGTGCCTTGAGCGTGTCGCCGACCGGGGACGCCTGGATCGAGGTTCGCGCGCAGGAGGCCAGCTGTTCGTCGGTCAGGCCGAGAGCGGATCTGCAGGTCCGGTACTCGTCGAGGACCCCGACGCCGAAGATCGTCGGGTCGTCCGCGTTGATCGAGCAGGCGACGCCCGCGTCGAGCAGGCGGGGAAGGGGGTGTCGGGAGACGTCGGGGACCAGGCCGAGGAAGGTGTTGGAGGTCGGGCACACGTCGAGGACGACGCCCCGCGCCGCCAGTCGAGCGGTCAGCGCCGGGTCCTCGAGGACGCGGATGCCGTGCTGCACGCGCTGGGCGCCCAGCACGTCGACAGCCTCGGCGACCGAGGCGGCGCCGAGCAGCTCCCCGGCGTGCGGCGTGGACCTCAGCCCGGCCGACCGCGCCAGCGCGAAGGCCTCGGCGAAGGGGGCGCCTGGGTGGCCGACCTCGCTGTTGGCCAGGCCGAGCGACACGACTCCCCGTCCGGCGTACCCGGCAGCGAGTCGAGCCAGCGCCATGCCCTCGGCGACCGGTGCCGTGCGGTCGACGGTCACCATCAGCCCGACCTGGACCCCGGTGCTGCTGCCCGCGTCGGCCGCTGCGTCGCACAGCTCCGCCAGCGCTGCGTCCGCACTTCCGTACTGGGCGGCATAGAACTGCGGACTGACCCCCAGCTCCAGGTAGACCGCGCCGTCTGCCTCGGCGTCCACTGCGGCCTCGTGGACCACCCGCCGCAGTACGCCCGGCAGCGCCAGAATGGCGATCAGTCCGAGGAATGCACCGGCGAACGCGGCGAAGTCGGCGCCCGCCGGCGTCGGCGCGACGGTGAGACGGTGCTGCCTCGCCAGCTCGGTCACCGTCGCTGGACGGATGGCCGCTTCGAGGTGGACGTGCAGGTGTGCCTTCGGGAGCAGGGCGAGATCCCGTTCAGGGGCGGCGTGACCGCCCGTCATGACGGGTCGCTCCAGCAGCGGACGGTGCGGTGGCGCCCGGGCACCTGGTCGGAGGCCGCGGTGTGCCGGCGGTGGCCCAGCGGGCTGCCGTGACCGTCCGACGGGTGGTCGACCACGGGGGAGCAGAGGCAGTCGACCCGCCCCTCCGCCAGGATGGGCGCCACCTCCTGCCAGCGCCGGAGGGTGGTGGCGTCCGCTGTCCGGTGGCGCGGACCGTTCCGTGCGCCGCAGGGGCGCGTCGTGGACATCGGCTCGCGTGCGCCGAGCACGAGCGGCGTGGTCGTCATGTCGGTCCTCCTGTCGGCCGGCGGTCGGGTCAGTCGAGGTACTCGTCGGCGCCGGCACTTCCGCCGTCTGCGGTGATCATGTCGTCCACGACGGCCAGCTCCATCGGTGAACCGAAGCCGCCGTACGTGGTCCCGGCGAGGTCCGCGGGCCGCTGGTACGACGAGTCCGCCAGCACGGTGAGGGAGTAGGGGACGTGCTGGTAGGTCGCCATGTAGGAGACGAGTTCGGCGCCGGACGCCGTCGCGAGCAGCGCAGTTCGGAGGTCGGTCGCCAGGCCCAGGTCGGCTTGGCCGGAGGCGACCAGCGACTCGGCCGGGGTGCTGCCGAAGGGGATGAGCTCGACGTCGAGGCCGGCGTCCTCGAACAAGCCCTGCTGCATCGCGAAGGTCAGCCCGTTGAGCGACGGATCAGGGATGTAGTTCAGCGCGAGCGTGACGTGGGTGAGCTCGTCGGCGCTCGTGTCGGCCTGCCCGTCAGACGAGCACCCGGCGAGCAGCAGCGCAGCGGCGGTCAGCGTTCCGAGTCGACCGGAACGGCTCGCTCGTCGCCATGACCTTGCGTCTCCTGTAGTTCGCTGCGCCATGGGTACAGATAACGCCGATCGTGTGTCGACCGAGGCCGCATGTTGTTCCGAACGCGTAAATCCCTGACCCGTGTGACAGCTGGCCGCCCGGTGACGTGCAGGGGCATCAGAGCAGGCCGGTCACCGCACCGCCGTCGACACCCATCGCGATCCCGTTGACGAACGTGGCCGGCTCCGAGCAGAGGAAGGCGACCACCTTGCCGAAGTCGGCCGGTTCCCCGGTGCGGCCGGTCACGCCCCGCTCGAGCAGGCGGTCGGTGGCGTGCAGGCCCGGTGCGGCCAGGTTCACCGTGATGCCTTCTTCGGCGAGGTCCTGGGCAGCCGTCTTCGTCCAGGCCCACAGCCCGGTCCGGGCGATGTTGGACAGCGTCAGGTCGCGGATCGGCTGTCGGACGCTGGCCGAGGCGATGAAGCAGATCCGCCCCCACTGCTGCCGTCGCATGTGTGGGACAGCCGCCCTCGCGAGCCGGATGGAGGCCAGCATGTTGGTGTTGACGGCGGCGAGCACCTGCTCGTCGTCGACGTCGAAGGCGCCCCCGGTGGGGGGACCGCTGGCGTTGCCCACCACGACGTCCACCCGGCCCCAGCGGCGGACCGCGGCGTCGACCAGGTCGGCGGGCATGGATGGGTCGGTGACGTCGCCGGGCACCACGAGGGCATCGGGCATGGACGCCGCCAGCTCCTCCAGCGCCCGCTCGTCGCGGCTGTTGAGGACCAGGCGGGCACCCTCGGCGGCGAGGGCCTCGGCGCTCGCCCGGCCGAGACCTCTCGATGCGGCGGTGACGATCGCGACGCGGTCACGTAGTCCCAGGTCCATCAGCCGATCCGGTCCGAGAGCCACTCGCCGAGCACTGCGACGTCGTCGTGGGTGAGCTGGTGGCCGCCGGGTGATCGCCGGGACGTCAGCTGCGCGCCGGAGTCGGTGTGCAGGTACTCCCATGTCCGGGCCTGCAGCTCGGTGGGGATCACGGTGTCGGCATCGCCCTGGGCGACCAGGACCGGAACGTCGTGCAGGCGTCCGGGCGTCGTCGGCACGCCCGCCTCGAACGGCAGCGTCGCGTAGAGGGTGGCCAGGCCGGCGAAGCGGGCCGGGTCGGTGAGGACCACGCCGCCGGCAAAGGTGGCCCCGCCGCTGAACCCCACGAGCACCACGGGGCGTCCGGCCGGAGCCGCTTCGTCCAGCCAGCCGCGGAACCAGGTGACGGAGGAGGCGAGTGACTCGGCCACCGGTCTTCCGATGCCCCGGTTGGCGAACCAGGCGTGTCCGTGGCCCTCGCCGATCGGCGCCCGCACCGCCGCGTAGGCCGGGCCGGCCGGGAGGTGGTCGGCGAGGGGGGCGATGTCGCGCTCGTCGGAGCCCCGGCCGTGCAGCAGCACGACGAGCGGGGCGGCAGGGTCCTCACTGCCCCGCCAGAGGACCGTCGGTGCAGCGGCCGCGGTCACGCCGAGGCCTCGTCGGGGCCGATGGTGACCCGGCCGGCGGTGCGCACGCCGGACCAGCGTGCGACCTCGGCGTCCAGGTCCAGGGGCTCGACGATCCCCGCGTTCGTGTAGGCGCCCCACTCGGAGAGCGGGAGCATCCACATGACCTCGAACTCGTTGCCGTCCGGATCTGCGCCGTAGAGGCTCTTGGTCGCACCGTGGCTGGACTCGCCGGTGTGGGCACCCGCATCCAGCAGCCGCTGGCGGAACTCCACCAGTTCGTCGATGGTGTCCAGCTGCCATGCGAGGTGGTAGAGCCCGACGCCGCGCTGACGCGGGCCCGTGTCCGTGTCCGTGCCGACGGAGAACAGGCCGAGGTCGTGGTGGTTGCCGGAGCGGGGGAGTCGGAGGAAGACGGCGTCGAGCTGCTCCTCGTGTGCGACCAGCTCCATGCCGAAGACGTCGGTGTAGAAGCGGGCCGCGCGCGCCAGGTCGGCGATGAAGAGTACGGCGTGGTTGAGGCGGACGGGGGAGACGGTCATGGGGTGTGCTCCAGGTCGGCTCGCTGGGTGGCGAGGTGGGGGAGGGCGCGCCGGACGGCCGGCATGACCTCGGTGGCGAGCAGTTCGATGGACCGGGCGGTGGCGGCGAAGGGCAGTCCGCCGAGGCCGACCTGGGCGAGGAACCTGTCGTGACCGAGCAGTTCGTGCTCCCAGAGGATCTTGTCCACCACCTCGGCGGGGCTCCCGGCGAAGAGCGCGCCCTGCGGGCCGGCCCACTCGTCGAAGGCGGCCCGCGGCAGGGCACGCCCACGGGCGCCGGGCATGTTCTCCCCGATGTACCGGGAGTAGTACGGGTAGAAGCTCTCGCGGGCACCTTGCGAGGTGGGCTCGACGTAGAAGTGGCTGGTCACACCGACGCGGGTGCCGCCCGGCTCGGCGCCGTGCTGCGCGGCGGTGGAGCGGTAGAGGTCGGCGAGCGGCGTGAACCGCGCCGGTGTGCCGAGGATCGCCAGGTACAGCGGCAGGCCGTGGCGGCCGGCCCGGACCACGCTGGCCGGTGTCCCGCCGACGGCGACCCACACCGGCAGCTGCTGCTGGACCGGCCGCGGGTACACCGCGACGTCCTCGAGCGGGGCCCGGTGCCGCCCGGACCAGGTCACCCTCTCCTGCCGGTTCAGCTGCAGCAGCAGATCCAGGTTCTCCTCGAACAGCGACTCGTAGTCGGCGAGGTCGTGGCCGAAGAGCGGGAACGACTCGGTGTAGGCCCCACGGCCGGCGGTGATCTCCGCGCGACCGCCGGAGATGAGGTCGACGGCGGTGAAGTCCTCGAACACCTTCACCGGGTCCGCCGTCGACAGCACGGTGACGGTGCTGGTGAGCCGGATCCGTGAGGTGGCCTGCGCAACGGCTGCGAGCACCACCGGCGGTGAGGCGATGGCGAAGTCGGGGCGGTGGTGCTCCCCGACACCGAAGACGTCGAGCCCGGCCTGGTCGGCGAGCACGGCCAGGTCGATGAACTCCCGCAGCCGGACCGCAGGGTCCAGCGGGCGGCCGGTGGCGGGATCGGCGGTGATCTCACCGAAGGTGAACAGCCCGATCTCGAACGCGTTGCGCTGCAGGGTCATGGGGCTGGCTCAGGCGGCTTGAAAGGAGCGCCGGGACAGGCCGACGCCGTAGCCGTCGAGGGTGGTCACGACCGGCGCAGTGGGGTCGGTCGCCGCGCCGAGCGTGACGAACAGCGGGGTGAAGTGCTCCACCGTGGGGTGCGCGTACGGCATGCCCGGTGCGGCGGTCCGGTAGCGGGCCAGCTCGTCGACGGCGCCGCGAGCCAGTGCGTCGGCGGCCCAGGCATCGAAGTCGGCCGACCAGCCGGGCACCTTGTTCTCGGTCCAGGCCTCGCGGGTGAGGAACGGCAGGCCGTGCGTCATGTGACCGGAACCGACGACGAGGACGCCCTGCTCGCGCAGCGTCCGCAGCCGCTCGCCGAGCCGCATCAGCTCGTCGGGGTGGTCGCTGGGCAGGGACAGCTGCAGCACGGGGACGTCGGCGCCCGGGTACATGATCTTCAGCGGGACCCAGGCGCCGTGGTCCAGGCCGCGGCGGGTGTGCTGGTGCACCTGCTCGGTGTCCGGCATGAGGCCGACGACCTGCCGGACCAGGTCGCCGGCATCGGGGGTGTCGTAGCGGAACGTGTAGTACAGCGCGTCGAAGCCCCCGAAGTCGTAGACCAGCTCGCTGGGCCGAGCCGCGCTCACCGACAGCGGCGCGGACTCCCAATGTGCCGAGACGACCAGGATCGCCTTCGGCTTGGGCAGCGCCCGGGCCCAGTCGTGCAGCGGGTCGAGCCAGTCCCGGCTGCCGAACGGCATCGGTCCTCCGCCGTGGGACAGGTACAGGCTGGGCAGCGGCCCGTCCTCCGGCACCCAGTAGCGGTGCGGTCGCTCGGCCTCGAGCGCGGCGACGCGTCGCAGGTGCGCGGCGAAGGGGTGCGCCGACGGAATGCGGGCGTCGGCGGCGGCGGTCGCGGTGGCGGGCGGCGTGTTCATGCGGGCTCCTGGCGGTGGGGTGGGGGTGGTCTGCTGATCCCTTGCAGGGCGGTCCGTGCGGACCGCCCTGCAGTGACCCAGGTCAGACGCCCGTGGGCTGGGTGCTCCGGCGGCGCCCGAACAGCAGGTGGTCGACGCTGAAGCGGCCGGCGCCGAGGACGGCCAGCAGCAGGACGGTCGCGCCGAGTACGAGGACCAGCTCGTAGCCGCCCTGATCGACGAAGAGGGAGGAGCCGGCGTGGACGAAGAGGAAGGCGCCGATCATGTCGACGAGCAGCAGCAGCCCCGCGACGGGAACGGCGAGGCCGAGGATCAGCGCCGCCCCGCCCACGAGCTCGACGAGGGCGGCGAGCCACGCCGCGGCGGAGGCGGCAGGCACCCCGACCTGGTCGAAGAAGGCGGCGGTGCCGTCCACGCCGTTGGTGAACAGCTTCTGCCAGCCGTGGGCGAAGAAGACGAGGCCGACGGCCACGCGGGCGATGAGGAGGGCGGCGTCACGAGCGGGAGCGGGGAGGGGGAGGGTCACGGCAGGTCCTGTCGATGTGGGGTGTGGGCGGTCGGGCGGGCGCAGCGCGGCCCAGACCCGGGGGGCAGCAGGGCGCCGACGGGCGGCGCCTGCTGTGGGGCTCGTCCGGTGGCCGGCAGGCTCAGGCGTGGACGGCGAAGCCGGCGGTCCAGGAGATCTTCTCGCCGGCGGCGAGGGTGATCTGGAGGAAGCCGAGGGCCTCCAGCTCGCGGGCGCGGCGCAGCGAGCCTGCGTCGATGGCGTGCAGCCCGCCTGCGGTGATGATGCCGGCCAGCAGGGACTTGGCGTCGGCGTCGTCTCCGGCGATCAGCACGGTGGTGGGCTGCTCGCCGACGGTGCCGGTGGCCAGCGTGGCGGCGAAGTTGGTGTTGAAGGCCTTCATGACGCGGGACTGCGGCAGGGCGGCGGCGATCTCCGCGGCGGCCGAGCCGTCGGCGGGGACGACGAGGGAGTCGAACGTCTCGAAGTCGACCGGGTTGGTGATGTCGACGACCACCTTGCCGGCGAGCTGGTCACCGCGCTGGGCGAGGATGCCGGCGACGGCGGCGTGGGGCACGGCGAGGACGACGACCTCGCCGGTAATCGGCTTGCCGGCGTCGGCCTGGCCGAAGAGCTCGACGGTGTTCCCGCCGTTGGTGACGACGGTGGCGATGGCCGGGCCCATGTTGCCGGTGCCGATGATGCTCACGTGTGCCATGACGTTCTCCAGTCCGTATTGGTTGTCGCTACAAGCGATACTGACAGAAGTAACTTGAAGCTACAACTATTCCGGAGGAGGATGTGACCGTGGACACGACCTGGCTCAGTCGAAGGCAGTTGCGTGCCTGGATCCGGCTCATCGCGGTGCTGGAGCTGTTGCCCGGCGCGCTGGACACGCAGCTGCGCAGGGACGCCGGCCTCAACGAGTTCGAGTACTACGTGCTGGCCATGCTCTCCGAGGCGGCTGACCGGACGCTGCGGATGACCGAGTTGGCTCGGCAGACGAACGCCACGTTGCCTCGGCTCTCGCACGTCGTGCAGCGACTGGAGGACCGCGGCCTGGTCGAGCGGTTCCCCTGTCCGGAGGACCGCCGGGCGACGAATGCCCGCCTCACGGACACCGGCTGGACGACCGTGACCGAGGCGGCCCCCGGGCACGTCGAGAACGTCCGGCGGCTGGTCATCGACGCGCTGAGCGAGGAGCAGGTCGACCAGCTGGCGGCCATCGGCGACGCCATCCTGGCCCGGTTGGACCCGGCCGGTTCGATGGCTGCCACGTACACCCGCTACGACGACCCGCCGGCCGGCGGCTGATCGGTGGTGTCCCCCGGCCGGCTGCATCCCGGACCGCGTCCTGGAGCGGCGCGGGTGCGGTGGGGCGGCGCCGGTCACCGGTGCTCGCCCCACCGCTCGCTGACCGCGTCGGCTGGTGATGCTCAGGCGCGAGTGCCGGTGCCGAACGCCTGCTGGACCTCGGCGGTGGTCGCGATCGTGGCGATGTTGGTCAGCGCGAAGTTCAACGCGGCGTGCTGCCACTCGGCGTTGATGCTCGAGGTCGCGTCGGAGACGACGGTGACCTCGTAGCCGTGGTCGGCGGCGTCCCGTGCGGTGTGCTCGACTGCCATGTTCGTCCAGACGCCGACGATGACAACCGCGGTGACGCCGTAGTTGCGCAGGACGGTGTCCAGAGCCGTGCCGTTGAAGGCGCTCATCCGGATGCGGAGCAGGTCGAGCTCGTCGCCGACCGGCTGGAGGCCGTCCACCGGTGCGGCGCCCCAGGAGCCGAGGAGCAGGGACTCCGGGCCGATCAAGCGGAAGATCGGCGCGTTGGTGCCGCCACTGGGCCGCCCGGGGTACGCCACGATCCGGTTGTGCACGACTGCGACGTCCGCCGCGCGCGCCGCAGCCAGGACCGTGGCCACGTTCTCGACGACGTTCTGCTCCGCCGCGTGCGCGGCCGCGCCGAAGTCGGCGAAGGCGCCTTCGGGCAGCACGTTGTCGTTCTGCATGTCGATGACCAGCACCGCGGTCGTGGTGGCGTCGAGGTTCAGGGTGCTCATGGTGGAACTCCTTGCTGGGGTCGGACGAAGGGGTAGAGGGGTCGGCGACGGTGTCGGCTACTGGTCGAAGCCCTGTTCGGCCAGCCAGTCGGCGGCGAGGGTGGTCGCGGGGGCCTGCTCGTCGATGCTGCGCGCGTTGAGGGCGATGAGCCCCTCGGGGGTCAGTGCCTCGTCGACGGCGTCGATGACCTCGGCCGCGCCCGCGTCCACGTCGTCGCTCGCGACGGGGACGACGTGCGAGGCGAGGAAGAGCCCGGCGGGGTCCTCCAGCGTCACCAGGTCGTTGGCGGCGATGGAGGGATCGGCGGTGTAGATGATGGCCAGCTGGATGTCACCGTCCTGGAGCGCCTTCACCGTCAGCGGGCCGCCACCGTCCTCGATCGGCGTGAAGGCGACGTCGACGCCGTAGGTGTTCTTCAGCCCCTGAGGGCCGTTGGGGCGCGACTCGCCCTCCGAGTTGCCGCCCAGGGTCAGCGGCTCGGTGACCTTCGCCAGGTCCGCGATCGAGGTGAGGCCCCACTTCTCGGCGAAGGCCCGGGTGACGACGTAGGAGTCCTGATCGGTGGCCGAGGACTGGTCCAGCACCCGTAGTCCGTCGGGGACGGCGGCGGTGAGCTCGGCGTAGACGTCGTCGGCCAGCCGGGCCGCTGTGTCGGGCTGCCAGTACTGCAGCAGCGGGCCGGTGTACTCGGGGAACAGGTCGATCGACCCGTCCTCGATCTCCGGGAGGTAGACCTCCCGCTGCCCGATCCGGAACTGGCGGTCGATCGAGTAGCCCTCTTTTTCCAGGGCCTGCGCGTAGACCTCCGCGATGATCTCGTTGGAGTAGTAGTCCTGGGAACCGATGACGATGGTCTGGCCGTCGGCGTCGCCGCCCTCGGTGGCTGCGTCCAGCGGGTCGGACGAGGAGCAGGCGCTCAGGGTCAGGAGCGCCAGGGAGGCGCCCAGCGTCGTCAGGCGGCGGGGGGTACGGCGGGTCACGATGTCCTCTCGGTGGATCCGGCTCGATGGGTGGGGGATGGAGGGCCCGGTACGCGGCGACGGGTGACCAGGTGCTGCGCCACGGTCAGGACGACCTGGAGCACCACGGCCAGCGCAGCGACGAGGAGTGCGCCGGCGAGCATCTGGGGGTAGTCGCGGGTCCGCAGGCCGGCGAACAGGAAGCGGCCCAGTCCCGCGTCGGCCACGTAGGCCGCAAGGGTGGCGGTGGCCACGACCTGCACGGTCGCGGAGCGGACGCCGCCGAGGATCACCGGTGCGGCCAGCGGCAGTTCGACCCGGGCGACGACCTGTCGCTCGGTCATGCCGACGGCTCGGGCTGCGTCGACGGTCGCGGGATCGACTCCCTCGACGCCGGCGTACGCGCCGGCCAGGAGGGACGGCGCAGCCAGGACCACCAAGGCCAGCACCGGAGCGCCGAGGCCGATGCCGAGGACCAGGCCGAGCAGCGTCAGCAGGCCGAGAGTCGGCACGGCTCGTGCCGCGTTGGCCAGCACGACCACCACCCCGCGACCGCGGCGAGCGTGCCCGACCAGGACCCCGATCGGCAGCGCCACCAGGCAGGCGCAGGCCAGGACGGCCGCGCAGATGGCCAGGTGCTGGAGCAGTCGGTGCGCGATGCCGTCGTCCCCGGACCAGTGGGCCGGATCCGCCAGCCACCCGAGGGCATCGACCATGAGGGTCACGTGGACACCGCCGTCCCGGGGCGGTCGTCGCCGAGGTGGATGCCGACCCGCGTCCAGGGCAGTGCCAGGCGGCCGAGGAGGACGCATCCTCCGTCGAGCAGCAGAGCGAGGGCCACCGTCAACACCAGACCGGTGCCCACCTCGCCGAGCAGGCCCCGCTGGAGGCCGTCGGTGAACAGCGTGCCCAGGCTGCTGATCCCGATCACGGCGCCGACGGTCACCAGGCCGACGGTGCTGACGCTGACGACCCGCAGCCCCGCCAACAGCACCGGCATGGCCAGCGGCAGTTCGACCCGCCAGAAGCGGCTCCAGCTCGAGAAGCCCATGGCGGTGGCCGACTGCCGGACGCCGTCGGGCACGGAGTCGAAGGCGTCGGCGGCGGACTGCACGAGCAGTGCCACCCCGTAGACGGTCAGCGCGGTGATCATCGTGGCCGCGGACCGGAGCGGTACGCCCAGCAAGGCGGGGACCATGATCAGCATGGGCAGTGACGGGATCGCGTAGAGCAGCCCGACGCCGGTCAGCAACGGCCCGCGCACCCTTCGGTACCGCTGGGCGGACCACCCGACCGGAACTGCGATCGCGAGGCTGCCGAGCACGGCCGGCAGGGACAGCAGGAGGTGGGTGACCGTGAGCTCCACGACCCACGACAGGTTGAGGCGCAGCCAGGTCACGAGGTGAGCACTCCTGCCGGTCGACCATCTCCGTCGACCACCAGGGACCGGCCCGCCACGTCCACGATCCGGAGCTGGCGCTTGGCCGTGCCGGCGCCGATGAAGTCGGCGACGAAGTCGTCCGCCGGGTGTGCGAGCACCTCCGCCGGCGAGCCGGCCTGGGCCACCTTGCCGCCCGCGCGGAGGATCACGACGGTGTCGGCCAGGATGAAGGCCTCGTCGATGTCGTGGGTCACGAAGACGACCGTCTTGCCGAGATGCGCCTGCAGCCGGCGCATCTCGGCCTGCAGGCCGGCGCGGACGATCGGGTCGACCGCGCCGAACGGCTCGTCCATGAGCAGGATGTTCGGGTCGCCGGCCAGCGCGCGAGCGACCCCCACCCGCTGCTGCTGACCACCGGACAGCTGTGCGGGATACCGGTGCGCCAGCGCCGACTCGAGGCCGACCAGGTCCAGCAGGTCCATGGCGCGCTCATGAGCCGCCCGCCGCGTCGCCCCGTTGAGCCGGGGGACCGTTCCGATGTTGTCGAGCACGGTGCGGTGCGGCAGCAGACCGCCGGCCTGCAGCACGTACCCGATCGACCGGCGCAACCGGACCGCGTCCAGCTCACGGACGTCCTGCTCGTCGATCAGGACCGACCCCCGGGTGGGCTCGACCATGCGGTTCACCATGCGCAGCAGGGTGGTCTTGCCCGAGCCGGACGAACCGACGAGGGCGACGGTCTGGTGCGACGGCACCGTCAGGGAGAAGTTGCCGATCGCCTGTGTGCCGTCCGGATAGGACTTCTTCACGTGACGGAACTCGATCACAGCACTCCTTCCCCTGGGGTCGCCCGGCGGCGTCGCCATCAGTGGCTCGACGGTCGCCCGGGGGGGACTGTACATCGAACCGAGGTACCTCGTTTCGATGTGCCATGCTGGACGCATGCTCGAACTCGCGATCCTGGGATTCCTCGCGGGCGGCCCACTGCACGGCTACGACCTGCGCCGGCACGTGGCGCAGCTGTCCGGGCACACCCGGCCGGTCAGCGACGGCAGCCTGTACCCGGCGATCAACCGCCTGGTGAAGGCGGGCCTGCTCGACCGCCGCGTCGAAGCGGGGATCGCCGCGGCGCCGCGCCACCTCCTCAGCCTCACCGAGGCCGGGCGGGCCGAGCTGGTGCGGAGGCTCAGCCAGCCCGCCGACGCCGAGATCACCGACGCCGGCCGCTTCTCCGTCGTCCTGGCGTTCCTCTCGCTGTTGCCGGACCGGGCTGCCCAGCACGCCGTCCTCCGTCGTCGGCTGCACTTCCTGGAACAGCCCGCGAGCTTCTTCTACGAGGGAGACCGGCCCCTCCGCGCCGAGGAGGTCGCAGATCCGTACCGACGGGGCATCCTGCTGGTCGCGCGCGCAACCAGCAGGGCCGAGCGCGCGTGGCTGCGGGAGGTGCTCGACGGCGATGAGGGGCAGCCCGTCAGCTGACGGCGGTCCCTCATCGCACGCCCGGGACAGGGGTGATCAGTCGGGGCCGGCGACCGCGATGTCCGACGGGTGCGACGCCAGCGGCGTCACCGAGATGGTCATGTACTTGAAGAGCGGGAGACCCCACAGGATCTGGTGCAGCTGCTCGTTGCCCTCGACGGCGAAGACGCTGAGGTTGGCGTACTCACCGACGCACCTCCAGATGTGCTGCCAGTGCCCGGACCGCTGCCACTGCTGGGAGTAGGCCTTCTCCCTGGCGAGCAGGTCGTCGCGCGCCGCCGGGTCCATGTCCGGCGGCAGCGCGACGTCCATGCGCACCGCGTAGAGCTGGGTCACGCCTCGGGGTCCAGCGCGAAGTCGTACGTGACCTCTTCGCCCGTGCCGGAGGCGGCCGGCGTCGGGCGCAGGATCAGCTCGGGCTTGACGGCCTGGGCGACGTCGTCGGTGATGTACTCCCCGCCGTCGAAGTAGAGCTGCGTGGTGATCAGCTGCCTGCCGGGTGCGGACACCTTGAGGTGCAGGTGCGCAGGCCGCCAGGGGTGCCATCCGGCGGCCCGGACGAGAGCGCCGCACGACCCGTCGGTCGGGATCTGGTACGGGGCGGGCTTGACCGTGTGGAAGGCGAAGCGACCGTCGGGGCCGGTGAGGATGATGCCCCGCAGGTTCCACTCGGGGATCCCCGGGGCGAACTGGGAGTAGTAGCCGTCGTCGTCGGCATGCCACAACTCGACCCGGGCGTCCGGCAGCGGGTTGCCGTCGAGGTCGCTGACGGTGCCCTGGAACAGGAAGGGGGTGCCCTTCTCGTCCTCGCGCATCGGCACGGTCGCCTCGCTGCGGTACTCGGGAGCCCCGGGGATGTAGTACGGGCCCTCGATGGTGCCGCTGGTCCCCTTCCGGTCGGCGTTGACGACCTCCTCGACGACGTGCTCGAGCCACACGTCCAGGAACAGTGGCCACTCGCCGTCCTCGCCCACCCGGATCAGCCACGCCTTGAGGGCGTCGTACTCGGCGTACGTGACCCGGTGCTTGCGGATGACCTCGTGCAGCGCGGTGATGGCGTCGGTCGCGAGCGCCGACACCCGCGCGGGGTCGGCGGCACCAGCGGCGTGCTCCCGCTGGGTGAAGTGCTCGGTGGCCGACCGGCCGGAGGCGGCGGCGGTGGGGTTGACCTCGGTGGAGGCGGTCATGGCGTTCTCCTGCGTCGTTGCGGATGGAGGGTGGTGCATTCAGCGGTCGGTGCGGTAGCGGGCGAGCTTCTCGGCGTCGATGTCGACGCCGATGCCCGGGCCGGGACCGACGGCGAGCTCACCGCCGCTGATCGCCAGGGGAGTGGTGAGCAGGTCGTCGCTCATGTCCAGGAAGTTGGACAGCTCCCCGGCCCGGCGTGACGTGCTGCGATGGGCAGCGCCGAAGGCGACGGCGCACGCGGTGCCGACCTGACCGTCGATCTGGTTGCCCATGACGACCTCGACCCCGAGGGCCTCGCACTGATGGAGGATGCGCTCGGACGTGGTGAAACCGGTCCGTGCCGTCTTGATGCTGATCATCGTGGCCGAGCCGCCCAGCAGTTCACGCGTCACGTTGCCGGGCGTGGGGACGCTCTCGTCCGCGACAGTGGGGATGTCCGTCTGCGCGGTGAGCCAGCGCCGGCCGAGGACGTCATCGGCCGGGCAGAGCTCCTCGGCCATGGTGAGGTCCAGGTCGGACATCGCCCGCAGCGCGCGAGCTGCCTCCGATGGCGTCCAGCCCCGGTTGCCGTCGACGTAGAGCTCCACGTCCGGGCCGAGGGCCTCGCGAAGTGAGCGGCAGGCTCGGACGTCGAGCTCCACCGGGCGCCGGCCGACCTTGACCTTGAACGTGCGGATGCCCAGCTCGTCACGCAGCCGCTCGGCCTCGGCGACCATCTCGGCGTCCGGCGCGAAGCCCACCATGTGGCAGACGCGCATCCGGTCGCTGTAGCCGCCGAGCAGCTGGACGACCGGGAGGTCGAGCGTGCGACCCAGTGCGTCCCACACGGCCATGTCCACTGCCGCCTTGGCGGCCGGGTTGCCGACGGTGCGGTCCATCCGAGCGTGTGCCGTCTCCCGCTCCAGCAGCGTCAACCCGGCCAGTTCCGGGGCGAAGAGCTTCTCGACAGCCGCGACGATGGACTCCTGGGTCTCGCCGTAGGTGTACGGACGCGGGGGAGCTTCGGCCGACCCGATGACGCCGTCGTCGGTGTGCACGCGCACCAGCACGTGGTCGGCGACGTGCACCTCGCCACTGGCGAAGCGCAGAGGCTTGCGGTACGGGATCGCGAAGGGGATCGCTTCGACCTTGACGATCTTCAAGAGACCTCTCCCAGTGGAACAGGGGGCGATGGGGCGGGGGGAACTCCTTCGCCCGGCAACAGAAACCCGTGGGCGTCCAGCGCTGCGAGCAGCCGGACCAGGGCGGGGGAGTCGTCGGCGGTCCGCCAGGCGAGGGCGAGGTCGACGTGCACGTCGTCCGCGACGGGTACGTAGCGGACGCCGTCGACGTGCAGTCCGACGACGGACTCGGGCAGCACCGCGACGCCCAGGCCGGCTGCCACGAACGTGAGGATCACCGAGACCTCCGGCGCCTCGCGGGTGCGCCGCGGCAGGAATCCCGCGGTCAGGCAGGCTCGGGTGACGGCGGTGTTCACCACCGAGTCGGGAGCGCTGTAGGCGACGAAGTCGTGGGCGCGGAGCTCGGCCAGCGCGAGGGGTGTCTCCCTGGCCAGGTCGTGGGTCGAGCTCACCGCGACGACGAGCCGTTCACGGCTGATCAGCCGGCAGGTGAGGCCCACCTGGCGCAGTGGTGGGCGCAGGACCCCCACGTCGATCCGCCCCTCCGACAGGTCGCGCTCCTGTGCCGGGGTCAGCTGGTCCGGGCGGAACCGCAGCTCGAGTCCCGGCAGCTCGCGGGCGGCGATGGACGCCAGGCGGGGCAGGTGGCGGAAGGCGGCCAGGCCGGTGGACCCGACCCGCAGCATCCCGGTGCTCCCGTCACCGACCAGCTGCACCCGTGTCCGGGCGGCATCGACCGCGTCGAGGATGCGGCGGGCGTCGCGGAGCAACGTCTCCCCGGCCGGTGTGAGCTCGACGCGGCGGGTCGTCCGCTCGAACAGCCGGGCGCCGACCTGGGACTCCAGCTGGCGGATCGCCTGGGACAGCGGGGACTGCGCCATGTGCAGTCGTTCGGCCGCCTGCCCGAAGTGACGGGTCTCGGCGACTGCGACGAAGTACTGGAGCTGGCGGATCTCCATGCGTCCTCCTGTCGCGTCCCGGTGTCGATGTGACGCAGCCAACGTATGGCGGTGTCGCGGTCAACTGAAGGACGAGATCCAGCTCGACTGAGACGCTCGGCGTCCGAGTCGTCGGGCGTGCGATCGCCCGCGGCGGACTGCGGCGCCCGAGCCCCCGGGGAGGGGGCCGTCCTCCCCGAGGGGGTGCCTCAGCGGCCGAAGACGACGACCGGCTTGATGACCTGGCCGCTGCGGGAGTCCGCGAATCCCTGGTTGATGTCCTCGAGGGCGTAGTCGCGGGTGAGCTTCTCGAAGGGGAACCGACCCTGCCGCCAGAGGTCGATGAGGTGCGGGATGAAGGTCTGCGGCACCGAGCTGCCCTGCACCACGGTCTTGAAGGTCCAGCCCTTGACGAGGGACTGCCCGATCTCGAACGCCACCTCGGTGCCGGGGCGGGCTGCGCCGACCAGGGCGAGCGTGCCCCGGATGCCCAGCGCCGCGGCGGCCTGTGTCAGCAGCTCCGGGCGCGCCGTGGTGTCGACTGCGTAGTCGACACCGGAGCCCCCGGTGATCTCCGTGATGGTCGCGGCCAGGTCGTCGTGCTTGGTGTTGATGACGTGCGTGGCGCCCAGTTCCTTGGCCAGCTCCAGCCGGGAGTCCACGACATCCACCGCGATGATGGTGGTGCAGCCCGCGACGACGGCGGCCATGATGGCGGCCGAGCCGACGGCTCCGGTGCCGAACACGATCAGGGAGCTCCCCGCCGGCGGCCGCAGCTCGTTCAGGACCGTGCCGGCGCCGGTGTTGAGGCCGCACCCGAGCGGGCCGAGGTGCTCCAGCGGCGCGTCGTGGTCGACCTTGATGACGCTCTCCTCGACCACATTGGCGTAGGTGGCGAACGAGGACTGCCCGAAGAAGTGGGAGGAGATCTGCTCGGTGCCCGAAGACAGCGAGGTGCTGCCGTCCCGGCGCCGGCCGCCGAAGTCCTCTGCGAAGAGGTTCTCGCAGTAGGCCATCTCCCCGGCGCGGCAGTGCTTGCACCACCCGCAGTAGGCGGCGCCCAGGACGACGTGGTCTCCCGGGACCACGCTCCGCACCGCACTGCCCACCGCCTCGACGACACCCGCGCCCTCGTGGCCCAGCACCGCCGGGAGCGGCGTGGGGTAGACGCCGTCGCGCACGATTGCATCGGTGTGGCAGATGCCGACCGAGACCATCCGCACGCGCACCTCGTTGGGCCGCAGCTCGTCCAGTTCCAGGGTCTCGATGCTCAGCGGCTGACCGTGCTCGCGCGCCACTGCTGCGGTGATCTGCATTGCTTCCTTCTCTCTGGCAGCTGGCTGACCAGCCGGGTGTGGGACCGCGACCGTCCGGGCGGCCTGGGCGCCCCCGTGAGCCGCGAGGACTGTGTGGCAGCAGTCGTGCGCGCCGACCAGTCCATTCCATGGAAGGTACGCCTGTTTCTTCCTCGGAATCGGTACGGTGGGGGAGCCGTGTCGCCCACGAGAGGGAGCGCGACGTGCGTGACGACCTGCCCGACGCGGGACGGCCGGGGCTCCAGCTGTTCGAGTCGCTGGTGCGGTTGGAGATCGAGCTGTGGAACGCGGTCGATCGACGGTTGCGCGCCGACCACGGCGTCATGTTGAGCTGGGTCGAGCTCATGCGGGTGATCGCCGCGCGTGAGGGCTGCCGGGTGCAGGACATCGCCACCGACCTGTCGATCACCGTGGGCGGGGTGAGCAAGCTCGTCGACCGGATGGTCGCGGCCGGTCTCTGCGAACGGGTGCCGCACCCGACGGATCGCCGTTCCAGCCACCTGGATCTGACCCCCGCCGGGGCAGACCTGCTGGTCGGTGCGAACGCCTCGAACGAGCAGGAACTGGACCGTCTGCTGGGGGGTGCGCTGGACCACGCCGCCCGGCTCCGCCTGGCCGGCGAGCTGGCCGGGCTCCGTGCGGCGCTCAGGCAGGCGGGATCCGGCGTGGGAGCCGGTCCGCCGGACTGACGTTCGCTGGCGGATGGTCGACCCCTCCGACGTCAGCCCTGCTCGCGGCGCCAACTGGTGGGGCTGAGCCCGGTCTGCCGCCGGAACGCCCGGGTGAACGTCCCGATGTCGCTGAAACCGGCGGCGTGCGCGGCCTCGGCGACCGTGACGTGCGGTGAAGAACGGAGGAGTCGTCCGGCCGTCGCGAGCCGGATCGAGCGGAGGAACGCCGCGGGCGACTCGCCGTGGGCGGCGAAGACGACCTCGAGACGGCGACGGGAAATGCCTTGCTCCCGGGCGACCGAGTCGATCGTTGTGCTCGGATCTGCCGCACGCTCGGCCAGCCGGCTCCGCGCCGTCAGGTAGAGCACCTCCCCGCTCGAGGGCGACGCCCCCGCGGGGTCGGCCCGGAACACCGCTGAGAGCAGGTCGACGGCGGCGTGTGCCACGTCCTCCTCGTGCTCGTCGTCCAGCCCGCCCGCCGCGATCACGCCGACGAGGAGGTGCCGGAGCACCGTCAGCGTGGGTCTGTCATCGACGAGCTCACCGTGCAGCGCGCGGAGGCTCCGGCTGGACATGCCGAGACGCTCACGAGGTACCTGCAGGGTGAGCACGCGAGCGGCGGTGTCGAAGCGGAGCCGGTAGTCGCTGTCCGCGTCGTACAGCGTCGCGGTGCCGGGTAGTAGCGGAGCCCCGCCGGATGCGTGCTCCGTCCGGCCGCTGCCGGCCAGGTGCAGGTTGACCAGCACATCGTCATGGGTGGGGCGGCGATCGGCCGAGCGCACTGCACGGGTGACCTGGTTGGCGGTGCACGCGACCGAGGAGATCCCGACGGCGCCGAGTGCGACGTGGTCGATGCGGCCGCGGAACCCGTTCCCGGTCTCGGCGCGCAGCGGCACGAAGGCCTCGCTGCAGGCGCGCGACCACCCGGCAGCGTCCCGTGCGATCAGCCGTCGCATGGCGGGATCTTACGGACAAACGTGTTTCACCGGGGTGACGGTCGTCGCTCGGATCAGAAACGTCGACATGCGGCATCGGCCGGCCCGCTGGCCGGTCGCAGATTGCCGGTTGGCGCTTCGCGAAACGCCGCGTCAGCCCGCCACGCCCGCTCTTAGCGTCCCTCCACCGGGCTGCCGCGACATCGCGGGTCCGATCCCGTCGAGTCGGAGGAGAGACGTGGCTCAAAGACGTGACGTGGCGATCATGAACGGCCGAGTGCACACCGTCGATGCGCAGAACGCCACCACGACCGCACTGTTGGTCCGCGCAGGGAAGGTCGCCCTCGTCGGTACCGACGACCAGGTCCGGGCGGCAGCAGGAGAGGCGCAACTGGTCGATCTGGGCGGCCGAACCGTCGTCCCCGGGTTCATCGATCCGCACACCCATCTCAGCATCGCGGCGTTCGACCCCGAGTACGTCGACTGCGCGACCGTTCCTGGCACACCGCTGGACGACCTGCTCGACCGCGTCCGGCAGCGAGCGCTCACGCTGCCCGTGGGGCAGTGGGTCATGGGCATGCAGTTCCAAGCCCAGTTCGTCCGCGAGCAGCGCCATCCCTCGCGGTACGAGCTTGACGAAGCGGCCCCGGACAACCCGGTCCTGATCGTCGACGCCAGCTGCCACGGGGGGTACGCCAACAGCGCGGCGCTCCGCCTGCTCGGCATCAACTCCCACACCCCTCAACCGTGGGGCGGGATGATCGAGACCGATGCCGCGGGCGAGCCGACCGGGGCGCTGTTCGAGGCTGCGATCAACCGCGCCCTGTCGGCCTCGTGGGACGACCACGCCCACCGCGACCCGGAGAAGGCGCTCGACATGCTCGAGGCCAAGATGCGGCAGTTCATCGCGTCTGGCATCACCGCCATCGGTGACGCCCTGGTCACCACCAGGGCCGCGGCCCTCTACCAGCGGGCGGCAGAGGCGGGCAAGCTGCCGTGCACGGTCCACCAGATGCACGGCGGTGACCACTTCTTCTCGCAGCAGGACCTCCGCCGCGGCGACGTCCTCGACCGGATCCTGACCCCGAGCGGTGACCGGCTGCGCGGTGGGGTCATGAAGGTCTTCGCCGACCGGTTCTTCCCCGACGGCCCCGCCGTCGACAAGGTGCACGACGGCTGCACCCGGCACGTCGGCACCTTCTTCTACCGGAACGACGAGATCGAGGAACTAGCCGTCCAGGCGGCCCGGCAGAACATCGGCATCACCATGCACGCGATGGGCAACTGCGCGATCGACTCGGTGCTCGACGCCTACGAGCAGGTCCGCCGGATCGACAGCGACTCGGTGCTGCGCATCGAGCACGCCTTCATCGCCGAGGTCAGGCAGGCAGAGCGGATCGCCGACCTGGGAGTGGACCTGGTCGTCAACCCCGGGGTGGCCTACAACCACGGGGACGCGTTCATGGGGCTGCGAGGCCCTGACCAGCAACACCTGAAGGTCCAGCCGCTGCGCAGCATGCTCGACGCCGGGGTGCGGCTCAGTGCCGCATCCGACTACCCCTGCGGCTCCTTCGAGCCCGGGCTGATCATGGCGACGGCCGTCAGCCGGCGTGCGCTGACCGGGAGCCTGATCGATCCCGAGGAGGCCATCACCCCATCCGAGGCCCTGCGGATGCTCACCATCGAGGCCGCGCACGCCTCCGGGAACGCCGACCAGGTGGGCAGCATCGAGGTCGGCAAGCGGGCCAACCTGGCCGTCCTGGACCGCGACGTCCTCTCGTGTGGTGCCGACGATCTGCTCGGTCTGACGGTCGACCAGACCTGGATCGACGGCGAGCTCGTCCACGAACGCGCTGCCCAGCCCGTCTGACTCGGGGTCGCCGTGCTCTCGGAGCGGGCGCCCAGCCGCCGCGGTGCGCCTTCGCCCTCCGCCCGGCGCCACGATCCCTTCCCTACGACCTGTGAGGACGTTTTCGATGACCATCGCTGACATCACGATCACCACCGCCCACCCGCTGGACCCGCTGAGCGCGGACGAGATCACGCAGGTGGCGCAGATCTTCCGGGCTGCCCACCCGGACGCAACCGGCACCCGGTTCTCCAGCATCGAACTCCACGAACCCACTCACGAGGAGCTGCGCGGACTCACGACGGACACCCAGGTGGAGCGGCGGGCGTTCGCGGTCATCCGGGACGTCGAGCAGCGCAAGACGCTGGAAGCCGTCGTGTCGCTGACCGAGGGGACCGTCCGGGACGTGCGCCACGTGCCGGACGCGCAGCCCGGGCTCCTGCCCGACGAGCCGGAGCTGGTCGAGAACCTGGTCCGGGAGGATCCCCGCTGGCAGGAGGCCATGCGCAAGCGCGGGGTCACCGACTTCACCCACGTGATGCTCGAGCCGTGGCCCTGCGCATACCTGACCGAGGAGGACGCACCCTCCCGGCGCCTGAACCGGCCGCTGACCTACGTGCGCTACAGCGAGGACGAGAACGCCTACGCCCACCCGGTCGACAACCTCACCGTCCTCGTCGACCTCGACGAGCTCAAGGTGCTCGAGGTCGTCGATCACGGGGTGGTCCCGATCCCGGAACGACCTGCCGACTACTGGACCGCCGAGCAGGTTGCCGTCCCGGACAACGTCCCTACGTTCAGCGAGACCCGCGCCGACCTGGAGGACCTGCGCATCACCCAGCCCGACGGGCCGAGCTTCACCGTCGACGGTTACCGGGTCTCCTGGCAGAAGTGGAGCTTCCGCGTCGGCTTCACCCCGCGCGAAGGACTCGTCATCCACCAGCTGGGCTACCAGGACAAGGGGCGCGTCCGGCCCATCGCCCACCGCATGTCGATCAGCGAGATGGTGGTGCCGTATGCGGACGTCAGCCCGACGCAGGTGCGCAAGAGCGTCTTCGACGGCGGGGAGGACGGCCTGGGCAAGAACGCGAACAGCCTGACGTTGGGCTGTGACTGCCTCGGCGAGATCCGCTACTTCGACGTCGCGCTCAGCGATGGCCAGGGGACGGGGCAGGTCGTCGAGAACGCGATCTGCATGCACGAGGAGGACTTCGGGGTGCTGTGGAAGCACACCGATCTGCGCTCGGGCCGCAGCATCGTGCGCCGGTCCCGTCGGCTGGTGATCTCCCAGTTCATGACCCTCGCCAACTACGACTACGGGTTCTACTGGTACCTGTACCAGGACGGCACCATCGAGTGCGAGGTCAAGTTGACCGGCATCATGTCGATGGGCGCACTGGCCGACGGGCAGACGTCCCGGCACGGCACCACCATCGCGCCGGGCCTGTACGCGCCGCACCACCAGCACTTCTTCAACGCCCGACTGGACATGGCCGTCGACGGCGACCTCAACACCGTGGTTGAGGTCGACTCGGTCCCGCTGCCCGTCGGCCCGGAGAACCGCTGGGGCAACGCGTGGGAGGTGGTCACCGAACCGCTCACGCGGGAGTCCCAGGCGAAGCGGAACCTCGACTTCACCCGTGCCCGCGCCTGGAAGGTCGTCAACGAGGCGAGCACCAACCTCGTCGGTGACCCGGTGGGCTTCAAGCTCATGCCGGGCGAGAGCGCCCACCCGATGTTCCACACCGACGCGCCGGCGTTCCGGCGGGCGGCCTTCGTCGAGCACAACCTGTGGGTGACCCAGTACGACCCGGCCGAGCGCTTCGCCGCCGGCGACTACCCGTACCAGAGCCCCGGTGGCGCGGGCCTGCCCACGTACGTCGCGCAGGACCGCGACCTGCGCAACCAGGACCTCGTGGTCTGGTACACGTTCGGCGTCCACCACGTGACGCGCGCCGAGGACTGGCCGGTCATGCCGGTGCACTACACCGGCTTCTCGCTCAAGCCCGCGGGCTTCTTCGACGGCAACCCGGCTCTCGACCTGCCGGCGTCGACGCCGGCGGGGGAGGGCTCGTGCTGCGCCTCCCACACCCACGACGGTGGGGCGGGCTGCAGCCACTGACGGCCGGTACGGGGGCGTCCGGGGCGGTCGAGCCGGCCACTGACGCCCCCCGCACCGATTCCGCTCAGCTCGATCGGGCGCCGAACCGATGCCGCGCCCGTCGACCGACGTCGCGCCGCAGGTGCCCTCCGCACCGGCCCTCGACGCCGCTGCCGCGCGGCAACCCGACCCGCCCGCAGCGCACCGGCTCGACACCGCGCGCCACTCACCGCACTGCCGCTCCTGCACCTCGTACCCATCCGCAGTCCGTCCAGCGTCTCGGAGTCACCATGGCCACGCAGTCCCCCCCGTCTGATGTCGCCCCGCCTGAGGGGGAACGGCCGCAGCACCGCTTGAGCGGCCGGCTGGGTCCGGGCTCGATCGTGTTGATGGTCGTGGCCGCGGCGGCGCCGCTCAGCGTCATCGGAGGGGTCGTGCCGATCGGCGTCCTGGTGGGCAACGGCGCCGGCTTTCCGGCGATGTACGTCGTGGCAGCTGTTCTGCTGTTCCTCTTCGCCGTCGGCTTCACGACCATGACCCAGTACGTCCCGAACGCCGGTGCCTTCTACTCCTACATCGGCACCGGACTGGGTCGGGGAGCCGGTCTGGGCGGGGCCATGGTGGCGCTGATCAGCTACGTCGCCCTGCAGGCCGGCGTGTACGCCTACACCGGGTTCCAGCTCGGTGAGCTGGTGACCCGGTACGGCGGCCCCTCCCTGCCCTGGTGGACGTGGACCGCGGCGCTCCTGCTGGTCACGGCCTTCCTGGGCTACCGCCACATCGAGTTGTCGAGCAGGCTGCTCGCCGTCCTGCTCGTGGTCGAGGTCGCGATCGTGCTGGTGATGGACGCGGCGATCATCGGACGCGGCGACGGGGCGGAAGGGCTCTCCTCGGCGTCGTTCTCGCCGGACGAGATCCTCTCGGGGGCTCCGGGGATCGGCCTCATGTTCGCCATCTCCGGCTTCCTGGGCTTCGAGGCGACGGCCATCTTCCGGGACGAGGCGCGCGACCCCGGCCGTACGGTCCCGCGGGCCACCTACGCAGCCCTGACGATCATCGGTCTGCTGTACGCGGTGTCCGCCTGGGCCTTCGTCAGCGCGTGGGGGGACAGCCGGGTGGTCGAGGCAACCGGCACCGATCCCGGTGGCATCGTGATCGCGACCGTCGACGACTACGTGGGTGCTGCGGCAGCCGACTTGATGAACGTGCTGTTCGTGACGAGTCTGTTCGCGGCTGTGCTCGCCTTCCACAACGTGCTGAGCCGGTACCTGTTCTCGCTCGGCAACACCGGGGTTCTCCCACTGGCCTGCGGCCGGAGCCACGCCCGCCACGGCTCTCCCCACGTGGCCTCGCTCATCACCACCGCGATCGGTGGCGTGCTCCTGGCCGTGGTGGCGGTCGCCGGCCTCGACCCGGTGCTGGAGGCCTTCACCTGGTTCCCGGGGATGGCGACCGTCGGGATCGTGCTGCTGATGTTCCTGACCTGCCTGGCGGTGCTCGTCTTCTTCCGCCGGACGGGGGTGGACCGCCGGCCGTGGCAGACGCTCATCGCCCCGCTGCTCGGGCTGGTCGGCCTGGGCGCGGTCCTGGTGCTGCTGGTGGACAACCTGCCGTTGCTGATGGGCGGCTCGACGGCTGTCGGCGTAGGCGCGGCCGTGCTCCTCGGAGTCGCGCTGGCCGCCGGGTGGGTGCTGGCCGCCGCCCGGCCGCAGGCCGCCCGCTCCTTCTCAGCGGCCTCGCTGCCCGACTCCGCGCCGCAGATCTGACCGGGGCATCCGCATGAACGCCAGCAGCCGCCCGCTCGCGGCGCGGAACGGCATCGTCACCGCCCACCCGGCCGGCACGGTGACCGCGCGGATCGGCGCCCTGATCGCGCTGGCCTCGGCCGTCGTCCACGTCGTGTCGCTGGACGCCTCGATGGCGTCGCTGGCCGTGGCCGGCATGGCGCTGGCCTGCCTGCCCTGCGCCTGGCACCTCTGGCGGGCGCCCACGCCAGGGCTCTGGGGCACCGTCGTCGGCGTCGACCTGGCCATGCTGGCCGCCCACGCACCCATGGTGCTCGCCGGTGGCGGCCACCAGACGGGCGGTGCGGCGCACAGCGGAATGGGGCACGGATCGACCGGGCCCGGTGAGCTGCTCGGGTTCCTCCTGCCCACCGCGTCACTGCTGCTGGGCCTGACCGTGCTGACCGCGGCACTGCTGCGGCACCGGCGGGATGCGGGGCCAGCCGCGGGTCGGGGGTGCCCGCCGGTCACACCCGGTCGACGGGCACCCCGACGGAGCTGACGCGCGGAGCCGCCTGGTCCGACCCGGGGGAGGCGACCAGCCGGCGAAACTCCTGCGCGGTCATCACGTGGGCGGTCGAGAAGGCGAGGATGGCGAGCGTGGCGCGCTGGACGTCGTCGGCGGACATCGCTCCCCAGCCGACGTCCGGGTAGTCGAACGTGCCCGTGGCGTCGGACAGGAAGGCGACCTTGTAGTTGTGGAACATGGCGTCACGGGCTGTGGCGTGGCAGCAGTTCTCGGTCGTCGTGCCCGAGATGACCACCGAGTCGATGCCCCATTCGCGGAGCACGAGGTCCAGGTCGGTCGCGAAGAATCCGCTGTACCGGTGCTTCTTGATCACGTGCTCGCCAGGTGCCGGGATGAGTGCGGGGAAGATCTCGGCCCCGCGGGTGCCGTCCACCAGGGCGTCCCGCTGGGCGATGGGCGGGTAGAGGTCGTCGTAGAGCCCCATGTCCGATCCGTCCTCACGGTGCACGTGGGCGGTGTAGACGACCCGAATGCCCTTGTCGCGGCAGAACTGCAGGGTGCGCGCGAGCTCGTCAGCCATCGCGAGTGCCTGCTTGGACTGCATGGCGGCTCCGTCGGCGACGAAGTCGTTCTGCATGTCGACGACGATCATGGCAGTCGTTGCCGGGTCGATGTGGTCGAAGGCGTAAGGCATGGGGGCTCCTGCTGATCGGTGGACGACGGACCGTTCGCACAGCGGGACGCCGTGCACGTCAGGGGATGGCTTCTCGCACCGCTGCTGCGAAGCCGGCCGGGTCGGCGGCGTGGGCGCCGTGGTCCAGGCCGGGCAGTTCGGTCAGCACCGCATGCGGGATCACGTCGGCGAGCGCGCGAGCGGACCTCTGCAGGAAGGGTGTCGTCGCAGTGCCGACGAGCACCTGCGTGCCGGCGTCAACGGAGGAGTAGTGCGCGAGGTCGAGGCCCAGGGCATCGATCTGCTCCAGTTCGCGCACCCAGGTGGGGCTGAGCGATCGGAAGGTCGGCCACAGCGGTGACTGGCGCATGACCTCGACGTCCTCGGCGGCCATGCCGACGAAGTGGACCAGACCGTGGGCGACGGCGCCGTCCAGGTCGCCCACCGAGATCAGTTGCCGGTACCGGGGCAGGGCCTCGCCGGCGACCGGGCCGTCCACGGCGAGCGGTGGCTCGACGGCGATGAGGGCGCCGTCGACGCCGTGCTCCTCGGCGAACGCCAGGGTGCAGAGCGCCCCGTAGGAGTGGCCCAGGAGATGCGCACCCGGTCCGGCGACGGCCATCATCGCGGCGACGTCGGCGACCTCGGTGGACAGGTCGTACCCGGGGCCGTCACTGCTGCGGCCGCGACCGCGCCGGTCGTGGACCAGGCAGGTGAAGTGTCCGGCCAGGTGCTCGGTGGCGGGAAGCCAGTCCGCCGAGGTGCCCATGCTGCCGTGCGTGATGACGAGCGCTGGACCGGCACCCCGGCGGAAGTAGCCGATCGTGGTGCCGTCCGCCGAGGTGGTGGCCTCGATCGAGACATCCGGAGGCGCCATGGGAGCTCCCTGGTCGAAGATGCGGGAGAAGGCGCCGTGCGGCCGGACGAGGTCGACCGGCCGCACGGCAGGGCCTCGGGGTCAGTAGAGGACGACGGGCTTGACCGTCGCCCCCGACTCGGAGTCGGCGAACGCGGTGTTGATGTCGTCCTGCTCGTAGTGCTTGACGAGCTTGTCCATCGGGAACCGCCCCTGGCGCCACAGCTCGACGAGTCGCGGAATGAACACCTGCGGAACGGAGCTGCCCTGGACGATGGTCTTGAACGTCCAGCCCTTGACCAGGGACTGGCCGATCTCGAACGGCGCCGTGGTGCCGGGCTTGCCGGCCCCGACGAGCGCGAGGGTGCCGCGGATCGCCAGCGCCCCGGCGGCCGCGGTGAGGACCTGGGGGATCGCGGTGGTGTCGAGGACGTAGTCGACGCCCCGGCCGCCCGTCGCCTCCATGAGCGCTTCGGTCAGGTCACCGCTCCGGCTGTTGACGGTGTGCGTGGCGCCCAGCTCCCGGGCCAGCTCGAGTCGGGAGTCGTGCAGATCGACCGCGATGATCGTCGTGCAACCGGCCACCCCGGCGGCCATCACAGCGGCGAGACCGACGGCGCCGGCCCCGGTGACCGCGAGGGAGGAGCCGGCGGGCGGGCGGAGCTCGTTGAGGACCGAGCCTGCCCCCGTCTGCATGCCGCAGCCCAGCGGGGCGAGCACCTCCAACGGCACGTCGGCCGGGACGGGGATGACGCTGCTCTCCACGACGTTGGCGTGGCTGCCGAACGAGGACTGCCCGAAGAAGTGCGAGGAGATCTCGGTGCCGTCGGCGTCGACGAGGGAAGTCGAGCCATCGGTGCGCCGACCGCCGAAGTCCTGGGCGAAGAGGTTTTCGCAGTAGGCCATCCGCCCGGCCCGGCACTCCGTGCAGTGAGTGCAGTAGGCGGCGGACAGCACGACGTGGTCACCGGGGCGGACGGTTGTGACGGCGCTGCCGACCGCCTCGACCACGCCGGCCCCCTCGTGGCCGAGGACCGCGGGCAGCGGAGTCGGGTAGACGCCGTCCCGGACGATCGCGTCGGTGTGGCAGACGCCGCTGGCGACCATCCGGACGCGGACCTCGTCGTCCCGGATCTCGTCCAGATCCAGTTGCTCGAGCGTCAGGGCGGCGCCCTGTTCCCGGGCCACGGCGGCGGTGATGGTGGTCATGGGGCTCTCCTCGTTGAGTGCGGGTCGTGGTTGTTTTGTGTCATCCACGTGTCGGCTCGCGCCACAGTGACATGTGGCACTCGTGCCCGGCAAGGCCTCCACACGCCGCTCCCGGTGACGCCGGACGGGGCGGGCTACAGCCAGGGCGGGAGGTCGGGTGCGGCGCCCGACGGCGAGCGCACATCCGCACCGCGCCGACCGGCCAGGTAGGCGGTGAGAGCCGGCAGGGACCCACGCACCTCCGTGCGCGCCCCCTCGCCGGGCACTTCCCAGGTGGACCCGTCGTCGTCCGAGGTGAGCAGCAGTGCGGGCTGCCCACCGGTGGCCCGACGCGTGACGATGTCCTCGATGAGGGCACGCGCGAAGTCCTCGGGCAGATCGGCGAACGTGAGGCTCTGCTCGAGGTCCAGCGCGTGCACCATGACCTCGCGCGCACGTAGCCAGGGGATCTCGCTGGCCGGGACGGTTCGCCCTTGGGCGGTGCGCACGAGCCGCGCCCACTGGTCGTCGGAGAGACCGGAGAGGGCGGACGCCAGCCGCCGGGCGGACTCGGCCGCCCACTGACGGAGTTCGTCGGGCGGCCGCTGGGCTCCCGACTCGATGTCCTGGTCGCGCTGCTCCGGCGACGAGTACATCGGTGTCTCCTGACCGGTGGCGGCCCAGTGCGTGAGGTTGAGCAGGGCTTCGCCGTTGGCGGCCACGTGGGCCACCAGGTGCCGGCCGGACCAGCCCGGCAGGGCCGTGGGGCCGGACAACGCGGTGTCCGTGGTGCGGCTCAGGGCGCTGAGGAAGAGCTCGGTGCCCTGAGCCACCCACTGCCGGCTGGCGGCGAGGTCGCGGCCGGTGCTCATGCGCCCGCGTCGGCGACGACGCGGTTCTCGCAGCGGCCCAGTCCGCTGATCTCCGTGGTCAGGTGCTGCCCCACCTCGAGGTAGCGGGCCGGTTTGCGGGCGTGGCCCACACCGCCGGGCGTGCCGGTGGCGATGACGTCACCGGGCCGGAGTGTGCCCATCGTCGAGACGTACTCGACCAGCGCCACGGGATCGAAGAGCAGGTCACCGGTCGTGTCCTCCTGCACGGTCTCGCCGTCGATCCGCGTGCTGATCCCGAGCGTGGGCCGCACCCCGCCGGGCAGCTCGTCCGGGGTGACGAGGTACGGACCCAGCGGGGTGGTCGCCTCCCAGTTCTTGCCCTGCAGCCACTCGCGGGTGCGGAACTGCCAGTCCCGGCAGGTCACGTCGTTGAGCACGGCGAACCCGGCGATGGCCCGCTCGGCCTCGGCTCCGCGCGCCCGGCGCACCGGGGACCCGATGACGACGGCGAGTTCGCACTCCCAGTCGAACTCGCTGGTCTCCGGCGGCTTGACGATGTCGTCGTTGGCCCCGACGAGGGTGTCGGCGTACTTGCTGAAGAGCGTCGGGTACTCGGGCAGGTCGCGGCCCATCTCGAGGATGTGCGTGCGGTAGTTCAGCCCGACGCAGACGATCTTCCCGGGATTCGGGATGACCGGGGCGAACGCGGCTCCCCGGACCTCCGAGACCGTTCCGGTCGCCCCAGCGGCGCGCTCCTGCCAATCGGGGTCGGCGAGGAACGCGCCCAGGTCGGCGACACCCAGGTCGACCAGGTGGTCGTCGTCGACCCGGACGGCGTGGGTGGCGCCCTCCAGCGTGCGGATGGTGGCCAGCTTCATCGGGCGGCCCCGTCCACCTGCAGGCGGTCGAGGTGCAGGGCCTCGAAGATGGGTGTGTCGCTGAACCGGAAGAGGTCCAGCGCGCCGGAGTCCGAATCGGAGCTGCCGGCCTCGGAGCGCACCGACAGCGGTTGCCACGAGGGGACGACAAACAGGTCGCCGCGCTCGACGCGCCAGGAGGCGTCGCCGACGGTCACCGTGCCGCTCCCGTCGAACACCTGGTAGACCGACGACCCTGCCTCTCGGCGCGGTGCGGTCTCGGCACCTCGACGGACGCGGTGCATCTCCGCCCGGATGGTCGGCAGCACGTCTCCGCCGGTGGTGGGGTTGGTGTAGCGGACGGCGGCGTGCCCCGGCTCGACGATGCCGGGATGCCCCTCGGCCTCCAGCTCCAGCTGATCGGTGAGTGCGGCGTCGGTGTCGACCCAGCGGTAGTTGAGCAGCGGGGTCCCGGGCGTGCCGCCGGGGGCCGAGACGGGTCGCAACCCCGGGTGGCCCCACAGCCGCTGGGAGCGCGAGCGCTCGGGCGTGGTCCGCTCCTGCTCGCTGATCTGGTCGCGGCCGAACTCGAAGAACTGCGCCTCGGCGTTGTACTGGAACGGGATGTCCAGGCCGTCGATCCAGGCCATCGGCCGGTCGGCCGCGTTGTGGTGGGCGTGCCAGTTCCAGCCGGCCTGGGGCAGGAAGTCGCCCCGGTTCATCGGCACCGGGTCGCGGCCGACGACGGTCCACACGCCCTCGCCCTCGACGACGAACCGGAAGGCGTGCTGGGTGTGGCGGTGCTCGGGCGCGTCCTCACCGGGCATGAGGTACTGGATGGCGGCCCAGAGGGTGGGGGTGGCATAGGGCTTCCCGCCCAGCGCCGGGTTGGCCAGCGCGATCGCCCGGCGTTCACCACCGCGCCCGACCGGCACGAGGTGACCGGCCTGGTCGGCGAGCTGGAGCAGGTTCTGCCAGCGCCACACGTGCGGCACGGCGCGTGACCGCGGGTGGGCCGGCATCAGGTCGCCGATCTCGGTCCACAGTGGGACGAGCAGCTCCTGCTCGAACCCGCGGTAGAGCTGCTCCAGCTCGGGGGTGGGCGAGGGCTGGTCAGGGGCGTCCACGGCGGTCAGCGAGACCGGCGAGGTCAGCTGCTGGGTCATGGTGGTTCCTTCCTCACTGAGGTGGTGCACGGGTGCTGCTCGTCGTCGGGGTGGGCGAGAAGGGCGCAGTGGGCCGCGGCGACCCAGGGGCCGGGCGGTCAGCGGGCCAGCGCCGGGCGATCTGCGGTCGCTGTCGCGGTCAGCCGTTGCGCGACGTCCTCACGGAGCGCCTTCTTGTCGATCTTGCCGACCTTGGTGGTGCGCAGTTCGTCGACGACCTCGAGGCGCTCCGGCCACTTGTAGGAGGCGACGCCGGCCCCGCCCATGGCGCCCCGCACCTCGTCGAGGGTCAGCGTGCTCCCCGGGCGCACGACGGCGAACAGGCACACCCGCTCGCCGAGGGAACTGTCGGGCATCGCCACCGCGGCGACCTGCGACACCTGGGGCAGGAGCTGGTAGGCGAGGTTCTCGACCTCTTCGGCGCTGATCTTCTCGCCGCCGCGGTTGATCATGTCCTTGTCGCGTCCCTCGACGACCAGGTTGCCGTCCGGACGCCGGCGCACGATGTCCCCGCTGCGGTACCAACCGTCGGCGGTGAACGCGCGGGCGTTCTGCTCGGCCGCCCGGTAGTAGCCGCGCGGTGTGTAGGGGCCGCGGGTGAGCAGCGCGCCGGGTGTCCCGTCGGGGACGTCCCGGTCGGACTCGTCGACGACGCGCACCTCGTCACCCGCGCTCATCGGGCGACCCTGGGTGGTGCAGATGACGTCCTCGGAGTCGTCCAGGCGGGTGTAGTTGAGCAGGCCCTCGGCCATCCCGAACACCTGCTGCAGCGTGCAGCCGAGCACCGGCCGCACGGTCCGCGCCACCTCGTCGGCCAGCCGGGCGCCGCCGACCTGCAGCAGGCGGAGAGAGGCGAGCTGGTCGGCGCCCTTCTCGGCAGCGTGGTCCAGCCACCGCTGGGCGACCGCGGGCACCGCGGTCGCGACGGTGACCCTCTCGGCGGCGACGGTGGCGAACACCCGCTCGGGCTCGGGGGAGGGGAGCATGACCACCCGGCCGCCGACGAGCAGGGTCCCGAGGATCCCGGGGCAGGCGAGCGGGAAGTTGTGCGACGCCGGGAGGGTGCCCAGGTAGACGGTGTCGGGGCCCAGCTCGCACACCTCTGCGCTGGCCCGCGCGTTGTAGGCGTAGTCGTCGTGGGTGCGGGCGATCAGCTTGGGCAGGCCGGTCGTCCCGCCGGAGAGCAGGAACACGGCCACCGACCGGCTGGCGGGCTGCTCGCCGTCCCATCGGACGCGGTGGACCCGGGCGTCGGCGGGCTCGGCGCAGAGCGCGGTCAGGTCGACCTGGCCGGGGCGCACTTCCTCGCCCACCACGAGGACCTGCCGGAGGGTGCTCGATGCGGTGCGCAGCTCCTCGGCCATCTCCGCGTGGTCGAAGCCGCGCAACGTGGCCGGCACCGCGATCGCGGCTGCCTCGCTGTGCTCCACGAGATGGGACAGCTCGTGCCGGCGGTGCGCCGGCAGGGCCATCACCGGCACGATCCCCGCGCGCAGGCAGGCCAGGGTGAGGACGACGAACTCCCAGCAGTTGGGCAGCTGGACCACGATGCGGTCCTCGCGAGCCAGTCCCAGCTCGTCGACGAGCCGGCTGGCCAGCGCGTCGGCCCGCGCGGTCAGCGACCGGTAGGTGAGCCGGACGTCCCGGTCGACCAGGGCCACGGTGTCCGGCCGGGCATCGGCCGCGTCGAGGAGCTCAGCCCCGAGGGCGGTCCCGCGCCACCAGCCGCGCTCGGTGTACTCGCGGGCGACCTCGTCCGGCCACGGGACGGTTCCCTCGGCGATCGGGGTGACGGTGCGGGTGGGCGTCATGAACGGGCCTCCTTGCCCTCGGTGTGCTTGCCCTCGGTCTGTTCGCCCTGCGACGGCGTGCCGATCGTGAGGACGGCGTCGAGTGCCAGCGGTCCGGCGACGGTGATGCGCAGCGGGTTGATCTCCACGTCGTCGATCTCCGGGTGGGTGACGAGCAGGTCCCCCAGGGCGGCGAGGACCGTGCCGAGCGCCGCACGGTCGACGACCGGGCCCCCGCGAAAGCCGTCCAGCAGGGCCCGGCCGGTCAGCTCGTCGGCGAGGGCGCCGGCGTGCTCCGCGGAGAGGGGGGCCGGGGCGATGGCGACGTCGGCCAGTGCCTCCGCGACGACGCCGCCGAGACCGACCAGCACGACGGGGCCGAAGACCGGGTCGCGCGAGGCCCCGACGATGAGGTCGATGCCGTCGGGCGCCATCGACTCGACGAGGAAACGGGTGGCGCCGATGGCCGCCAGCGCGTCGAGGGCCTGGTCGAGGCCGGCCGCGTCCCGGATGCCCAGGTGCACGCCCCCGACGTCGGACTTGTGCGTCACCGCCGCGTCGAGGAGCTTGATCGCCAGCGGACCCGGCAGCTCGGCGAGGGCCCGGTGAGCGGCACCCCGGTCGGCGCACGCGCGTCGCGGGGGAGTGGCGATGCCGAGCCGGCCGAGCAGCGTCTTGGCCTCGTCCTCGTCGAGGTCGTGTCCGGGCACGTCCACCGAGCGGGTGGCCGGCGTGACCCGGTTGCCCGCCCGGGCCTGCGCCCGGGCGTCCTCGACCAGGGCGGCGACGGCCACGGTCAGGGCGGTGGGTCCGTCGACGGCGGGCACGCCCAGTTTCCGCAGCGCCTGCCGCTGCGGCACGACCTGATCCGGCGGTCCGCCGAGCCCCACCACGACCGGCGCCGGGCCCAGGTCGGCGACGGCCGACGGCAGGTCGAGGACGTCGGGCTCCGACAGCGCGTACACGCTGACCAGGTCGACGGCGGGGTCCGCCGCCACGGTGGTCAGCACCCGGCCGAAGGCGGGGTCGGGGCGCCCGGTGTCCACCGGGTTCGCCTGGAAGGTGAGCGGTGGCAGCAGCTCCGTGAGCGCCCTGCGGGTGCTCTGCTGCAACGGGGGTACCGACACCTCCCGCCCGCGGAGTCCGTCGACGTGGATCAGCCCTGGTCCGGCTTGGGCGGTGACCACGCCGACGCCGGGTGCCGCGGAGGCTGGCAGGCGGACCGCCGACAGGGCGGTCACCGCGTCGATCAGCTGCCGTTCGTCGTCGACGAGCACCGCACCGGCGGCGCGCAGGGCCGCGCGGGTGGTGCGCCAGGAGGTGGCCAGCGCCCCGGTGTGCGACCGGGCGAACTCGGCCACGTCGTTGCGGCCGACGACCAGGGCGACCACGGGCACCCGGCTGGACACGGCGCGGACCGCCGCCGTCAGGGCCGGTCCGTCTGCCACCGACTCCACGTGCAGCGCCACCGCTCGCGTGTCGGCGTCGGCGGCGAGGTGGTCCAGGACGTCAGCAGCGGTGACGCCGGCCGCGTTGCCGAGGCCGACGGCGAGTGACACGCCGACCTCGGCCTGGGCCAGCAGGAAGGCCAGGGCGTGGTTCACCCCGCCGCTGGCCGCGACCACGGCGACCGAACCTGCCGGGACGTCGGCGACCCCGGGGACGAAGGACGCCGTCAACCCCCGAGCGGGCGCCAGGAAGCCCGACGTGTTCGGTCCGAGCAGTGCCACCCCGCCGTCCCGGGCGGCGGACACCAGATCTCGCTGGTGGCCGACGCCGGGACCGCCCGCCTCGGCATAGCCGCCGGAGCAGACCAGGGCGGCTCGGACGCCGGCCCCTGCCGCGTCGGCCAACGCACGGGCGGACACGGCTGCCGGCACACAGAGGATCGCGAGGTCGATCGGGTCGGGAGAGGCCGCAGCGGCCTCGGCGACGGTCGCGAACCGCCCGGCCGACGGGTCGGCGTCCCGGGCGTTCACGCCGACGACCGTCCCGGGGAACCGGGCCAGCGATCGGGCCATGACCGCGCCGAGCTTCCCGGGGTCGCGTGATGCGCCGATGACGGCGACGCCGCGGGGGGCGAACAGGGGCTGCAGAGCGGTCATGCGGATGCACCGCCCGAGGTCGCGACGAGGTCGGCCCGGCCGGAGAGCACCGCGGTGATCGCGACGTCCTCGGCCAGGGCGGGGTCGACGTCCTCGACCAGCAGTGCCACGGTGCCGTGCTCCAGTCGTGCCGCCTCGCACAGCAGGCGGCGGGTCAGCGCCGTCCCGCCGGAGACGGCCACCAGTGCGGTGCCGTCGGCGGCGGCCTTGGCCACGGCGTCGAGGGCCGGGGGGAGCTGGTCCTCGGTCTCGGGTGCAGTGACGGACAGGCCCCAGGAGTTGCCGTCCACCGGCGGCTGGCCCAGCAGCGGCAGGTCACCGCCGGGGAGGTGGACCTGCCGCTCGCCGACGGGGACCCGCCGGGTGGTCAGGCGAACGCCGGCGACCTCGATCGGCGTGTCCAGCGGTGGAGCACCGTGTGCCTGCTGCCACCGCTCGTGCACGCCGGCCACGAAGGCGTCGTCCCGCCGACGCAGCTTGGACTCGGGCAGGCTGCGGGTGAAGAAGTGGTAGGCGAACTGCCACGGGGGCAGCGTGTCGTAGGACCGGCCGAACGTCTCCCACCACGACAGGCTCGGCCGGGCGGACCCCTGGATCTTGGCCACCTGGGGCTGCCGGACCGCCTCGTACGTCATGAGGGCGGCGTCGACGTCGTCCCCGTGCTCGTTGAGAGCCGCGACGAGCGCGACGGCGTCCTCCATCGCCATCTTGGTGCCGGAGCCGACGGAGAAGTGGGCGGTGTGCGCCGAGTCGCCGAGCAGGGCGAGCGCCGTTCCTCCGACGCGGTGCCGCCAGCACCGCGCGCGCCGGGTCCGGAAGTTGCCCCACCGCGAGTTGTTGACCAGCAGCTCGTGCCCGTCGAGCTGCTCGGTGAACAGGCGCTGCAGGTACTGCCTGCTCTTCTCGTCGCTGGTCCCCGGCGGCTGGGTGACGTCGAACTCGTCGAGTCCCGCGGCGCGCCAAGAAGCCTCGTCGGTCTCCACGATGAACGTCGAGACGCCGTTCCCGATGGGGTAGCCGTGGACGGCGAACACCCCGTGCTCGCTCCGCTCGTGGACGAAGGTCAGACTGTCGAACGGGTACGTCGTGCCCAGCCAGATGAACTTGGCTGTCGCCTCTTCCTCACTCGGCTCGAATACGTCGTCGAAGAGCCGGCGGACCCGGGAGTTGGCGCCGTCCGCGGCCACCACGAGGTCCCAGCCCTCGGCGAGCAGCGCCTCGGGGTCCACCTCGGCGGAGAAGCGGATGTCGACCCCGGCGTCGGCCGCGTGCTCCTGCATCAGCCGGAGCAGGGCCCGGCGCTCGACGGCCGCCATCCCGTTGCCGCGGCACAGGAAGGACTCGCCGTGCAGGCGCACCTCGATCGGGTCCCAGTGGACGCCGTGCTCGGTCAGCGCCGTGCGCAGGACCGGGTCGGCCTCGTGGATCCGCTCCAACGTGGCGTCGGAGAAGACCACCCCGAAGCCGAAGGTGTCATCGGCCCGGTTCCGTTCGAAGACCGTGACCTCGCGGGTCGGGTCGCTCGCCTTCGCCAGGGTGGCGGCGAAGAGGCCGCCCGGTCCTCCGCCCACGACCGCGATGCGCATGGCGGGCCCTCCAGTACGTGAATGTGTCATTTCTGTGCCGCCTGACGTCGATGGTGACAGGTTGGGTGTGGCGCGAGCAACGGCAGCGGGTGTCTTCGCTGGCGTCATGGCCGGGGCCGGACCGACTCCGACCGGTCTGCGGCGGTTGCCACGGTGGGCCGCGGTGGCACGCTCGCGATGAGCAGCGCACCGAGGACGGCGAAGCCCGCGAACAAGTAGAAGTTCCACTGGAAACCGAGCGAGCTGCCCACGACGAGGCCGCCCAGGACGGGACCGAGCACGGCGCCGATCCGTCCCACGCCGAGGGACCAGCCCAGGGCGGTGGCCCGGCTGGTGTCGGGGTAGTGCGTCGCGACGTAGCCGTTGATCAGGATTTGGGTCCCGACGCTGCCCAGGCCGGCGACGGCGACGAGCGAGAACAGCAGTGCCGTCGGCAGGTCGATGGAGAGCAGCAGGATCGAGACGGTCGCGGCACCGAAGGCCAGCACGGTGACCGGCCTCGAGCCGATCCGATCGGCCAGCCGCGAGGCGCCGATGGCTCCGACGATGGCCCCGGCGTTCAGCACGAGCAGGAACGCCAGGGAGCTGCCGAGGCCGTAGCCGGCCTCGCGCATGATCTGCGGCAACCACGTGTTCAGGCCGTACACGAGCAGCAGTCCGCAGAAGCTCGCGGCGGCGAAGAGCAACGTTGCTGTCAGGTAGCGGCGGGTGAAGAGCGTGCGGATGGGGGCCAATCGGTCCGTCGGGAGGCTCTGCGGAGCGGGTGCCGGGGAGACGTCGTCGGGCACGACGCCGTACCTGGCCGCGAGCTCATGAGCTTCCTCGTGGCGCCCCTTCGCCATCAGGAAGGTGATCGACTCGGGGAGGTACCGCCAGGCGACCGGGAGGACGATCACGAGCGGGAGCGCGCCCAGCGCGTACATGACGCGGAAGTCGGTCTCCGGGAGCAGGGCCAGTCCGGCGAGGGCGGCGAGGATCCCGCCGACCGAGTAGCCGCTGTACATGAGGGCGTTGTTGAGCTGGCGGCGGTCCTTCGGCGAGTACTCGACGGTGAGTGCGATCGCGGTGGGCACCACGCCACCGAGTCCCAGCCCCGCAACGAAGCGCAGGAAGCCGAAGATCTCGGCGTTGGGCGCGGCGGCGGTCAGGGCCATGGCCACCGAGAACCAGGTGACGGAGGCGAGCATGACCTTGCGGCGGCCCAGCACGTCGGTGAGGGCGCCGGAGACCAGCGCCCCGATCAGCATGCCGACCAAGGCGTAGCTGCCGATGGCGCCCGCCTGGGCAGGGGTCAGGCCCCAGGGCTCGTACGCGAGCAGTGCGGGGACCGTCGTGCCGTAGACGACGAGGTCGTACCCGTCGAACACGATCGTCGTGAAGCAGATGAGCACCACGAAGCGGGCGCTTCGCTGGCCGGATCGGTTGGTCGTGGCCGGGGAACGGGACATCGTCGTCCTCACAGGTCCTGGTGGCGTGACGTGGCGTGCGGGAGCTGGCCGGCGCGCGACAGCGCGGTGGTGAGGCTGCTCCGCGGTGGCCGGGACGAGAGTCCCTTGCCGACCCCAATGTCTGTCATCCAGGCGCCACCCGTCAAGCAGATGACACAAGTTGGGCCATGCAGGCCCCGGGGTGCCCTCGTGGGGGCACCCTGGCGGTGGCGGTGGCGACGAGCCGGACCGGAGGTCGGCAGAATTGACCCAGGCGTGCGCACAGGTCGCGTCGGGAACTGACGGACGGGAGCCAGATGAAGCCGCGGTCGGTCGTCTTCGACCTGTTCGGCGACCACTTGCGGTACCACGGCGGGGAAGCGCGGACCCAGGCGCTGGTCGACCTGCTGCAGGTGTTCGACATCGGTGAGCCCACGGCACGCATCGTCCTCGCGCGCATGCGCAAGGAGGGCTGGTTCGACACCCGCCGCGAGGGGCGTCAGGTGGTCTACCGGCTGACCGACAAGGCCTGGCGGCTGCTGGACGACGGGCGCGCGAGGATCTTCCAGCGCACGCGCGAGCCGTGGGACGGCCAGTGGCGGATGGTCATCTACGCAGTGTCGGAGCAGGATCGCGCGGAGCGCGAGCGGCTGCGCCGGACGTTGTCCTGGCTGGGGTTCGGTCCGCTGGCGACCGCGACGTGGGTGAGTCCGCACGATCGCCTCGACGAGGTGGAGGACTCCCTGAAGGGCACGTCGGCCCGTCTGGACCTGCTGACGTGCCGGTCCCGGGGGGCAGGGACGGACCTGCACATGGTCGACCGGTGCTGGGACCTGCCGGCGCTCGGTCGCGACTACCGCGAGTTCGTCGCCCGCCTCGAGGCGCTGCCGTCCACGGCCGAGCTGGGCGCCATGCCCGGAGCCGAGGCGCTGCGTCTGCGGATCGGACTGGTCTCCGACTATCGGCACTTCCCCTTCCGGGACCCCGACCTGCCGGCCGAGCTCCTCCCGGAGGCGTGGCCTGGGCACCAGGCGCACGACCTCTTCGTGGCCGCCCACGAGGCCCTGGGTGGGCCTGCCGCCGCCTTCCTGCGAGAGGTGCTGGGTCGGCACGAAGGTTGACCGACGCGACGTCGGCTCGGCGACGGGTGGATGAGTGTCAAGTCCTTGTTGTCCGACGAGGACTTGACACATGCGACGTGGGTCACCACGCTGGTCCATGGCAGGCAACCAGCCCACGGGCACGTCCCGACCGCGCCGTGGTGTGCCGCGACGACAGCCCGGACCCTTGAAGGGAACGCACCCATGACCCAGACCGCAGTGCCGCGGATCGGCAACATCATCGGCGGGGAGACGGTGATCTCCGACATCCGGGACCACCGTGATCCGGGATGTCTCGACGAGGTCGTCGCCCAGGTCGCCGTGGGCACCGTCGACGACGTCGACCGTGCCGTCCGGGCCGCCCACGGTGCGTTCCCCGGGTGGCGGGACACGCCGGTGGCCGAGCGGGCGCAGAAGCTGCTGGCGGCGGCCGAGACCCTCGCCGGCAGTGGCGAGGAGCTGGCACCGCTGCTGGTGCGCGAGCACGGTGGCGTGCTCTGGGAGTCGCAGACCGACTTCGGCCTGGGCACCGGGGTCCTGCAGCACACCGCCGGCCTGCTCGAGGACTTCTTGCAGGCTGTCCGGTACGACGATGAGCAGAGCACCATCAGCGTCGAGAAGGTGCCGCGCGGGGTGGCCGCCGCCATCGTGCCGTGGAACATGCCCGTCGTCCTGACGATGATGAAGCTGGCCCCCGCGCTGGGGGCCGGCAACACGCTCGTGCTCAAGCCGTCGCCGTTCGCGCCGGCGGCGCTCACCCTCGCCCTGGAGAAGATCGCCGCCCTCCTGCCGCCGGGTGTGCTCAACGTCGTGCACGGCGAGGGTGATGTCGGGTCGGCACTCACCCGGCACCCGCTCGTGCGCAAGGTCGGCTTCACCGGGGGCACGTCCACCGCGATCAAGGTCATCGAAGCCACGGCCCAGACCATCAAGAACGTGACGCTGGAGCTCGGCGGCAACGACCCGGCGATCGTGCTCGACGACGCCGACCTCGACACGACGATCGACCGGATGCTCCGAGGCGTCTACACCCGCACCGGACAGATCTGCTTCGCCGTGAAGCGCATCTACGTCCCGCGCGCCATGTACGGCCGCTTCGCCGACGCCTTCTGTGCGCGCGTCGATGAGTACGCGGTGGGGCACGGTCTGGACCCGCAGGCCAGCTTCGGCCCGCTCAACAACGAGGCCCAGTTCAAGAAGGTCCAGGACCTGCTCGACCGCACCCGCAACTCCTCGGCGACGCTGGTCGAGCTCGGCCGGAAGCTCGACCCGTCGTCTTGGGACAACGGCTACTACATGCTCCCGTACGTCGTGCGCGACGTGGAGCACGCGGCGCCCGTCTCCTGCGAGGAGCAGTTCGGCTCCATCGTCCCGCTCATCGCCTACGACGACGAAGAGCAGGTCATCGCCTGGGCCAACGACAGCGAGTGGGGCCTGGGGTCGTCGGTGTGGACCAGCGACCCTGAGCGCGGGTTCGCGATGGCCCGGCGGATCGAGGCCGGCAGCACGTTCATCAACACCCACTCGTTCGACTCGCTGGACCTGCGGATGCCCTTCGGGGGCGTCAAGCAGAGCGGCATCGGGCGGGAGTTCGGCGAGGCGGGTCTGTCCGAGTACGTCGAGGACCACGCCATCCGCCTGCTGAAGTAGTCGCCACGGCGGGCGGGCCGGTCGGGATCCCCGGTGGGGTTCCTGACCGGCCCGTCATGCTGTCCGCCGCCCCGGATCAGGCGTCGACGGCGAGCAGCACCCGCTCGCGGGTGCCGGCGTCGACCCGTTCGTGGGCCTCGGCCACCTCCGCGAGGGGGAGTGGTTCGCCGACCCGGACGGCGAGTGCGCCCTGCGCGGCGGCCTGGGTCAGGTCGCGCGCAGCCTGCCGCTTGGCCTCGACGGGGAAGTCGTCGCTGCCGAGCAGCTGGATGGTGACGTTGTCGAACAGCATCGGCCAGAACGGGAGGCCGGGACGGTCGTCCCTGGTCGCGTATGCGGCGATCACCGTGCCGACCTTGGTCACCCCGGCGTCCAGGTCGACGTTGTCCGAGAAGGCCACCTCGACGATCCGGTCGACGCCGCCGGGCGCCAGTTCACGGATGGCGGATGCGGGGTCGGACTGGTCGAGCGCGACCGTGTGGGCCACACCGGGTGCAGGCAGCTCGAGGTCGCGCTGGTGCCGCACCGTTCCGATGACGGTGGCGCCACCCCAGGCGGCCAGCTGGGCAGCGACGGTTCCGACCCCGCCGAGCACCCCGTGGACCAGCACCGTGGCGCCGGTGACCGATCCGTCGCCGAACACGGCCCGGTGAGCGGTGATGCCCGGGATGCCCAGCGTGGCACCGAACTCGTCGGACACCCCGTCGGGCAGGTCGACCGCCAGCTGGTCGGGGACCACCGTGTACTCGGCCGCCGTGCCGAACGCACGGTAGGACTGGGCGCCGTAGACCCACACGCGGCGCCCCGTGCGCTGGGCGTCGACGCCCTCGCCGACGGCATCGATGACGCCGGCGGCGTCGCTGTGCGGGACCACCCGCGGGTACGGCATGGATGAGCCGAGCCAGCCCCGGCGCTTCTTGGTGTCCCCGGGATTGACGCCGGAGAACCGGACTCGCACCCGCACCTCGCCGGGCCCGGGCTGCGGATCCGGCAGCTCGCCGATCCGGAACACCTCCGCTGCAGGTCCCTGACGGTCGTACCAGACGGCGCGCATCTCGTTTCCCTCCCTCGGCTCACCGGCAGCGACACCGGCAGCGTGGCCGGCGCGTCCACACTGGACTGCCGCACGTCCGGCAAGGAACCTTCCATGGAAGGTGCTTGTTCCCGGCGTGTGCACTGCCACCGATGGCTGGGCTGAGCCTGGACGGAGGCGTCACTCGGGGCGACCTCGGGGCTACCGCGTGCCGGTCCGGCCGGAAGCGGCCGGCCGGGGGGAGTGGGCGCGGGGGTCAGCGCCCCGTCGCACGGCGACTCAAGGGCGTCGAGGTCGAAGGCTGCGTGGGCGGTGCCGGGCCGTGATGCGCAGCAGCACCTCGCTGGGCGTGTTTCCTGCAGCTCGGCGGCGAGGACCCGCCCGCCGAGGTCGCCACTCGGAACGGCGGCGGCCGGTCAGGAGCTCGCGGCGGTGCGCTCGGCCGCGTCTCCCACAGCTTCGGTGATCAGTGTGCAGTGGGACGGCGTGCCCCTGTCACGTCCGCCACGTGGGCCTCCGTGGGCGGGGAGGCCGGGAGTGGCGTCGGTGCGTCCCGCCGGACGACCAGTCCGTCCAGGAGTAGGACCAGGAGGCGCTCGCGGACGCCGGCGTCCTCCGGCGCGCCGACCCGGCTGAGCAGCGTCGCTGGGAGCAGCAGGTCCAGTGGGGTCACGTCCGGACGGAGGACGCCGGCTGCCTGGACGCGGGCGATGAGCGCGCCGGCGAGCGGTTCGATCCGCTGGCGCCCGCGGTCGAGGTCCTCGTTGCCGCGGCCGGCCTCGGCCAGCACCTGAGCCAGTCCACGGTTGTGCGCCTGGGCCTCGATGCCCCAACGGAGGAAGCGGCAGAGCCCTGCCCATGGGTCGGGATCGGCCGCCGCAGCCTCCAGGTGGGCGACCACGTCGTCGATCTCCTGCTCGAACAGTGCCTCGATCAGGTCGGCGCGTTCGGGGAAACGTCGGTACACGGTGGCTGCGCCGACGCCGGCCTCGCGCGCTATGACGTCGAAGCCCACATCGAGCCCGCGGACGGCGAAGACCCGCTGGGCCGCGGCGAGGATGGCGAGCCGGTTGCGCTCGGCGTCCGCTCGGAGCGGACGGGCGGCGCCCGACGACGCAGGCGATGTGACGGAGGACATGCCGGTCACCGTAGCGCAAACGGAAAGACCTGTTCACTTCCGCTGCTACGGTGCGCGAGGAAGTGAACAAGCCTTTTCACTTGAACCGGAGGACCTGATGTCCAGCACGACCGCCCACGGCCAGGACACGCTCCCGCGTGACCCGGCCATCGACGGGGACGGCGGGCAGGCGCGACGTTGGCTCGTGCTCGCCGTCGTCGCCCTGGCCCAGCTCGTCGTCGTCCTGGACGCGACGATCGTCAACATCGCGCTGCCGACGGCACAGGCGGACATCGGCTTCGACAACGACGCCCGGCAGTGGATCGTCACCGGCTACGCGCTCGCCTTCGGCTCGCTGCTGCTGGTCGGCGGTCGGCTGGCCGACCTGCTGGGCCGCAAGCCGCTGTTCCTCACCGGCCTGATCGGCTTCGCCGCCGCCTCCGCCCTCGGTGGTGCCGCTGACACCTTCGGCCTGCTCGTCACCGCCCGCGCCGCACAGGGCGCCTTCGGGGCGCTGCTGGCGCCGGCGGCCCTGTCGCTGCTGACCGTCACCTTCGCCGGTGACCGGGCCCGGGGTCGTGCTTTCGCGATCTTCGGTGCCGTCTCCGGTGCCGGTGGTGCCGTCGGTCTGATCCTCGGCGGGGCGCTCACCGAGTACCTGTCGTGGCGCTGGTGCCTGTACGTGAACGTGCCGATCGCCGCGATCGCCGTGATCGGCGCGCTCCTGTGGCTGCCCCGCCGTGAGGCGCGCGTGGCCGGCGCTCCGGGCCTCGACGTCCCCGGTGCCGTGCTGAGCGTCGCCGGCCTGGTCTCCCTCGTCTACGGCCTCGGAACCGCCGAGACCGACGGCTGGACCGCGGTCAGCACGCTCGGCTTCATCGGCGCCGGACTGGTGCTGCTCGCCGCGTTCGTCGCCGTCGAGGCCCGGGTCGCGCACCCGCTGCTGCCGATGCGCGTGGTCACCGATCGCACCCGTGGGGGAGCGTTCCTCGCCATCGGGCTGGTCGGCGCCGGGATGTTCGGCGTCTTCCTGTTCCTGACCTACTTCCTCTCCACGGTGCTCGGCTTCGCCCCGCTGGAGACGGGGCTGGCGTTCCTGCCGATGATCCTGGCGTTGATGGTGGCTGCGCAGGTCACGCCCACCGTGGTGGCGAAGGTCGGCTACAAGGTCCCGGTCGCGGCCGGCTTCCTGATCGGTGCCGCCGGGATGCTCGCGTTCACCTCTCTCGACGTGGGCAGCAGCTACTGGACCCACGTGGTTCCCGGCCTGGTCATCGCCGGCTTCGGGATCGGCATGGTGATGGCGCCGGCCTTCTCCGCCGCCACCTTGGGTGTGCAGGCGTCCGACGCCGGTGTCGCCTCCGCCGCGGTGAACACCTTCCAGCAGATCGGCGGCTCCATCGCGACCGCCGTGCTGAGCGCCCTCGCAGCCGCGGCGGCCACCGACGCCCTCGTCGGGGTCGACCCCAGCGACCCGGCCGCCCTGCTGCAGGCCTCGGTGTCCAGCTACACGACGGTGTTCGCCTGGTCCGCCGGGATCCTCGCCGCCGGCGCGGTCATCTGCGGGCTGCTGCTGCCCCACGGCGCCATCCAGCGTGATCCCGACGCCCCGGTCGTCATCGCGCACTGAGCACCGACGGGCCGGGGATCCATCGATGGTGGTTCCCCGGCCCGTCGGCGTCGGCGACACCGACTCCCGCGCCGTGTGCCGAGCGGAACGCCCTGCACCACGCCGAACGTCCGGTCGGTTGAGCGTCGAGCGGGCTGACCGCCGGCGCAGGACGGCGACGGTCGGTCGCACGTGTTCAGGCCGAGTGGGCTGCCGGTGACCGTCCAGGACCGCAGGCCGCTGGTTCTGGCGCCGCGGTGGGGGGGGGGGGGGGGGGGGGGGGGGGGGGGGGGGGGGGGGGGGGGGGGGGGGGGGGGGGGGGGGGGGGGGGGGGGGGGGGGGGGCGGCTCCGCAC